>NZ_JBSFIE010000022.1:2144-124228 GCF_053597395.1 Streptomyces sp. NPDC001415
ACGCCCGAGGACGTCGAGAAGCCCGCAGACCCGCCCGCACGCCGGGCGATCCGCCCCACGCCCGAGGACGTCGAGAAGCCCGCAGACCAGCCCGCACGCCGGGCGATCCGCCCCACGCCCGAGGACGTCGAGAAGCCCGCAGACCAGCCCGCTCGCCGGGCGATCCGCCCCAAGCCGCGCCGCAAGCCCACGCCATCCTCACGGAACAGTCCCAACAGCACCAAAAGTCCCAACAGTCGCTCGCAGTCCGGGAGTTCAGCCAGCTCCGCGCCCGCCGGCCCCAAGTCGGGGAAGGTGCGCGACCGCGCGCGCTACCGGGGTGGGGAGCGGGTGCATCGGGAGGGGTGAAAGAAGGGATCAGCGCGGCAGCCGCGGGCGACCCGGCGCTGCGGTGCGCGGCCGGGGCGATCCGTCCGTGACCCGGTCGAGGCTCGTGGCGTTCACCTGGATGGCGGCACGGATCCGGGCACCGCGCCGCACGGACGGCTGGCTCCGCCAGGTCCACCGCCGTCGCCCGCAACGCACAGAAAAGGGTACGCATGGTGTTCACCGCCCCTCCCCGCACCGGCACCGGCAGCTCGCCGGGGCCGGTCCCGCCGAGGGCCCCCGTTCCGCTCGGCGAGCTGCCCGCCGTGCACGCGGCCGTGATCTGCGTGGCCCTGCCCGGCCTCGCGGTGTCGCCGGAACACGGACAGCTGACCGGGCACGGCCTCGAAGGCTTCTATCAGCACGGCCGACGGCTGCTCTCCCGCTGCCAGTTGAGGGTGGCGGGACGCGACCCGATCGCCGTCCAGGGCAGATCGATATCGGCCGACCGCGCCCGCTTCCTCGCGGTGGTCCGCACCTCGGCGGACGGCGGGCCCGACCCCGAGATCGCCGTCGAGCGCCTCCGCCAGGCGGACGGCACCGAGCGGATCACCCTGAGCAGCTCGGCGGCCAGGCCGCTGCGGATCCCGGTGGAGATCGCCCTCGGCACCGACCTGGCGGAGCTCGGCGCCGTCGCCGCGGGCCGCGCCGGGCCCGAACTGCCCGCCAGCGTCCACGACTCGGGGATGCGCTGGACCTCGGGCAACGCCCACTCGGTGGTGACCGCCCAGCCGCCGCCGACCGACGCGCTCGCCTCCGCCGGAGTGCTGCGCTGGACCATGGAACTGCCCCCGGGCGGCTCGTGCACGATCCAGCTGAACGTCAGGGCGGGCCGCCCGGTGCGACCGCCCGGACACGGCGCGAGCTCGCTGCCCTCGCCCCAGGAGGCCAGGGCCGAGGGCGACGATCCGCGCGTGGCGGCGCTGCTCCAACACAGCATCGACGACCTTCGGGCGCTGCTGATCCGCGACCCGGCGCGCCCGGCCGATCTGTACGCGGCGGCCGGAGTCCCCTGGCGGTGTGGGGCGGCACCGGCCGAGGCGCTCTGGGCGGCACGGATGGCGCTGCCGCTGTCGACCCGGCTGGCGGCGGCCACTCTCCGTACCCTCGCAAGGAGTCAACTCACCGTCACTGGGCCCGAGTTGGGACGCATTCCGGGGCCGTTCAGGGATGCGGGCCCCTACCTTCCGCCCGGTTGTACGGGAGTGGAGGCCACCCTGGCCTTCCCGGTCGTGCTCGCGGAGGCACGGCGCTGGGGACTGCCCGAGCCGGAGGTGACCGAACTGCTGCCCGCCGCCGAGCGCTGTCTGCACTGGCTGGCCGCCGCCCTGGACGAGGACGGCTACCTGGCCGAGAGCGGCCCCGGGGCCGCCGGGTTCGTACGCGCCGAGACCCAGGCCCACGTCCACCGGGCCGCTCTGCTCGGCGCGGAACTGCTGCGGGAGTGCGGCCGTCCCGGCGCCGACGCGTGGCTCGCGCGGGCAGGGGCGCTCAGAGACCGGTTCCGGGCGGAGTTCTGGGTGGACGACCGTGGCGGCGGCCGTCCCGCCGCCGCTCGCACCGCCGACGGGCGCCCGGTCCCGCTGCTCGGGGCCGGCGCCGCCCACCTGCTGGACACGGGGCTGCTCGGCGGCGGCCGCCTGGCGCCCGGGCTGCTGGACAAGGTGCAGACCGAACAGCTGGCCCGGCTGCTCGGCGGCCCCGCGATGGACTCGGGCTGGGGGCTGCGCGGGCTCGCCGTCAAGGAGCCCGGGTACAACCCGTTCGGGCACCGGGCCGGGGCGGTGCGGGTCCATGAGAGCGCCGTCGCCGTCGCGGGCCTGGCGGCGGCCGGCTACGAGAAGGAGGCCGTCGCCCTGCTCCGGGGCGTGCTGGCCGCCTCGGAGGCGTTCGGTCACCGGCTGCCCGAGATGTACGCGGGGGAGCAGCGCACCGCCGACAGCGTGCCCGTGCCGCATCCGGCCGCCTGCCGTCCGGCGGCGGTGGCGGCAGCGGCGGGCATCCAGCTGCTCACCACCCTGGCCGGGATCCGCCCGGACGCCCCGGCCGGAACGGTCGCGCTCGACCCCATGCGGTCCGCTCCGCTGGGCGCGGTCCGGCTGGCCGGCCTGAGCGTCGCGGGGGAGCCGTTCACCGTACGGATCAGCAGGCTCGGGGTCGGCATGGTCGAGCAGGCCGCCGAATGGCTCCAGTTGGGAGGCTGAGCGGGATGAGCGCCGCGGGAGGTGCGACAGGAGAAGAAGTGCCGGAGGGTGTCGAGGGGAGTGTTTATCGTCAGGCAGACGACTATGATCGCCGCATGTCGCCCTACGACCCGTCGGCCTTTCCGCCCTTCGCCGTGACCGTCGACCTGGTCGTGCTGACCGTGCGCCGCCACGCGCTCTGCGCGCTCGTGGTGCGCCGCGGGGAGCCACCGTTCCAGGGGCGCTGGGCGTTGCCCGGCGGATTCGTCCGCGACGACGAGGACCTCTCCACCGCGGCGGCCAGGGAACTCGGCGAGGAAACGGGGCTGTGCGCCTCGGACCCGTCGGCCCCGGCCCTTGCCAACGGCGCCCACCTCGAACAGCTCGCCACCTACGGCGACCCCCGGCGCGACCCCCGGATGCGGGTGGTCAGCGTGGCTCACCTGGCCCTCGCGCCCGACCTGCCCGCACCGCGCGCGGGCGGCGACGCGCACAGCGCGCGGTGGGCCCCCGTCGAGGACCTGCTCGGCCAGGAGGGCGGATTCGCCCGCGACGGCGAGCAGCCCGCGCCGCTCGCCTTCGACCACGCCCAGATCCTGGCGGACGGGGTGGAACGCGCCCGGTCGAAGATCGAGTACTCCTCGCTCGCGACGGCGTTCTGCCCGGCCGAGTTCACCGTCGGCGAGCTGCGCCGGGTGTACGAGGCGGTGTGGGGCGTCGCCCTGGACCCGCGCAACTTCCACCGCAAGGTGACCGGCACCCCTGGCTTCCTGGTCCCGGCCGGCGGCACCACGACCCGGCAGGGCGGCCGCCCCGCCCAGCTGTTCCGGGCCGGCGGCGCGACACTGCTCAACCCGCCGATGCTGCGGCCCGAGGTCTGAGAGCCTGTGTCTGAACCCCGCCCGGGCCCGGGGTGTCTGGCACGCACTCCCCCAAGGCCTTAAGGGCCAGGGGGGACCCCCATGCCGCGTTGCCGAAACGTCCTAGTAGCTCCTCCCCCAAGGTCGTGAAGACCAGGGGGTACCCCCATCGAGGACCTTCCGGCGCCTTGCGATCGCACGCACCAGACGCCGCGGTCCGATCCGGACGGGGTTCAGACACAGGCTCTGACGCCGAAGCAACCGCACGAACGACGGGCCGGGGAATCCCGAGGAGTGGCGCCGGTGCCCGGTGCTGCCCCCGGCCCGGGGCATGGGAGTCCCCGATCCTGCCCCCTCGGCACGTGGGACGGGCTGGGCCGGGCCGGGCCGGACCGGCGGCCGTCCGCTCGGCCTCGCGCCCAATGGCCTGACATCCAGGGGTACATCGCCCCAACCCTGCACCAAAAGTCCTAAATGTCGCGTTATGTTGCTGCGGTACCCCGGCCTGCCGCCGAGCAGTCTCATCTACCGCGGGAGAAGCGATGCTCCAGGCAATCGGACTCACCAGTGCCCCCCGCCGAGACCTCCCGCCCGCCGTGGACGACCTCACCTTCGAGGCGAGACCCGGGCAGCTCACCGCCCTGTTGGGCGCCCCGGGCTCGGGCCGGACGACAGCCCTGCGCCTGATGCTCGAACTCGAACCGGGCCGGGGCATCACCTACTTCCGCGGCCGCCCCCTGCACGAACTCGCCCACCCCGCCCGCGAAGTGGGCACCCTCCTCGGCGATGTGCCCGGTCACCCCGTACGCACCGCCAGAGGCCAGCTCAAGCTGATGTGCACCGTCGCGGGCGTCCCGGTGTCGCGCGCCGACGAAATGCTCGAAGTCGTCGGCCTCTCCCGTCTTGCCGACCAGCGCCTGGGCACCCTCTCGCTCGGCATGGACCGCCGCCTCGGCCTCGCCGCCGCCCTCCTCGGCGACCCGCACACCCTCCTCCTCGACGAGCCCGCCGAGGGTCTCTCTCCCCGCGAGAACGCCTGGCTCTACGGACTCCTGCGCGGTCACGCCGACCACGGCGGCACCGTCCTGTGCACCTTCGCCGACCCCAAGGAAGCGGCCCGGGTCGCCGACCGTGTCGTCACGATCGACGCCGGCCGGCTCGTCGCCGACCAGGACGCCACCGCGTTCGCCCGCACCCGGCTGCGGCCCCACGTCGCCGTCGCCACCCCGCACGCCGCTCGCCTCGGCGCCCTGGTCAGCCGCGAGGCGCGCGCCGCCCAGCGCTCCGTCGAGGTGGTCGCCGAGGACGGCAGCCACCTGTCCGTGTACGGCAGCAGCTGCGCGGAGGTCGGGGAGACGGCCTTCCGCAACGGCGTGCTGCTTCATCGACTTGCCGACGAGATCGGCGACACCGGCCCGAGCGTCGCCGTCCCACCCCAGGAACGGACCGCACCGCCCCGGAGTTCCCCCCCGCCGGCCATCACCCGCAGGCCCGCCCGCACCCCGCTGCGCCCCCTGCGCTACGAACTGCGCAGGCTCCTCGGCGTACGGACCACGTTCTTGCTGGCGGCGGGCGTTCTGGCCCTGTCGGCCGCCCTCGCCGTGCTGCTGGCCAGGGCCGGGCACGCCCCGCTGCCGAGGTTGCTCGCCGCCTGGCCCGGCCTGCTGCCGCTGCCGCCCGCCGCGCTCGGCGCCGGGCTGTTCGGAGCACTCGCCTTCGGCGACGAGTACCGCTACCCGGCGCTCGCCGCCGACCGGGGCACCGTCCCGCGCCGCCTCGGCCTGCTCTGCGCCAAGCTCGTCGTGACCGCCGCGACCGCCCTCCTGCTCGCCGCCCTCGCGGCCGCGGTCGACTACCAGAGCCTGCGCCTGGTGTACGGGGACGGCATGGCGGGACCGTCGCACGAATGGCTTGCGCTGGGCGCCAGTTGGGCCGGTCTCACCGTCGGCTGCGCCTGGGCCGGGCTGCTCGCCGCCGGGATCTTCCGGGCCACCGCCGCGGGTCTCGCCGCGGTCCTGGCCGTGCCCGTGGCCGTCGTACCGCTCCTGAGGAAGGCCGTCGAGGGACACTCGGTGCGCTCCGTCGCAGGGCTTCCCGACCGGCTGCGCGATCTGGCCTGGGTGCGGTGGCCGCACGCCCTCGACCACTGGCTCATCGTCGTCCTGCACCTGGTCGCCGAACCGGTCGGAGCCGCACTCGCGTTGTCGCTCACCGTTCTGATCTGCGCATATCTGGTCACCGGCCTGCGTGCCAGGGCTCGTTGGTGAGCCATCGGCCACCAGAGAGCGAGGATCTGCCCACAACTCCCTTGGGGATGCCCGCTTCTTTCCGATAAAGCGTCAATTGCGGGGCGGGCGGTGATCACCCTTTCGTGTGCTTTTCACCAAAGACCTCAAGGGCCACCGCGGTCCCGCCGACAAAGGGTGCATGAGCACCCTTGCGCACACCATGATGACCGCCCGCACCGCCGACGCCGGCCTCTCGGCCCCGGGCGAACTCGACCGCTACCCCTACGGAGAGACGCGCCCGTCCGACCGGATCGGCACCCCCTCCTGGGACAGCGGCGACGCGGAACTCGGCCGGGTGGGCCGACGCGCGGCGGGCAGCCGCGGCCGCGGCCTGCACGGTCAACTCGTCCAACAGCTCGGTCAGATGATCGTCTCCGGCGACCTCGGCGCGGACCGCCCGCTCGTCCCCGAGGAGATCGGCCAGCGGTTCGAGGTCTCCCGCACGGTCGTCCGCGAGTCCCTGCGCGTGCTTGAGGCCAAGGGCCTGGTCAGCGCCCGGCCCAACGTCGGCACCCGGGTCCGGCCGGTCAGCGACTGGAACCTTCTTGACCCCGACATCATCGAGTGGCGCGCCTTCGGGCCCCAGCGCGACGACCAGCGCCGCGAGCTGGCCGAGCTGCGCTGGACCATCGAGCCGCTCGCCGCCCGGCTCGCCGCGGGCCATGGCCGCGAGGACATGCAGCAGCGCCTCGGCGACATGGTGGAGATCATGGGCCACGCCCTCGCCCAGGGGGACGCGATCACGTTCTCGCGGGCCGACGCCGAGTTCCACTCCCTGCTGATCCAGCTCGCCGGCAACCGGATGCTGGAGCACCTCTCCGGCATCGTCTCGGCCGCACTCCAGGTTTCCGGCTCCCCGATCACCGGTTGTGACCGCCCCTCGGACGGCTCCCTCGCGCACCACGGGCGGATCGTGGACGCCCTCGCCAACGGCGACCCCATGGCGGCCGAGACGGCCGTACGTCAACTGCTCACCGTCCACCCCGAGGTGGAGCGGGTCGTCCCCGCGCCGCGCGAGCACTGACCGGAGCCCCGCCGGACACGCTGTGCCGCCGGATCCCGGAGGGGGTCCGGCGCACTCAATTACGGGGCTTATGCCCCCTGTGTTCCCTTGGTCGCCTTTGGGGTGTGACTCGGGCCACGAAGATTGCGCGTAACACTCCTCGGAGCCATGCGATGACTTAAGAGGTACAGCCGAGGAGGGAATACAGCGGCCATGCGTGGCGCTGTGCAGCTCCGAGGTTCAGCCCGCGCCCCCGGCACATTCCCAGCCGGTGGTCGTCGGCTCCGGCCCGATCCTGGGCGGGGCCGGAAGCCGTTTTCCATCGTTTCGAGAGGTTGTTCGTGTCGGCCAGCACATCCCGTACGCTCCCGCCGGAGATCGCCGAGTCCGAGTCTGTGATGGCGCTCATCGAGCGGGGAAAGGCTGATGGACAGATCGCCGGCGATGACGTGCGTCGGGCCTTCGAAGCCGACCAGATTCCGCCGACCCAGTGGAAGAATGTTCTGCGCAGCCTCAACCAGATCCTCGAGGAAGAGGGTGTGACGCTGATGGTCAGTGCCGCGGAATCACCGAAGCGCACACGCAAGAGCGTCGCAGCGAAGAGCCCGGCGAAGCGCACCGCCACCAAGACGGTCGCGGCCAAGACGACCGTGACCACCACCAGGACCGTCGCCGCCTCCGCGGCCCCGGCCGAGACCGTGGACGTGTCGGCCGACGAGGCCGAGGACGCCCCCAAGAAGGCTGTCGCCAAGAAGGCGGCCGTCAAGAAGACCGCCGCCAAGAAGACGGTGGCCAAGAAGACCGCGGCGAAGAAGACCGCCGCCAAGAAGGGCGACGACGACGAGGCCGTCGAGGGCGACGAGCTGCTTGAGGACGCTGCGCCCGGCAAGGGTGACGACGAGGAGCCCGAGGGCGAGAGCAAGGGCTTCGTCCTGTCCGACGAGGACGAGGACGACGCTCCCGCCCAGCAGGTCGCGGTCGCCGGAGCCACCGCCGACCCGGTCAAGGACTACCTGAAGCAGATCGGCAAGGTCCCACTCCTCAACGCCGAGCAGGAGGTCGAGCTCGCCAAGCGCATCGAGGCCGGCCTGTTCGCCGAGGACAAGCTGGCGAACGCCGACAAGCTGGCGCCGAAGCTCAAGCGCGAGCTGGAGATCATCGCCGAGGACGGCCGGCGCGCCAAGAACCACCTCCTGGAGGCCAACCTCCGTCTGGTGGTCTCGCTGGCCAAGCGCTACACCGGCCGCGGCATGCTCTTCCTGGACCTCATCCAGGAGGGCAACCTCGGTCTGATCCGCGCGGTCGAGAAGTTCGACTACACCAAGGGCTACAAGTTCTCCACGTACGCCACCTGGTGGATCCGTCAGGCGATCACCCGTGCCATGGCCGACCAGGCCCGCACCATCCGTATCCCGGTGCACATGGTCGAGGTCATCAACAAGCTCGCGCGCGTCCAGCGTCAGATGCTCCAGGACCTGGGCCGCGAGCCCACCCCGGAGGAGCTGGCCAAGGAGCTCGACATGACCCCTGAGAAGGTCATCGAGGTCCAGAAGTACGGCCGTGAGCCCATCTCGCTGCACACCCCCCTGGGTGAGGACGGCGACAGCGAGTTCGGTGACCTCATCGAGGACTCCGAGGCGGTCGTCCCGGCCGACGCGGTCAGCTTCACGCTCCTCCAGGAGCAGCTGCACTCGGTACTCGACACCCTGTCCGAGCGCGAGGCGGGCGTGGTCTCCATGCGCTTCGGCCTGACCGACGGCCAGCCGAAGACGCTGGACGAGATCGGCAAGGTCTACGGCGTGACGCGCGAGCGGATCCGCCAGATCGAGTCCAAGACCATGTCGAAGCTGCGCCACCCGTCGCGTTCGCAGGTTCTGCGCGACTACCTCGACTAGGTCGCGGTCGTACGTCATCGAGGGCCCGGTCTCCTTGGGGAGGCCGGGCCCTCTGGCGTTTTCGCGGGTGCGGCGTGCGGCTCACTGGATGACGCTGGGTGTGTCCACGTCACCGAGAGTCAGGAAACCCTATGCGTCGTTGCATCGCCCGAGCCGCCATCGGGGCGGCCGTCCTTGCGGTCACTGCACTGGGGGCGCCGCCGCTCGCGTCCGCCGACGAGGTCGTCATCGGGGGCCAACCGGTCGAGATATCCGACAGCCCCTGGGTGGTGGCGCTGTCCAGTCGTGACCGGTTCGGAGGTACGCGCGCGGGCCAGTTCTGCGGGGGAGCGGTGGTCTCGCCCACCACGGTCCTGACGGCCGCACACTGTCTGCGTCGCGACGTGCTGGGGGTGGACGTGTCCCAGTTGAGTGACTTCGTGGTGATCGCGGGCCGTACCGAGCTGCGTTCGAACGCGGGCCAGGAGGTTCCGGTGAGCGCCGCGTGGGTCAACCCCGGCTACAACGCGGCGACCAACGTGGGCGACCTGGCCGTGCTGACCCTGGCCAGCCCCTTGCCCGCCTCGTACGTCATTCCCACGGCTCCGGCGGGAGACGCGGGTTACGAAGCGGGAACCCCGGCCATGGTCTACGGCTGGGGTGACACGACGGGCGGCGGGAGGTACCCGACGGCGCTGCGCGCGGCCCCCGTCTCGGTGATGTCGGACGCGGACTGTGCGCGCGCCTACCCGCCGAACTCGGACGAGGCGTACGACCCGTCCACCATGCTGTGCGCAGGCGATCCCAAGGGCGGCCACGACGCTTGTCAGGGAGACAGTGGGGGCCCGCTGGTGGCCCGTGGGCGGCTCATCGGCCTGGTCTCCTGGGGGAACGGCTGCGGGCGGGCCGACAGCCCCGGGGTGTACACGCGGGTGTCAGCCGTGCCGAGGCCCGGCACGGGCGGCTGAGCGGGACATGAGAACGGGCGGTCGCTCCCCCTGCACGGGGAGCGACCGCCCGTCGCCGGTCCTGGACCGGCCCTGGCTCGTCGTGATGCGAGGTCTCAGCGATCCTCGTCGCCTGCGGACTCGGGCACCGCCGTGAGGCGGTCCGTCTCGTCCTGTATGTCAGCGGCGATCTTCTTCAGTTCCGGCTCGAACTTACGTCCGTGATGAGCGCAGAAGAGCAGCTCGCCGCCGCTGGTCAGGACTACGCGAAGGTAGGCCTGTGCGCCGCAGCGGTCGCAACGGTCGGCGGCCGTCAGGGGGCTCGCGGGGGTCAGAACAGTAGTCACGTCGCCTCTTCTCTAGCTCGACGAGCTGTCGTACCAGGGTCAACATCCAACCAGGCCGAAAACGTTCCCGCTCGTGGCTTTTCCTCGAAAGTTCTTGGTCAAGGTGGCTGTCTGCTGCCGGTTGGCGGCGAATGAGCCGTATTGCGGAGCTTTACGGGTTTCGCGTTGCTTGTCTCGTTTGGCCCTCCCGGCGGGGTTGCCGGTTGTTCATGAGGACGTGCCCGGAGCCTAAATGGTTCATGCCTGAATGGGAACGTGATATCCGCATCACCCCCACGAGGGATCGAACATGCTTGCGATGCTGGACTAGCATGAGGATTCGCGAGGGTTGCGTTACAACGGCTCTACCAGGCCTCGGTACCCTCTGACCGGCGACCGACGCCGGCCCCTTACCCACCAGGGGCGCAATTGAAATTCAGCGAGGAGCGAACTGCGTGACCGCCGAGACGTCCGTTCCGTCCACTGCGCTGCTGAGCGGGGCAGACCGCGACGGCTCCAACTACACCGCTCGGCATCTGCTCGTACTCGAAGGCCTCGAAGCGGTCCGCAAGCGACCCGGCATGTACATCGGGTCGACGGACAGCCGCGGCCTGATGCACTGCCTATGGGAAATCATCGACAACTCCGTCGACGAGGCCCTGGGCGGCTACTGCGACCACATCGAAGTGATCCTGCACGACGACGCCTCGGTAGAGGTGCGTGACAACGGCCGGGGCATCCCCGTCGACGTCGAGCCCAAGACCGGTCTTTCGGGCGTCGAGGTCGTCATGACCAAACTGCACGCCGGCGGAAAGTTCGGCGGCGGCTCCTATGCCGCCTCCGGCGGCCTGCACGGCGTGGGCGCCTCCGTGGTGAACGCGCTCTCGGCCCGCCTCGACGTCGAGGTGGACCGCAACAGCGCCACGCACGCGATCAGCTTCCGCCGGGGCGTGCCCGGCATCTTCACCGAGCAGGGCCCCGACGCGCCCTTCGACCCGGGCAACGGGCTGCTCAAGGGCAAGCGCGTGCCCAAGAACCGCACGGGTACGAGGGTGCGCTACTGGGCGGACCGACAGATCTTCCTCAAGGACGCCAAGCTCTCCTTGGACACGCTCTACCAGCGGGCCCGCCAGACGGCCTTCCTGGTACCCGGCCTGACCATCGTCGTGCGCGACGAGCGCGGTCTGGACGGCGAGGGCAAGACCGAGGAGACGTTCCGCTTCGACGGCGGGATCAGCGAGTTCTGCGAGTACCTGGCCCAGGACAAGGCCGTCAACGACGTGCTGCGCCTGTCCGGCTCGGGCACCTTCAAGGAGACCGTCCCGGTCCTCGACGACCGCGGCCACATGACGCCCACCGAGGTCACCCGGGAGCTGGGCGTGGACATCGCGCTCCGCTGGGGCACCGGGTACGACACCAACCTCAAGTCGTTCGTGAACATCATCGCCACCCCCAAGGGCGGCACCCACGTATCCGGCTTCGAGCGCTCGGTCACCAAGACCGTCAACGAGGTGCTGCGCTCCGCCAAGATGCTGCGGGTCGCCGAGGACGACGTCGTCAAGGACGACGCCCTGGAGGGGCTCACCGCGGTCGTCACCGTCCGGCTCGCCGAGCCGCAGTTCGAGGGCCAGACCAAGGAGGTCCTGGGCACGTCCGCGGCCAACCGGATCGTCGCCAATGTGGTCGCCAAGGAGCTCAAGGAGTTCCTGACTTCCACCAAGCGGGACGCGAAGGCGCAGGCCAGGGCTGTACTCGACAAGATCGTCGCGGCCGCCCGCACGCGCATCGCCGCCCGCCAGCACAAGGAGGCGCAGCGCCGCAAGACGGCCCTGGAGTCCTCCTCGCTGCCGGCCAAGCTGGCCGACTGCCGCAGCGACGACGTGGAACGCAGCGAGCTGTTCATCGTCGAGGGAGACTCGGCACTCGGCACCGCCAAGCTCGCGCGGAACTCCGAGTTCCAGGCACTCCTGCCGATCCGCGGCAAGATCCTCAACGTTCAGAAGGCGTCGGTCTCCGACATGCTGAAGAACGCGGAGTGCGGCGCGATCATCCAGGTCATAGGGGCGGGCTCGGGCCGGACCTTCGACATCGACGCGGCGCGGTACGGCAAGATCGTGCTGCTCGTCGACGCCGATGTGGACGGCGCGCACATCCGCATCCTGCTGCTGACCCTCTTCCAGCGCTACATGCGCCCGATGGTCGAGGCGGGCCGGGTCTTCGCCGCCGTGCCGCCGCTGCACCGGATCGAGCTGGTCCAGCCCAAGAAGGGCCAGGACAAGTACGTCTACACGTACTCGGACAACGAACTGCGCACCACGCTGCTTGAGTTCCAGCGCAAGGGCGTCCGCTACAAGGACACCATCCAGCGCTACAAGGGCCTCGGCGAGATGGATGCCGATCAGCTGGCCGAGACGACGATGGACCCGCGGTTCCGCACTCTGCGCCGGATCAACATCGGCGACCTGGAGGCCTCCGAGCAGGTCTTCGATCTGCTGATGGGCAACGAGGTGGCGCCGCGCAAGGAGTTCATCACCAGCTCCGCGGCCACGCTGGACCGCTCGCGCATCGACGCGTGATCCGGGCCTGAGAGCGCCGGTCCAGGGTTTCCCCGGACCGGCGTTCGTCGTCTCCACCCACGGGTGGAGACCAGACTTCCACCCGCGGTCCACCCCTGATCCGATGCCTCTGACCAGGTCGTTTCCGTAACTTCGTAGACGTGAGAGATTCCGGTTCCCGGCGTCTCGTCTTCCTCGTCTTCTCGTGGTCCGGAGGCTTCGATGTCCGCGCTTTTCAACGTGCTGGTGGCAGTCGCGGTGGTGGCGCTGATCCTGGTCCGCCAGTTCAAGCCGCAGCAGTTGGGGGGCGCCGGGAAGAAGTGGTGGCTCATCCCCGCCGTCCTGGTGTTCTTCGCGGTGAAGGACGGCGGCCTCGTCGACCAGCACGACCAGGCCGGCTCGATCGCCCTGCTCGGAGCCGAGCTCGTGACCGGAGTTCTCATGGGCGTCGGCTGGGCCTGGACCTCGAAGATATGGACCGAGCCGGACGGCACGGTGTGGTCGCGTGGCACCAAGGCCACCGCCGGGGTCTGGGTCCTGGGCATCGCCCTGCGCGTGGGGCTCGCGGCCCTCGGCGCGCTGGCCGGGATCCACCTGGGCACCGGCGCCATCCTGGTCGCGCTGGCCGCCTCCCTCCTCGTCCGCGGCGCCATCCTGATGTGGCGGGCCCAGCCGGCCCTCGCGTCGTACGGTGTAGCGGGCGAAAGCCCCGCCCAGCAGGTGTGGAAGGACCGAGTGTGACCCTGGAGACCTGGCTCAGCTGGCCCTCGCGGGAAGCACTCTCCCGCGTGGGTCTGACCCGGGCCAGACGCAATCTCGCCCGGAGCATCAGGGCCGTGGTGTTCGGCACGCTGCTCTGGTCCACCTTCCACGACGGGCCGGGGCACTGGGCGTGGGTGGCGGGCGCGGGTCTCGTGGTGGTCTGCGTGCTGCTGGCCCGGGCGTTCTTCCGCTTCACCCTGGACCACCGGCTCTGGCCGTCGCTGACCGCGCTCCTGCTGGTGATGGGGGCCGCGGCCGGCGCCAGGGCGGGGGGCTGGCCGGTGCTCGCGCTGGTCCTGTGGTGCGGTTGCGCGGTGACCGCGCTGGAACGGCTGCCGCTGGCGGCCGCCGTTCCGTGCACCGTCGCGGCCCTGGGCGCCTACACCGTGGTCAACAACGACAACTGGGTGACCACCATGGTGACCGCGGCCGGGCTCGGGCTCGCCGGGTACGTACTGCGGCTCGATGCCGAGGCGCGGGGCACCGCCCAGCGGCTCCTCGCCCAGGAACGGGCCGCGCGGGCCGCCGAGGCGCAGTCGGCCGCCCTCGGCGAGCGGGCCAGGATCGCCCGAGAGATCCACGACGTACTGGCGCACAGCCTCTCCGCGCAGCTCGTGCACCTGGAGGCGGCGCGGCTGCTGATCGAGCGGGAGCCGCCCGGGGAGTTCCGCGAGAAGATCCTCGAACGGGTGGTGGCCGCCCGGGGCATGGCGCGGGAAGGCCTGGCCGAGACCCGCCAGGCGCTCTCCGCGCTGCGCGGCGAGATGACCCCCGTGGAGGACTTCCTGCACACCCTGATCGAGGGATCGGGAGCCGGGACCGGGCTCGCTCCGGGCGCCCGGATTCAGGTGGACGGGGAGCGCAGGGCGCTGCCGGCGGAGGCCTCGCAGACGGTGCGCCGGGTGGCACAGGAGGCCCTGACCAATGTGCGCAAGCACGCGCCGGGCGCGGTCGTCGCCGTACGGCTGGAATATCTGGCGGACGAAGTGGCCCTGGAAGTACGGGATTCGGGTGGGCGCAAGCGGGCGGGGGAGCTCGCTGTCAGTGGTTCCGGATACGGTCTGCTGGGGATGAGGGAGCGCGCCGAACTGCTCGGCGGGACCCTGGAGGCCGGGCCGGACGAGGAGGGCTTCGTGGTGAGACTGAGGGTGCCCGCATGACCGGGAGCCGGCCCGGGGAACGGGGGACGATCCGGGTGGTCGTGGCCGACGACCAGTCCGTGGTGCGCGAGGGAATCGTGATGCTGCTCGGGCTGCTGCCCGGCATCGAGGTCGTCGGATCGGCGCGGGACGGTGAGGAGGCGGTGGCCCGCACGGCCGAACTGGCTCCGGACATCGTCCTGATGGACCTGCGTATGCCGCGCTGTGACGGGGTCGAGGCGACCCGCCGCATCCGGGCCGAGCATCCCGGCACCGAGGTGGTGATCCTGACGACGTACGCGGACGACGAATCGCTCTTCCCGGCGCTGCAGGCCGGGGCGCGGGGTTACCTCACGAAGGACGCCGGGGGCGAGGAGATCGTCAAGTCGATACAGGACGTGCTGGCCGGGCAGGCCGGGCTCGCGCCCGCCGTGCAGCGTCGGCTCCTGGAACGGGTGACCGCGCCGCCGCCCGTTCCCGCCGCACCGGCCGAGTTGCCCGACGGGCTCACCACACGCGAGGGCGAAGTGCTGGGGCTGGTCGCCGAAGGGATGTCCAACCCCGAGATCTCGCGGGCCCTGCACATCTCGACGGCCACCGTGAAGACGCACATCAACAACATCTTCGGCAAGACCGGGGTGCGTGACCGGGCCCAGGCCATGCGGTACGCCTACCTGCACGGCCTCGCCCAGCCACCGCGTGGCTAGGGGGTGTCCTGTGTGAGCCATGGCCCGCGGCCGTGACGTGCCCGGCCCTGACTCACAGGACACCCCGTGAGGCGACTCCATCACCTAATGGGGTGAAGCGGGGGCGTAGGAGAGTCCAGGGCCCGCCCCCTCTGCCCATCCTTGGGCCACGCGACCGGAACGGGGCCGTGGGCAAGGAGAGTTGTGCGGTGGACGAGCAGGAGGGGCGTGATCCCGCGGCGGCGCGGATCGACGACCCCTGGTATGACGCCCTCGCCTCCGGGTGGGGGGAACTGGACGGCGAGACGGTGCCCGCGACCGTGCCCGCACCGCATGACGGCGACGAGGACGAACGGCTCAGCCCGGCCGAGATCTATCTCGAAGTGCACCGCAGCGCCGCCTTCCAGGAGGTGCGCCGCCGATACCGCCGCTTCGTCGTCCCGGCCGCCCTCGCCTTCTTCGCCTGGTACCTGGCCTATGTGGTCACCGCGGTCAGTGCCCCCGGCCTCATGGCCCGCCCGGTGGCCGGCGCGGTGAACGTGGCGATGGCCGCCGGCCTTGCCCAGTTCCTCACCACCTTCCTGCTGACCTGGGCGTACGCGCGTCATGCGCGGCTGCGCCGGGACCGGGCCGCGCTGGAACTGCGCTGGGTCGTGTTCGAGCAGAACCAGCAGCACCACCAGCAGAACAACGATCAGCACAACGGACCGGATCAGCAGGCCGAACGGGGCCGCGGGGCCCGGTGGATCAACGGGCAGGGAACGAACGGGCAGGGAACGACACGGGGGACCAACAGGTGATCGTCGGCGGGGACCAACAGACTCTGGCGCTGCTGCTTTTCAGCGCGTTCGTGGCGGCGACGCTCGCCATCACCACGTGGGTGAGCCGCAACCGGCGCGGTTCGGCCGAGGAGTTCTACACCGGCGGGCGCCTCTTCTCGCCCATGGAGAATGGTTTTGCCATCGCGGGCGACTACATGTCGGCCGCGTCCTTCCTCGGTATCTCCGGACTGATCGCGCTCTTCGGCTACGACGGAATGCTGTACTCCGTGGGCTTCCTCGTCGCCTGGCTCGTGGTGCTGCTCCTGGTCGCCGAACTGGTCCGCAACTGCGGCAGGTTCACCCTGGCCGACGTGGTCGCCGCCCGGATGAGCGAGCGCCCGGTGAGGATCGCGGCGGGAACTTCTTCGGTCACCGTGTCCGTTCTCTATCTGGTGGCGCAGATGGTCGGCGCGGGGAGCCTGGTCGCTCTGCTGCTCGGCGGCACCAGCGATGCCGCGCGGAGCTGGACGGTCATCGGGGTCGGCGCCCTGATGGTGGTCTATGTGTCGCTCGGCGGGATGCGGGCCACCACCTGGATCCAGATCGTGAAGGCCGTCCTGCTCATGGCCGGCACGATCACCCTCACCGTGCTGGTGCTGCTGCGCTTCCACGGCGACATCAATCTGCTGCTGAACTCGGCGGCCGAACACAGCGGCCACGGAAAGGAGTTCCTCTCACCCGGCCTCAAGTACGGCGGGGACTGGACGGCGCGGTTCGACTTCATCAGCCTGGGGCTCGCCCTGGTCCTCGGCACGGCCGGGCTGCCGCACATCCTCTCGCGCTTCTACACCGTGCCGACCGCGCGGGCCGCCCGCCGCTCGGTCGTCTGGTCCATCGGCCTCATCGGCGGCTTCTACCTGATGACGATCGTGCTCGGCTTCGGCGCGGCAGCGCTGGTCGGCTCGGCCGAGGTGAAGGCATCGAATCCCGCGGGGAACACGGCCGTCGCGCTGCTCGCCTACAACCTGGGCGGCGGTGCGGGTTCCACAGGCGGAACGGTTCTCTTCGCCGTGGTCGCCGCCGTCGCCTTCGCCACGATCCTCGCCGTGGTCGCGGGCATCACCCTCGCGTCCTCGGCGTCCGTCGCCCACGACCTGTACGCCTCGCTCCGTCGCCGGCACGCCAAGCGGCGCGGCGAGGTGGCGGTCGCGCGCGTGGCGGCGGTGGGGATCGGGGCCTTGGCCATCGCCCTCGGGCTCCTCGCCCGGGACCTCAATGTGGCCTTCCTGGTCGGGCTGGCCTTCGCGGTGGCGGCCTCCGCGAACCTTCCGGTGCTGCTCTACTCCCTGTTCTGGCGGAACTTCACGACGCGGGGAGCGGTGTGGTCGGTGTACGGGGGTCTGGTCCCGGCGCTGTTCCTGGTGCTGGTCTCGCCCGTGGTCTCCGGCAGCCCCGAATCCCTCTTCCCCGGCGTGGACTTCCAGTTCTTCCCGCTGCAGAATCCGGGTCTCGTCTCCATCCCGCTGGGATTCCTCGCGGGCTGGCTCGGCACGGTGACCTCGGGCGAAATCCCGGACGAGGCGAAGAACGCGGAGGCGGAGGTACGGGCCCTGACGGGGGCGGGGGCGGTGTAGACGTCGTCCCCGCGCCGACGCGGGAGCCGCCCGCGTCAACGTCCGCCACTACGTGGGTAGTTGGTGTGCAGGTTCAACTCCCGCCGTCTGATGGCTGGTTGAGCCTCACACTGCCCATGCGTACCGGTGCTCCGGGCGTCCTGTCTCTCCGTATCGCAGGGTCAGGCGGAGGCGGCCGGACTGCTCCAGGAGGCGGAGGTAACGCTGGGCGGTGGAGCGGCTCAGGCCGGTCCGGTCGGCGACCTCGTGGGCGGAGAGCGGATGGTCCGCGGTGTGCAGCACGTCGCGGATCAAATCCGCGGTGGGCACCGAGTGGCGGGTGGGCAGACCGGTGCGCAGGGCCGCGAAGATGCGGTCGACCTGTTCCTGGTCCTGGGCCGCGAGCTCGTCGCCGGTTCCGGCCGCCCGGGCCACCGTGCGCCGCAGCGTGGCGTACGAGTCGAGTTTGGCCCGGAGCCCGGCGAAGGTGAACGGCTTGACCAGGTAATGCAGGGCCCCGTGGCGCATGGCGGCCTGGACGGTCGCCACGTCGCTCGCCGAGGTCACCATGATCACGTCGGTGTGGTGGCCGTGCTGACGCATCCGGCGGACGAGGCTGAGCCCGGTCTCGTCGGGCAGGAAGTGGTCGAGCAGGACGAGGTCGATCCGGTGGCGTTCCAGCGTGGCAAGCGCCTGGGCGGCGCTGTGCGCACGCGCCGTGACCCGGAACCCGGGAACCTTCCCGACGTACGCCGCGTTGATCTCTGCGACACGGAAGTCGTCGTCCACGACCAGGACGTCGATCAAGACGCTCTCCTCCTCCAAGCCGAGCCCTTACCGGACGGCGCGCCGAACCCCACGCCGCAACCGTGCCCGACGCCCTGCCGAACCGCACGCCGACAAGGCGCCTCCCGCTGCCCGCTCCCTGAACCCCGCAGTTGTATCGCGCGCAAAACGAGCACAACAGGGGTTTGCGGGCAGAAGTGTGGCTTGAGACCACAAGGCTGACGTCGTGGCGCGGGCCGCATCTACGGTCCCGCTCCATGAACACAGACACCAGCCCCGCCATCGAGCTGAGGGGCGCCGGCAAGGCGTTCCGTACGCCGTCGGGGGCGCTGCACACCGCGGTGCGGGAGCTCGATCTGACCGTGGGTCAGGGCGAGTTCGTCGCCGTCGTCGGCCCCACCGGCTGCGGGAAGTCGACCACGCTGACCCTGATCAGCGGCCTGGAGGAGCCCACCGAGGGCGAGGTCCTGGTGGCCGGGGAGCCCGTCCAGGGCATCGGTGACAAGGTCGGTTTCGTCTTCCAGCAGGACGCCGTCTTCCCCTGGCGCACCGTGCTCTCCAACGTCATGGCGGGCCCGCGCTTTCGCGGCGTACCGAAGGCCGAGGCGAAGGAGATGGCGCGGGCCTGGCTGGCCAGGGTCGGCCTGACGGCGTTCGAGGACCGGTATCCGCACCAGCTCTCGGGCGGTCAGCGCAAGCGTGTCGCGCTGGCCGCGACCTTCGTCAACGACCCCCGGATCCTGCTGATGGACGAGCCGTTCTCGGCCCTCGACGTGCAGACCAGGGCTCTGATGTCGGACGAACTCCTCGATCTGTGGTCCGGCACCGGGGCATCCGTCGTGTTCGTGACGCACGACCTGGAGGAGTCCATCGCGCTGGCCGACCGGGTCGTCGTGATGACGGCGGGCCCCGCCACCGTGAAGCGGATCTTCGACATCGACCTGCCGCGCCCACGCGAGGTCGAGTCGGTGCGCCTGGAGCCCCGGTTCATCGAGATCTACCGGGAGATCTGGGAATCGCTCGGTGAAGAGGTCCGCATCACCAGGGAGCGGGGTGCCGCCGATGTCGCCTGACACCGTCGCCGCCCTCGGGGCCGAGGCCGGGAGCCGCAGCCAGGCCCGCGCCCGGGCCGCCCGTAACCGCCGTCTCCTCGTGCACGGCAGCCGGGTGCTGCTCCTGGCGCTGGTCGTCGCGCTCTGGGAGGTCCTGGCCCGTGCCGAGGTCATCGACCCGTTCAACTTCTCGATGCCGTCCGCCATTTGGGACCAGATCCGCGAGTGGGCCCTGCACGGAACCGCGCAGGGATCGCTCTGGGAACAGATCTGGTACACGCTCTACGAGGCGCTGCTCGGCTGGGTCCTGGGGGTGACGGCGGGTGTCGTGCTCGGCATCACGCTGGGCCGGATCCGCTTCCTCGCCGACGTGCTCGGCCCGTACATCAAGGTGCTCAACGCCATTCCGCGCATCGTGCTCGCGCCGATCTTCCTGATCTGGTTCGGCCTCGGGCCGGCCTCGAAGGTCGCCTCCGCCGTCGTGCTCGTCTTCTTCCCGGTCTTCTTCAACGCCTTCCAGGGAGCGCGCGAGGTCGACCGGAACCTGGTGAACAACGCGCGCATCCTGGGCGCCGGCAACCGCCGGGTCACCCTCCAGGTGGTCATCCCTTCCGCCACTTCCTGGATCTTCACCAGCCTCCATGTCAGCTTCGGCTTCGCGCTGATCGGCGCGATCGTCGGCGAGTACATCGGCGCGACCAAGGGCCTGGGCCTGCTGGTCGCGGCCTCGCAGGGGACGTTCAACGCCGCCGGGGTGTACGCGGCGATGGCCATCCTCGCGGTCGTCGCGCTGCTCACCGAGGGGCTGCTCACCTTCGCCGAACGGCGGCTGTTCCGCTGGCGCCCGGCCGAGGCGGGCACCGAGCGCTGACCGCACCCGAGCGCGGGCCGGTCCGACGCTGACCCGCCCGAGCGCCGATCGCCCCGAGCGCCGACCGGCGCCGAGCGCTGACGGGCCCCCGCGTGCCCCGGCGCCCCCTTCCCGTACCAGAACAATGATCACTGATCACAGGGACGTGATGATCATGCAGGGCAACCCCGACTTCCGTACTTCTGGCGCCGGTTACCGCCGACCCGCCGCCACCTACGAGCTGCGCAACGCGCCATCGGCCGTCTTGGCCGCAGGGCTGTGTACAGCCCTGTTGATGGGGCTCTCGGGATGCGGTGGCGACTCCGCATCGGATGCCGACAGCGCGTCCGGCCAGGCCAAGGTCAAGGTGATGGTCGGCGGGCTCGACAAGGTCATCTATTTGCCCGCGATGCTGACCCAGCAGCTCGGCTACTTCAAGACCGAGGGCCTGAACGTGGAGCTGCTGACCGAGCCCGCCGGGGTGCAGGCCGAGACCGCGCTGATCTCCGGCGATGTCCAGGGCGCCGTCGGCTTCTACGACCACACGCTGGATCTCCAGGTCAAGGGCAAGAAGGTGGAGTCGGTGGTGCAGTTCTCGCACGCGCCCGGCGAGGTGGAGGTCGTCTCCAACCAGGCGGCGGGCAGCATCGGTTCTCCGAAGGACTTCAAGGGCAAGAAGCTGGGCGTCACCGGGCTCGGCTCCTCGACGGACTTCCTCACCAAGTACCTCGCCGTGCGGGACGGGATGAAGACGAGCGAGTTCACGCCGGTCGCGGTGGGCGCGGGGCAGACGTTCATCGCGGCACTGAAGCAGGGCTCCATCCAGGGCGGTATGACCACCGACCCGACGGTGGCCACCCTCCTGGACCAGAAGCTGGGCAAGGTCCTGATCGACATGCGGACGCCCGAGGGTTCGCGGCAGGCGCTCGGCGGTCCCTACCCCTCGTCCAGTCTGTACATGAACACGGAGTGGGTGAACGGCCACAAGCAGACGGTGCAGAAGCTGGTCAACGCCCTGGTGAAGACGTTGCGTTGGATGTCCGCGCACAGCGCCGACGAGATCGCGGCGAAGATGCCCGCGGACTACGCGCAGGGCGGCAAGGCCCTCTACGCGCAGTCGATCAAGAGCACGCTGCCGATGTTCACCAAGGACGGCGTCATGCCCGAGAACGGGCCGGAAACGGTCGAGAAGGTGCTCAAGGCGTTCAACCCCAATCTCAAGTCCGCCAAGGTCGATCTGTCCCAGACCTTCACGACGGAGTTCGTGAAGAAGGCCCCGCAGAGCTGAACCCGCAACCGCCACACCGCAACCGCCAAACCCGCAACAACCAACCCTGCAGAGCGGATCCCCCTGTCCGGGGTGCCTTAGAGCGACGCCGCCCACTCGTACCGGTGCTCAGGGCGGCCGGTCTCGCCGTAGCGCAGGCCGAGTCGCACCCGGCCCGCCCGTTCCAGGAGTTTCAGATAGCGCTGGGCCGTCTGGCGGCTCACCCCCGCCCGCTCCGCGATCTCCTGCGCCGAGAGCGGGCCTTCGGCCTCCTTCAGCACCCTGCGCAGCAGGTCGGCGGTGGTGGGGGAGTGGCCCTTGGGGAGGTCGGGCTCGGCGGGGACGGACAGCGCGCCGAAGATCCGGTCCACCTCCGACTGTTCGGCCTCGCCGCCGCCGTCCAGGGTGCGGCGCAGCACGGCGTACGCCTCCAGCTTGGTGCGGAGCCCCGCGAAGTTGAACGGCTTGACCAGGTACTGGAGGGCGCCCTGGCGCATCGCCGCCTGCACGGTGGCGATGTCGCGGGCCGCGGTCACCATGATCACGTCGGTGTGGTGGCCGAGCCGGCGCAGCTCCCGTACGAACGCGAGCCCGTTCTCGTCCGGCAGATAGTGGTCGAGCAGCACCAGGTCGACCGGTTGCTCGGCGATCCGGGCAAGCGCCTCCGCGGCCGAATGCGCCTGGGCGACCACCCGGAATCCGGGAACTTTCGCGGTGTACGCGGCATTGATGTCGGCGACCCGGGGATCGTCGTCCACGACCAGTACGTCGATCATCGCGCCTCCTCCACGGTCTTGTTCCGATGCCCGCCGTCGTCGAGGTCCTGTTCCAGCGCCTCGCTCAGCGCGTCCGGCAGGACGACGGTGAACTCCGCCCCGCCGTCCGGGCCCGTACCGACCCGCGCACTGCCGCCGATCCGTTCCGCGAACCGGCCGACCAGTGCGAGACCGAGCCCCCGCTTGCCGTGTGCGGGCGGCTCCTTGGTCGTCCAGCCCTCGGTGAAGACCAGCTCACGCTGCTCGGCGGGGACGCCGGGCCCGTTGTCGCGGACCCGCAGGACGACGGTGCGGCCCTCGGCGCGCAGCTCCACCTCGACCGCGGCGCCGGGCGATCCGGCCGTCGCGTCCAGCGCGTTGTCGATGAGGTTGCCGGTGACCGTGACCAGGCCGCGCGGGTCGACGAGCCGGTCCGGCAGCGAGGTGGCGGGGGACAGGCTCAGGGCGACCGCCCGCTCGGCGGCGACCTTCGCCTTGCCGACCAGGACGGCGGCGAGCAGCGGGTCCCTGACCTTCTCGGTGACCTGCTCGGCGGTGGCCCGGTGCACCCCGACGACCTCGGTGATGAACTCGACGGCCTCCTCGTACAGCTCCAGTTCGAGCAGGCCGAGCAGGGTGTGCAGCCGGTTGGCGTGCTCGTGGTCCTGGGCGCGCAGGGCGTCGATCAGGCCGCGCGTCGAGTCCAGCTCGCGGCCCAGGCGCTCCAGCTCGGTGCGGTCGCGCAGGGTGGCGACGGCGCCCCCGTCGTCGGTCGGCATCCGGTTGGCGACCAGGACGCGGTGGCCGCGCACGGTCAGCAGGTCGGTGCCCTCGACCCGGCCGGCGAGCACATCGGTCGTACGCCCCGCGCCGAGCACCTCGTCCAGTGCCCGGCCCCCGGCCTCGGGGCCGACGCCGAGGAGGCGCTGCGCCTCGTCGTTGAGCAACCTGATCCGGCCGTCGCGGTCGAGCGCGACCACGCCTTCGCGGATGGAGTGCAGCATGGCCTCGCGCTCCGCCAGCAGCCCGGAGATGTCCGAGAAGGCCAGGTCACGGGTCTGCTTGTGGATGCGCCGCGCGATCAGGTACGCGGCGAGCGCGCCGACTGCGAGCGCGCCGCCCGCGTAGGCGAGCAGGCCCGGGATCGCGTTCAGGAGCCGCGCCCGGACGCTGTCGTACTCGATGCCGACCGAGACGGCGCCGACGATCCGGCCGCCGGCGTCCCGCAGCGGCACCTTGCCCCGGGCCGAGCGGCCCAGGGTGCCGCTGTCGATCTCCATGACGTCGTGGCCCGCGAGGGCGTCGCTCGGGTCGGTGGACACCCGTCGGCCGATCTCCGCGGGGTCGGTGTGCGACCAGCGCACGCCGCGGGTGTCCATGATCACCACGTATTCGGCGCCGGTCGCCCGCCTGATCCGCTCCGCGTCCGCCTGTACCGGACCCTGGGGGGAGGGCCGCGAGGCAACGAGGTCGTCGGTGACCTGTGGCTGGGCGGCGGTGGTCGCGGCGATGGCCAGCGCGCGCCGCATGGCCTGGTCGTCGAGCTGGGAGCTGAGCGGGGCCAGGAAGAGCCCGGTCGCCAGCACGGCGACTCCGGCGGCGATGGCCAGCTGCATGAGCAGGACCTGGGAGAAGACGCGCCGCGGCCAGCCCAGCCGCCGCCGGCGCGGGAGGGTCCTGGTGGGTGGGGCGGTCATGGACAGGCACGTTAGACGGCCCGGAGCGCATCCCGAAATCCCTCGGGGATCACAGTGCGGCCTCCGTGGCCCTTCGACGAGCCACCGCGCCCCCAGAGGACAGGGAGGGGCGGGGGCGCGTCCCGGGGGCCGAGGTGGGGCGCTCAGCCGACCCTGTCGTACAGCTCCAGCGTCAGCCGGGCCACCCGGTCCGGTTCACGCAGCGACGGGAAGTGGTCGCTCCCGGCGAGGCGCACCAGGCGGCAGCCCGGGATGCGGGCGGCCATCTCCTCGTTGCACCGGACCACCTCGGTCTGGTCGAGCTCGCCGAGGGCGAGCAGGCACGGCGCCGTGATCCGGCCGAGCCGGTCGAAGGCGCCCGCGTCCGGGATCTGGCGGCCCAGGTTGTTGAACCACCCCGGGATCGCCCCGCGCACCTGCGCGGCGACCTCGGTGTCGTCGCCGGTTCCGGCCGCTCCCCAGGTGCGCAGGGTGAGGGCCACCAGGCCCTCCACGTCGCCCTTCTGCGCCAACTCGCCGATCCGCGCCGTGAGTTCGGGGGATTCGAGGGCGGGGGCGCCGGTGACGCCGGGGCAGAACAGGGCGAGCCCGGCCACCCGCGCGGGGGCGTCGAGCGCGAGGCTGAGGGCGGTCGCGCCACCCATGCTGGACCCTACGAGCACGGCCCGGTCCACCTCGAAGTGGTCGAGCACCGCGAGCAGGTCGGCGGACAGGGAGTACTGCGCGGTGGGTGCGGGGGAGCGCCCGAAGCCCCGCGCGTCGTACCGGATCACACGGTGGCGCTCGGTGAGCCGCCGCATGACCGGGTCCCAGACGCCGGAGGCCGCGACCCCCGGGTGCAGCAGCACCAGCGGCGGGCCGTCGCCGCCGGTGTCCTCGGCCCAGACCTCGCCGTCCTTGACTGGCACTGTGAGTTCCATGGGGAAAGTCTGACGGTACGTTCCCAGCCGGGCCAAGTAGCCCTGAAGACAAGCGGGTTCAGGCCGCCCCGGATCCGGTCAGGCGGGCAGCGGGCGGGGTGGTCGGGGGCCGGTGTAGTGGCCGCTGGGGCGCATCCGGAGCGGGCGTTCCGCGTACTCCTCCAGGGCGTGCGCGATCCAGCCGGCCATGCGGGCCACCGCGAACACCGTCTCGCCGGCCTCGGTGGGCATGCCGAACGCCACGCTCATGACGGCGAGCGCGAGGTCGACATTGGCGTGCAGCGCGGTGTGCCGGGCCGTCGTGTCGACCACGTCTCGGGCCGCGGCCAGCGCGTCCGAGGCCTGCGGAATCGCTTCGAGCAGCGCGAACAGGGCCCGGGCGCGCGGGTCCTCGCCGGTATAGAGCCGGTGGCCGAGCCCGGGCACGCGCCGCCCCGAGCGCAGATGGTCGGCCACCACCGGAGCCGCGCTCCCGCGTTCGAGCACCTCGGTCAGGGTGCGGTGCGCGAGCCCGCTCGCGGCGCCGTGCAGCGGCCCCTCCAGGGCGCCGAGCCCCGCCGAGACCACGGCGTACGGATGGGCGCGGGCCGAGGCCGCGACCCGGGCGGCGAGCGTGGAGGCGGCCAGGTCGTGGTCGATGAGCAGGGCAAGGGCCGTATCGAGGAGGCGAATTGACTGTTCGTCAGGAAGCTGTGGGGTGAGGCGCTGCCACAGCTGCCAGGCCATCCGGCCCTCGCCGCGATGCCGCTTGCCCGCCGTCGGCAGGGCGCCGACCAGGGTCGGGATCAGCATCCGGCCGCAGCCGAGCACCGCCGCGGGGTCGAGGTCGAAGCGCAGCGGGTCGGCCGCCGAGACCGCGACCGCCGCGACCCGCAGCCGGTCCATGGTGCTGCTGTGCACGGGCAGCGCGTCGACGGCGAGCCGGGCCGCGTCCAGGAACTGCTGCGGGGCGGTGAAGCGCGGGCCGTGCGTGAACTCACCGGTCCACACCCACTCCGCGACCTCCTCGAAGCCGTACGCGGTGGCGAGTTCGACCGCGTCGACGCCGCGGAAGTAGTAGCGGTCCTTGTCGATCAGGGTGAGGCCGGTGCGGAACGTCAGCTCGCCGCTCGGCGTGCCCGGGCCCGGCTCGCGGCGGCCGCCGCGCCGGGCCAGCGCGTCGACCTCCTTCGCGTCGAAGGTGGAGCCCCGCCCGCCGGGGGTGCGCTCACTGCTCAGCTGTCCGCGGCTGACGTACGCGTAGACCGTCTCGGGCTTCACGCCGAGCCGCTCCGCCGCCTCTCGGGTGGTGAGCCGTGCCTGATCACTCATGGGGTCACCGTATCCATATTGATTCAAGTTGATTCAATCAACATTGACAGCTCCAGAGTCAATCATAGACAGTCAAGTCAACATGAAGAACTGAAGGAGGCAGCCACATGGCCGGCACCATCACCGCCCCCGCCGCGGTACCCCGCGGGCTCGCGGGCGTCGTCGTCACGGACACCGAACTCGGAGACGTCCGCGGCATCGAGGGCTTCTACCACTACCGCCAGTACTCGGCCGTCGAGCTCGCCCAGAGCCGCACCTTCGAGGACGTCTGGCACCTGATGTTCCACGGCGAGCTGCCCGACGCCGCGGCTCGCGCCGCCTTCACCGCCCGCACCGCCGAGCTGCGCCACCTGCCCGCCGGCGTGCGCGAGGCG
The DNA here is from genome assembly GCF_053597395.1 of Streptomyces sp. NPDC001415. Classification (NCBI taxonomy): domain Bacteria; kingdom Bacillati; phylum Actinomycetota; class Actinomycetes; order Kitasatosporales; family Streptomycetaceae; genus Streptomyces; species Streptomyces sp. NPDC001415. Next base: position 28,520 of record NZ_JBSFIE010000022.1, read on the forward strand.
CTACCCGGCATCGCCCGCACCGGCGCCCTGTCGGGACCGCTCGCCGGGCTGCGCACCGCGCTCTCCCTGCTCGGCGCGGCCAAGGGCTTCCGGCCTGTGTACGACCTGGACGCCGAGCAGCGCGCCGAGGACGCGCTCGCCGCCTGCGCCGCCGTGCCCACCCTGCTCACCGCCCTGCACCGGCTCGGCCAGGGGGTCGAACCGGTCGAGCCCCGCGACGACCTGCCGTACGCCGCCAACTACCTCTACATGCTGACCGGTTCGGAAGCCGGGCCCGAACGGGTACGGGCCGTCGAGCAGTACCTCATCTCCACCATCGACCACGGCTTCAACGCCTCCACCTTCACCGCCCGCGTCGTCGCCTCCACCGGGGCCGATGTCGCGGCGAGCCTGGTCGCCGCGGTCGGCGCGCTCTCCGGGCCCCTGCACGGCGGCGCCCCCAGTCGCGCCCTCGACACCCTCGATGCGATCGGCACCCCCGACCGCATCGACGGCTGGATCCGCGAACGCGTCCTGGCAGGCGACCGGATCATGGGCTTCGGGCACCCCGTCTACCGCACCGAGGACCCCCGCTCGCGCATGCTGCGCGGGATCGCGGAAGGCTTCGGCGGGTCTCTGGTGGAATTCGCCGTCGAGGTGGAGCGCCACGTCGAGGCGATGCTGGCCGAGCTCAAGCCGGGCCGCGAGCTGCACACCAACGTGGAGTTCTACGCCGGGGTGGTCATGGAGCTGTGCGGGCTGCCCCGCGAGATGTTCACGCCCACCTTCTGCGCGGCACGGGTGGTCGGCTGGAGCGCCAATATCCTGGAGCAGTCGGCGGACTCGAAGATCATTCGCCCGGCGGCCCGCTACGTGGGCCCGCCCCCGCCGCAGCCCGTACCCGCAGTCTGAGAGCCTGTGTCCAGACACAGGCTCTGAGAAAGGCCCCAGGTGAACAGCCCGAGCAAGCAGATCCCCGTCATCGTCCTCGCGGGCTTCCTCGGCTCGGGCAAGACCACCCTGCTCAACCATCTGCTCCGGGCCTGCCGCGGCACCCGCATCGGAGCCATCGTCAACGACTTCGGCTCCATCGAGATCGACGCCATGACGGTGGCCGGCCAGCTCGGCGACTCCACCGTCTCGCTCGGCAACGGCTGCCTGTGCTGCGCTGTGGACGCGAGCGAGCTCGACCTCTACCTGGACAAGCTGACCCGGCCCGCCGCCCGCCTCGACGTCATCGTCATCGAGGCGAGCGGTCTCGCCGAACCCCAGGAACTCGTGAAGATGCTGCTCGCCAGCGAGAACCCGCGGATCGTGTACGGGGGCCTGGTCGAGGTCGTGGACGCGGCGGAGTACGACGCCACACGCGAGAAGCACCCCGAGATCGAGCGGCATCTGACCGTCGCCGACCTGGTCGTGCTCAACAAGACGGACCGGGTGGACGCGGGTGACCTGGCCCGGCTGCGCACCGCGCTCGCGGGGGCGGCCGCGGTGGTCGAGTCCGCGTACGGCCGGGTCGACCCGGAGCTCTTCTTCGACCGCAGGCCCCTGACCGAGCGCGTCGGTCAGCTCGCCTTCGACGACCTCCTCGACGATGCGCCCGACGAGGGGAGCTGCGGCGAGGACGGCCATGACCACAGCGCCTGCGCGGGGCACGCGCATCCCCATCTGCACGCCGGGTACGAATCCGTCGCCTTCACCTCGGACGTGCCCATGGACCCGCGCCGGATGATGGCCTTCCTCGACACCCGGCCCGAAGGCCTCTACCGCATCAAGGGATTCGTCGACTTCGGCGCCGCCGACGCCCGCAACCGGTACGGCCTGCACGCGGTGGGCCGGTTCCTGCGCTTCTACCCCGAGCCGTGGGCGCGTGAGCAGGAGCGCCGCACCGAGCTCGTCCTCATCGGCGCCGGAATCGACGCACCGGGGCTGGAAAAGCAGCTCGCCGAGTGCGTGGTGCCGGACTCAGGGGAGCCCCCGGCCGAGCACGCGATGTGGGGCGTCCTGCGGTACGTACCCGAGCCGGAGCAGGATCCCCGGGAGCCGGAAGAGGCCGGGGAGATCGATGAACTCCCCGGCCCCGTCGGCTAGTTGAGGCAACCGGCCTCTTGGCCCCTCGCCCCGCGTTACGAGGCCGGGCCCGCCAGGACCGCCACCGGGGAGGGCAGCGGTGTGCCCGAGCCGTCGCGGCGCGGGTCCAGCTCCGGGAGCTGCGCCGGGGCGCCGTTGGCCTGGGCCGCGCGGGCCGGGGCCGGGCCCGCCCAGGCGAGCACCAGCTTGTCCTCGCCCTTCAGGAACCGCTGACAGCGCACCCCGCCGGTCGCCCGGCCCTTGCGCGGATACTGGTCGAACGGCGTCAGCTTCCCGGACACCGCGGTGTCGCCGAGCAGGGTGGCCCCCGAGCCCGCCACCGAGAACACCACCGCGTCCCCGGCCGGGTCGACCGCCGTGAACGAGATGACCTTGGCGCCGTCGGTCAGCTTGATGCCGGCCATGCCGCCCGCGGGCCGCCCCTGCGGGCGCACCTGGCTCGCCTGGTAGCGCAGGAGCTGGGCGTCGTCGGTGATGAAGACCAGGTCCTCCTCGCCGGTGCGCAGCTCGGCCGCGCCCACGATCCGGTCACCGTCCTTGAGGGTGATGACCTCCAACTCGTCCTTGTTCGCCGGATAGTCGGGCACCACGCGCTTGACGACGCCCTGCTCGGTGCCGATCGCGAGGCCCGGCGAGGACTCGTCGAGCGTGGTGAGGCACACCACCGTCTCGTCGGGCTCCAGGGAGGACAGGAACTCCGAGATCGGGGCGCCGCCCGACAGGTTCGGCGCGGACGCCGTGTCCGGGAGCTGGGGCAGGTCGATCACCGCGAGGCGAAGGAGCCGCCCGCTCGACGTGACCACGCCCACGTCGCCCCGCTGGGTGGCGGGCACCGCCGAGACGATCACGTCGTGCTTGACGCGCTTGTCGTCCTCACCGGCCACGAACTGATCACCGGTGGCGGTGCGGGCCAGCAGACCCGTGGAGGAGAGCAGCACCCGGCAGGGGTCGTCCGCGACTTCGAGGGCGACGGCCGCGACCGGGGCGCCCGCCGACTCAAGGAGCACGGTGCGCCGGTCGGTGCTGAACTTCTTGGCCACCGCGGCCAGTTCGGCCGAGACCAGCTTGCGCAGCTCGTTGTCCGAGTCCAGGATCCCGGTCAGCTCGTCGATCTCGCCGGTCAGCCGGTCGCGCTCGCTCTCCAGCTCGATCCGGTCGAACCTGGTGAGCCGGCGCAGCGGCGTGTCCAGGATGTACTGCGTCTGGATCTCGCTCAGCGAGAAGCGCTCGATGAGCCGCTCCTTGGCCTGCGCCGAGTTGTCACTCGACCGGATGATCCTGATGACCTCGTCGATGTCGACCAGGGCGACGAGCAGGCCCTCGACCAGGTGCAGCCGGTCGCGGCGCTTGGTGCGGCGGAACTCGCTGCGGCGCCGCACCACGTCGAAGCGGTGGTCGAGGTAGACCTCCAGGAGCTCCTTGAGCCCCAGGGTGAGCGGCTGGCCGTCCACCAGAGCCACGTTGTTGATGCCGAAGGACTCCTCCATCGGCGTCAGCTTGTAGAGCTGCTCCAGGACGGCCTCGGGCACGAAGCCGTTCTTGATCTCGATGACCAGACGCAGGCCGTGCGAACGGTCGGTGAGGTCCTTCACATCGGCGATGCCCTGGAGCTTCTTCGAGCCGACCAGGTCCTTGATCTTGGAGATCACCTTCTCCGGGCCGACCGTGAACGGCAGCTCGGTGACGACCAGGCCCTTGCGGCGCGCCGTCACGTTCTCCACCGAGGCCGTGGCGCGGATCTTGAAGGTGCCGCGGCCCGACTCGTACGCGTCCTTGATGCCCCCCAGGCCCACGATCCGCCCGCCCGTCGGCAGGTCGGGGCCCGGCACGAAGCGCATCAGCGCCTCCAGGTCCGCGTCCGGGTGCCGGATCAGATGGCGTGCGGCGGCGATGACCTCGCCCAGGTTGTGCGGCGGCATGTTGGTCGCCATGCCGACCGCGATCCCGGACGAGCCGTTGACCAGCAGGTTCGGATACGCGGCGGGGAGCGCGACCGGCTCCTGCTCCTGGCCGTCGTAGTTCGACGCGAAGTCGACGGTGTCCTCGTCGATCGACTCCGTCATCAGCGAGGTGGCGTCCGCCATCTTGCACTCGGTGTACCGCATGGCGGCCGGCGGGTCGTCGTTGCCCAGCGAGCCGAAGTTGCCGTGCCCGTTCACCAGCGGCAGGCGCATCGAGAACGGCTGCGCCATGCGCACCAGCGCGTCGTAGATCGACGCGTCGCCGTGCGGGTGCAGCTTGCCCATCACCTCGCCGACGACACGGGCACACTTCACATAGCCACGGTCGGGCCGCAGGCCCATCTCGTTCATCTGGTAGACGATGCGGCGCTGGACGGGCTTCATGCCGTCCCGGGCGTCCGGCAGGGCCCGCGAGTAGATCACGGAGTACGCGTACTCAAGGAAGGAGCCCTGCATCTCGTCGACGACGTCGATGTCGAGGATCCGCTCCTCGAAGTCGTCGGGCGGCGGCGGGGTCTTCGTGCTGCGGCGGGCCATCGCGGCTGCTGCTCCTTCACGTACCGGAACGGGTCTGATGCCGACCATTGTGGACCGTCCCACTGACAACGCCGACCGCGACCCGGGAACTTCGCCAGGTGCCCGCGCGCTTGCATACAGTGGCAGGACTTCTTCAATCGAGGACTTCCCCCGCCAGTACTCCACCTCGCAGTACTGCACATCGCGAACGAAGGGACGTACATGCCCATGGGTCACACGGCCACAGCGCAGGCCGCTTCCGGCGGTCTGACAGCCACTGAGCACCGACTGGCCAACGGCCTGCGCGTGGTGCTCTCCGAGGACCACCTGACCCCGGTCGCAGCGGTGTGCCTCTGGTACGACGTCGGCTCGCGCCACGAGGTCAAGGGCCGCACCGGCCTCGCCCACCTCTTCGAGCACCTCATGTTCCAGGGCTCCCATCAGGTGCACGGCAACGGCCACTTCGAGCTGGTGCAGGGGGCCGGCGGCTCGCTGAACGGCACCACCAGCTTCGAGCGCACCAACTACTTCGAGACCATGCCCGCCCACCAGGTGGAGCTCGCGCTCTGGCTGGAGGCCGACCGCATGGGCTCGCTCCTCGCCGCGCTCGACGAGGAGTCGATGGAGAACCAGCGCGACGTCGTCAAGAACGAGCGCCGCCAGCGCTACGACAACGTGCCCTACGGCACCGCCTTCGAGAAGCTGACCGCCCTCGCCTACCCGGAGGGCCACCCCTACCACCACACGCCGATCGGCTCGATGGCCGACCTGGACGCGGCGACCCTGGAAGACGCCCGGAACTTCTTCCGTACGTACTACGCGCCCAACAACGCGGTGCTCGCCGTGGTCGGCGACATCGACCCCGAGCAGACGCTGGCCTGGGTGGAGAAGTACTTCGGCTCCATCCCCCTCCACGACGGCAAGCAGCCGCCGCGCGACGGCGCGCTGCCCGAGACCATGGGCGGTCAGCTGCGCGAGGTCGTCGAGGAGGACGTCCCGGCGCGCGCCCTGATGGCCGCCTACCGGCTGCCGCACGACGGCACCCGCGAGTCCGACGCCGCCGACCTGGCGCTGACCGTCCTCGGCGGCGGCGAGTCCTCCCGGCTGCACAACCGCCTGGTCCGCCGCGACCAGAGCGCGGTGGCCGCCGGGTTCGGCCTGCTGCGGCTCGCCGGAGCCCCCTCGCTCGGCTGGCTGGACGTCAAGACGTCGGCGGGCGTCGACGTCCCGGACATCGAGGCCGCCGTCGACGAGGAGCTCGCCCGGTTCGCCGAGGAGGGCCCGACCGAGGAGGAGATGGAGCGCGCCCAGGCCCAGTTGGAGCGCGAGTGGCTCGACCGGCTCGGCACCGTGGCCGGCCGCGCCGACGAACTGTGCCGGTACGCCGTGCTGTTCGGCGACCCGCAGCTCGCCCTGACCGCCGTCGACCGCGTCCTGGACATCACCGCCGCGGAGGTGCAGGCGGTCGCCGCCGCGAGACTGCGCCCCGACAACCGGGCGGTCCTGGTGTACGAGCCCATCGCGGCACCCGAGGCAGGCAACGAAGAGGAAGAAGAGGCGGGCCAGTGACGGACGCTGTCGTGACCATGGAGTTCCACCCGCAGCCGGCCGCCGGCACCCCCACGCCGTGGGCCTTCCCGGCTCCCGAGCGCGGCACGCTCGCCAACGGTCTGACCGTGCTGCGCTGCCACCGCCCGGGCCAGCAGGTCGTCGCCGTGGAGATCTTCCTCGCGGCCCCGCTGGACGCCGAGCCCGAGGGCCTCGACGGCGTCGCCACGATCATGGCGCGCGCCCTGACCGAGGGCACCGACAAGCACTCCGCCGAGGAGTTCGCCGCCGAGCTGGAGCGGTGCGGCGCCACCATCGACGCGCACGCCGACCACCCGGGCGTCCGGGTCTCCCTCGAAGTGCCGGTCTCGCGGCTGCCCAAGGCGCTCTCGCTGCTCGCCGAGGCGCTGCGGGCCCCCGCGTTCGCCGACTCCGAGGTGGAGCGGCTCGTGCGCAACCGGCTCGACGAGATCCCGCACGAGCAGGCCAACCCCTCCCGGCGGGCCGCCAAGGAGCTCTCCAAGGAGCTGTTCCCGGCCTCCGCGCGCATGTCCCGGCCCCGCCAGGGCACCGAGGAGACGGTCGCCGCGATCGACGCGGCCGCGGTGCGCGCCTTCTACGAGGAGCATGTGCGCCCCGCGACGACCGTCGCCGTCGTCGTCGGCGACCTGTCGGGCACCGACCTCGACGCGATCCTCACGGACACCCTGGGCGACTGGACCGGCGACCGCGCCGAGCCGCGCCCCGTCCCGCCGATCACCGCCGACGACAGGGGCCGGGTCGTCATCGTGGACCGCCCGGGCGCGGTCCAGACCCAGCTGCTCATCGGCCGCATCGGCCCGGACCGGCACGACCGGGTCTGGGCGGCCCAGGTGCTCGGTACGTACTGCCTGGGCGGCACGCTCACCTCGCGCCTCGACCGCGTGCTGCGCGAGGAGAAGGGCTACACCTACGGGGTGCGCGCGTTCGGCCAGGTGCTGCGCTCGGGCCCCGACGGCGGCGCGGCCATGCTCGCCATCAGCGGCTCGGTCGACACCCCGAACACTGGCCCGGCCCTCGACGACCTGTGGAAGGTGCTGCGCACGCTGGCGGCCGAGGGTCTGACGGATGCCGAGCGCGAGACGGCCGTGCAGAACCTGGTGGGCGTCGCGCCGCTCAAGTACGAGACCGCGGCGGCCGTCGCGGGGACGCTGGCCGACCAGGTCGAGCAGTTCCTGCCCGACGACTACCAGGCGCAGCTGTACGCGCTGCTCGCCGGGACCGGCACCGTGGAGGCGACGGCGGCCGTCGTCAACGCCTTCCCGGCCGACCGGCTCGTCACGGTCCTGGTGGGCGACGCGGCACAGATCGAGGAGCCCGTCAGGGCGCTCGGAATCGGTGAAGTGACCGTCGTGGCAGGCTGATTGACGCACCGTCCGGGCCGATCGAGGCGCCCGGACGGTCGAGGGACACGGGACCCCGGCGGCGGATGCGCTGCCGGGGTCCTCCTGATGTCCGGCTCAATGTCCGGTTTGTTGGGGAGGTTGCCTGTCTGTCATGTGGCGTGCGCTACAAAAACCGGTGTCTGTTTGGTGATTGAAAGATCAGCCGTCTAGCGTCGGTCCCGCTGTCCGTCACCACCCGTCGCAGCCGCGGCACCGGACAGTGATCGCCGAGTCCCCGAAGGCGCGAGCCTGGGGAGCCGGGGACCCACTCAGTCCCTGGGGTGAATCGGACGCCTCCGCCCGCGGAGGAGCCCGTAGGAGACCTTCCTGCTCCGAACCCGTCAGCTAACCCGGTAGGCGAGATGGAAGGAAAGGACACCGCCACTTCATGGCGTTCACCCGTGCCACCGGGAAGCATCGCGCGCCCAGCCGTATGACGCGCCGCAGCGCGAACATCGCGGGCATCGCCACCCTCGCCACCGCCGGAGTCGTAGGCACCCTCGCCTCCCCGGCCATGGCGGCCCCCAGCACCACCACGGTCGACACCGGCCTCACCCAGGCCATCGTCATCGGCGACAGCATCGCCGACCAGGTGGGCGCCCAGGCCGACGCGCAGAAGCAGGCCGCCGCGAAGGCCAAGGCGATGGCCGAGGCCGAGGCCGCCGCCAAGGCGAAGGCCGAGCAGCGGGCCAAGGAGGCACGCGAGGCCAAGGAGCGCGCCGCGCGCGAGGCCGAGCGCAAGCGCCTCAACACCTTCGTGGCTCCCATATCCGACAGCTATGTGTCCACCGGCTACAAGACCGGCGGATCGCTGTGGTCCTCCGGCAGCCACACCGGCATCGACTTCCACGCCGGGATCGGCACTCCGGTGCACGCCGTGGGTCTCGGCACCGTCGTCGAGGCCGGCAACGGCGGCGCCTACGGCAACAACGTCGTGATCAGGATGAACGACGGCACGTACACCCAGTACGGCCACCTCTCGGTCATCCAGGTCTCCGTCGGCCAGAGCGTCGAGCCGGGCCAGCAGATCGCGCTGTCGGGCAACACCGGCAACACCACGGGCCCGCACCTCCACTTCGAGGCCCGCACCGGCCCGGACTACGGCTCGGACATCGACCCCGTCGCCTACCTGCGCTCGCACGGCGTCACCGTCTGAGACGTCCGAAGACGGTCCGAGGCGCCTGAAGACCGCCCCAGACATCTGAAGCGCACCCGCACTCGGGGCCCCGCGCACACCGAAGGCCCCCGGCACATCCGCCGGGGGTCTTCGCCATTGGCCAAAAGATATCCATTGGTTCAGGCACGTCACCGGGAATTAACAAGGCCTGTCATAGAGTCGCGGAACAGACGTTGCTCGACCGCGTTTCGCGGGGATTAAGGCGGAGGTCCGGTCATGCACATTCCGGCGCATTCGGTATGCACGGCAATCCGCGACGACATCGTCTCGGGCGTATTCGAGCGCGGCAGCCGGCTCACCGAGGAAGTCCTCGCGCGCCGCTACGGAGTCTCCCGCGTCCCGGTCCGCGAGGCCCTGCGCACCCTGGAGTCCGAGGGCTTCGTCACCACCCGCAGACACGCCGGCGCCTGTGTGGCCGAGCCCACCGACCTGGAGGCCGCCGACCTCCTCGAACTGCGCCTGCTGCTTGAGCCGTTGGCCGCCGCCCGGGCCGCCGGGCGCCGCAGCGAAGCCCATCTCAAGGTGCTGCGCGGCCTGGTGAGGCTGGGTCAGGACCGGGCCCGGCGCGGCCAGGGCGAGGACCTGCGCTCGCTCGGCGGCTGGTTCCACGAGACGCTCGCCCAGGCCTCCGCGAGCCCCGGACTGATCGCGCTGCTCACGCAGTTGAGGCACAAGATCGCCTGGATGTACGCGGTCGAGGTGCCGGCCCGCCCGGCCGAAACCTGGGCCGAACTCGGCGCGATCACCGACGCGGTGGCCCGCGGCGACGCCGAACGCGCCCGCTCCCTCACCACTCTGCACGCCGAGCGATCCTTTTCCGCCCATCGGCTGCGCAGGACCGCGGACGTGAGGACTTCGCAACATGCCGTAAACACCGCGAGCGTCCGCGCTTAACGGCAGAGCCGTATACAAAGAAGGCGATAAACGCCGCCGCAGCGTGCTGCCCGAAATTGGCTTTCCCCTGCAATTTCCCATGCGGCAGTGGCGGGAAAACGAAAGGACCGCCGGTCCCGAATTTCGGGAGCAGCGGTCCTTCGATGCGACGTGATGTGTCGTCGACCGGATGAGCCGAACCAGTCGGATCAGCCCGATCAGCCCGATCAGACGGTCTCGGGGAGCTCCTCAAGACCCTCGGCGACCAGCTTCGCCAGCCGGTCGAGCGCGACGTCCGCGCCCTCGGCGTCGGAGGCCAGCACGATCTCCTCGCCGCCCTGCGCACCCAGACCGAGCACCGCGAGCATGGACGCGGCGTTGACCGGGTTGCCGTCGGCCTTGGCGATCGTCATGGGGACTCCGGCAGCCGTGGCGGCACGGACGAAGATGGACGCGGGGCGGGCGTGCAGGCCCTCGGCCCAGCCGACGTTGACGCGGCGCTCAGCCATGGTGTTGCCCTTCGAAATCTCTGACGGTTGTCTAGACCAGTCTCTCATGTGGTCCGCGATGCTCGTACCGACCTTAGGCCCCAGCACGCCGCCGATCGGCCCTGCCCACCTTGCCCCGCCCCGTACGGCGCCGCGACCCGTACGCTTTCGGTATGACGACGGCGTCCGATCCCGCGTACCCGGCTCACTGGGAGGCCGACGTGGTGCTCCGCGACGGCGGCACCGCGCGCATCAGGCCCATCACCACCGAGGACGCCGAGCGGCTCGTCTCGTTCTACGAGCTGGTCTCGGACGAGTCGAAGTACTACCGCTTCTTCGCCCCCTACCCCCGGCTCTCCGCCAAGGACGTCCACCGCTTCACCCATCACGACTACGTCGACCGGGTCGGACTCGCGGCAACCGTCGGCGGCGAGTTCATCGCGACCGTCCGCTACGACCGCATCAACGCCCAGGGCAGGCCCGCCTCCGCCCCCGCCGACGAGGCCGAGGTCGCCTTCCTCGTCCAGGACGCCCACCAGGGCCGGGGCGTCGCCTCCACCCTGCTCGAACACATCGCGGCGGTCGCCCGCGAGCGCGGCATCAGGCGGTTCGCCGCCGAGGTGCTGCCGGCCAACAGCAAAATGATCAAGGTGTTCACGGACGCCGGCTACCAGCAGAAGCGGTCCTTCGAGGACGGCTCGGTCCACCTCACCCTCGACCTGGAACCCACCGCCGAGTCGCTCGCCGTGCAGCGCGCCCGCGAACACCGCGCCGAGGCGAGATCCGTGCAGCGCCTCCTCGCGCCCGGCTCGGTCGCGGTCATCGGCACCGGACGCACCCCCGGCGGCGTGGGCCGCACGGTCCTGCGCAACCTCCTGGACGCCGGATTCACCGGACGCACGTACGCCGTGAACAAGGCGCTCGGCCCAGACCAGCGCGAGCTCGACGGCGTCCCCGCCTTCCCCTCCATCGCCGCGATCGGCGAACCGGTCGACCTGGCGATCGTCGCGGTTCCCGCCGAACGGGTGCCGGAAGCCGTCGCCGACTGCGGCGAGCACGGCGTCCAGAGCCTCGTCGTCCTCGCCGCCGACTACGCGGAGAGCGGCCCCGAGGGCAGGGAGCGCCAGCGCGCGCTGGTCCGCCAGGCCCGCTCGTACGGGATGCGGCTGATCGGCCCCAACGCGTTCGGGATCATCAACACCGCGGCGGAGGTGCGGCTGAACGCCTCGCTGGCCCCCGAGCCGCCGGCCGCGGGCCGGATCGGTCTGTTCACCCAGTCGGGCGCGATCGGCATCGCCCTCCTGTCGGGCCTCTACCGGCGCGGCGCGGGCCTGTCCACGTTCATCTCCTCGGGCAACCGCGCGGACCTCTCCGGCAACGACTTCCTCCAGTACTGGTACGAGGACCCCGCCACCGATGTGGTGCTGCTCTATCTCGAATCCATCGGGAACCCGAGGAAGTTCACCCGCCTCGCCCGGCGCACGGCCGCCGCCAAGCCCGTCGTGGTGGTCAAGGGCGCCCGGCACAGCGGCACGACCCCGCCGGGTCACGCCGTGCCGGTGACCCGGGTGCCGGACGCCACGGTCTCGGCGCTGCTGCGCCAGGCGGGCGTCATCCTGGTCGGCACGGTCACCGAACTCGTCGACGCGGGGCTGCTGCTCGCGGGCCAGCCGCTGCCCGCGGGCCCGCGCGTCGCGATCCTCGGCAACTCCGAATCCCTCGGCCTGCTCACGTACGACGCCTGCCTGACCGAGGGGCTGCGCCCGCTCAGGCCCCTCGACCTGACGACGGGGGCGACCCCGGCCGACTTCCGCGCGGCTTTGGCCGCGGCCCTCGCGGACGACGCCTGCGACGCGGTCGTGGTGACGGCCATCCCCTGGGTCGGCGAGAACGGAGCCATGGAATCCGGCGACGGCCAGATACTCGCCGACGCCCTGCGCGAGGCGGCCGCCGCGGCCCCCGCGAAGCCGGTGGCCGTCGTCCACGTGGAGATCGGCGGCCTGGCGGAGGCCCTGTCGGCGGCGGCCAGAACGGTCAACAGGGGGGCACCCCACACCCCGCCGAAGCCGGGGCCGACCAGCACCGATCCAGTCCCGCCCGGCAAAAATCCAGCCCCTGGGGGTCCCCCCTGGACGAAGTCCTCGGGGGAGATTGAGGAGCGGGGCTCTGGGGGCAGCGCCCCCAGCACCCCCACCGGCGGGCAGCCGAAGAGCGACCTCCCCGAACCCCGCGAGGCAAACCGCATCCCCGCCTACCCCGCCGCCGAGCGAGCCGTCCGGGCGCTGGCGGAAGCCGTCCGCTATGCCCGCTGGAGGCGCGAGGCGGCCGACCCCGGCAGGGTGGGGGAGTACGACGACATCGACGAGTCGGGCGCGGCCGGGCTGATCGAGCGGCTGCTCGGCCCCGCGCCCGACCCCCGCGGCACGACCCTGGCCGCGCCGGACGCCGAGGAGCTGCTCGGCCGGTACGGCATCCGCGTGCGCCCGACGCTGCCCGCGCCCGACCCGGACCGTGCCGTCGAGGCCGCCCGTCACCTCGGCTACCCCGTCGCCCTCAAGACCACCGCCCCGCACCTGCGCCACCGCCCGGACCTCGGCGGCGTACGCCTGGATCTGGCGGACGAGCGCCAACTCGCCCGCGCCTACGCCGAGTTGACGGCCACCCTCGGTAAGCCCGAGGAGCTCAAGCCCGTCGTGCAGGCCATGGTCCCGCGCGGCGTGGACACCGTCGTGCGGGCCTCGATCGACTCGGCGGTCGGCGCGGTCCTTTCCTTCGGACTCGCCGGAGCCGCCTCCGAACTGCTCGGCGACACCTCGCACCGGCTGATCCCGGCCACCGACCGCGACGCCGCCGAACTGCTGCGATCCATCCGGACGGCCCCGCTCCTGTTCGGCTGGCGGGGTTCCGCGCCCGTCGACACCGCGGCACTCGAAGAACTGCTCCTGCGGGTGTCGCGGCTGGTCGACGACCATCCCGAGGTGGTCGCGGTGGGCCTGGAGCCCGTCATCGTCGCCCAGCACGGCCTCTCCGTACTCGGCGCGAGCGTCCGCCTCGCCCCCGCTCCGCCCCGCACGGACCTGGGCCCCAGGCGCCTGCCCAGCTACTGAGAGCCCCCGTCCGAACTCCGCCCGGGCTTCGGACACAGCCTCTGAGGGCCGTCCGCCCCCTGCGGCAGCTTAAGATGGACCCCATGGCGAAGACCGGTACGACGACCCAGGGGCTCCGCGCGGCGATCGAGCGCAGCGGCTACTACCCGGCCCTTGTGGCCGAGGCGGTGGAGGCCGCGGTCGGCGGGGAGCCGATCGCGTCGTACCTGGTGCACCAGGAGACCACCTTCGACGCCAACGAGGTACGCCGCCATGTGACGGTCCTCGTGCTCACGGACAACCGTTTCATCGTCAGCCACACCGACGAGCAGAACGCCGACACCAGCTCCCCGACGCCGTACGCGACCACGTCCACGGAGTCCGTGAAGCTCGGCCGGATCTCGTCGGTCGTCGTGAGCCGCGTCGTCGCGAACCCCGAGTCGTACACGCCCGGCACCCTGCCCCGCGAGGTCGTCCTGACCATCGGCTGGGGCGCCGTCGCCCGGCTCGACCTGGAGCCCGCCGCCTGCGGCGACCCCAACTGCGACGCCGACCACGGCTACACCGGCAACTCCACCGCCGACGACCTGAGCCTCAGGGTCAGCGAGGCCGGCGACGGCCCGGACACGGTCCGCCAGACCCTGGCCTTCGCCCAGGCGCTGTCCGAGGCGACCGCGGCGACCGGCCGCTGATGGCCCAGCCCGCCTGGCAGGATCCCGAACCCCTCGCCCTCGACACCGCGCCCGTCCCCGAGTACGGCACCGGATCGCTCGCCGATCTGCTGCCCACCCTCGTGGCGGGCCAGGGCGTACCCGGATTCGAGGAGCGCATCGCCGGGCTCGCCCCCGCCGACCGCAACTGCGTCTTCCTGATCGACGGCCTCGGCTGGGAGCAGATCAAGGCCCACCCGGACGAGGCGCCCTATCTGCACTCCCTGCTCGGCACCTCGCGCGGCGGCACGGGCCGGCCCATAACCGCCGGGTTCCCCGCCACCACCGCGACCTCGCTCGCCTCGGTCGGCACGGGCCTGGCCCCCGGCGAGCACGGCCTGCCCGGCTACACCGCGCGCAACCCCGACAGCGGCGAGCTGATGAACCAGCTCCGCTGGAAGCCCTGGACCGACCCGCACGTCTGGCAGCCGTACCCCACCGTCTTCCAGCTCGCCGACCGGGACGGCGTGCACACCGCGCAGGTGTCCTCGCCCACCTTCGAGCACACCCCCCTCACCAAGGTCGCCCTCAGCGGCGGCACCTTCCGCGGCCGGCTCTCCGGCGAGGAGCGCATGGACCTCGCGGCGGCCCAGCTCGCCGCCGGGGACCGGTCGTTGGTCTACACGTACTACTCCGAGGTCGACGGCAAGGGCCACCGCTTCGGCGTCGACTCGGACGCCTGGCGCGGCCAGCTGATGTACGTCGACCGGCTCGCCCAGCGCCTGGCCGAACAGCTCCCGCCCCGCGCGGCCCTGTACGTCACCGCCGACCACGGCATGATCGACATCCCCTTCGACGAGCAGTCCCGTATCGACTTCGACGAGGACTGGGAGCTGCGCGCCGGCGTCGCCCTGCTCGGCGGCGAGGGCCGGGCCCGCCATGTGTACGCCGTGCCGGGCGCCGTCTCGGACGTACTGACCTGCTGGCGCGAGGTGCTCGGCGAGCAGTTCTGGGTCGCGAGCCGCGACGAGGCGATCGCGGCGGGCTGGTTCGGCCCGCACGTCGACGAGCGGGTGTACGGGCGGATCGGCGACGTGGTCGCCGCGGCCCACGACGACGTCGTCATCACCGCCTCGCGGCGCGAACCCCACGAGTCCCTCATGGTCGGCAACCACGGCTCGATGACCCCGGTGGAACAGCTCGTACCGCTCCTCGAAGTACGCTCGTAACCACCCTCCCCCTCCACAGATCTGAAAGGCCGTCACCTTCCCATGCCCGAGCTGGTGTTCTTCTCCGGAACGATGGACTGCGGAAAGAGCACCCTCGCTCTTCAGATCGAGCACAACCGCTCCGCGCGCGGCCTCCAGGGCATGATCTTCACCCGCGACGACCGGGCGGGCGAGGGCAAGCTGTCGTCGCGGCTCGGCCTGGTGACCGACGCGGTGGAGGCCGCCGACGGCTTCGACTTCTACGCCTACCTCGTCGCCCACCTCTCCAAGGGCGGCCGCTGCGACTACGTCATCGCGGACGAGGCCCAGTTCCTCGCGCCCGAGCAGATCGACCAGCTCGCCCGGGTCGTCGACGACCTCGAACTCGACGTCTTCGCCTTCGGGATCACCACCGACTTCCGCTCCAAGCTGTTCCCCGGCTCGCAGCGGCTCGTCGAACTCGCCGACCGCGTCGAGGTGCTCCAGGTCGAGGCGCTGTGCTGGTGCGGCGCCCGCGCCACCCACAACGCCCGCACCATAGGCGGCCGGATGGTCGTCGAGGGCGCCCAGGTCGTCGTCGGCGACGTCAACCAGTCGCAGGACGAGATCGGCTACGAGGTGCTTTGCCGGCGACACCACCGCCGCCGGATGACGAGCGCCTCGGCGCGGGCGGCGGCTCTGTCCCCGGACGTGCTGCCTGTCGCGGCGCCCTGAACCTACCGGCCGAGCGGCCGTGGGCCGTCGCCCGGCGTGCCGGTGTCGCCGTTGTAGAAGATGACGTGGTTGTCCGGCGAGGCCCCCGAGAGTTCCAGCAGGCCGATGGTGCAGACGGCGCCGACGATCAGGAACACCAGCAGGGCGACGACGCACCTGCGGCGGTATTCACGCCGCCGCCAACGCGCCTGCTCCTTGCGGTAGGACTGCCGTGACGCGTCCGGCACGGCGGAGGCGACGTTTTCGAGTGCGCCCCGCAGCAACTCCTCCATGAGCGCGCTCACCGGACGCTCCCCGTCATCGCTTCCGTCAGCTTCGCCATGCCGCGAGCGGTGTGCGACTTCACCGCACCGACAGAGATCTTCATCGTGTCGGCGACCTCGGCCTCCTTCAGGTCGAGCCAGTACTTGAGGACGATCGTCTGGCGCTGGCGCGCGGTGAGGGAGCGCAGCGCCTCCATCAGGGCCCGCTGGTCGTCGTTGAGCAGTACCTGCTGTTCCGCGGAGCGGACCTGTTCGTCGAGTTCCTGGTAGCTGTGCCGGCGGGCGACGCGGATGCGGCGTATGCGCATGCGGGTCAGATTGCAGACGATGGACCTGAGATATCCGATCGCGGCGCCGGGCGTCTTCAACTTCGCCCAGCGGCAGTGGAGTTGGTAGAAGGCCTCGGAGACGACGTCCTCGGCCTCCTGGTCCGCGCCGAGGAGTACGGCCAGCCTCAGCAACTGGGCGTAGTGCTGGTCGAAGAGGTGGGCGATCGCCACTTCCCGGTCGGCGTCGCGCAGGTCGAGGGCGATGCTCGGGCCGCCGGAGGCCGGTACTCCCCTCGCCTCGGAGCCGAGTGGGTCGCAGAGGTCGGAGGTACGTGCGGGCGCGGGGCGGGACGGCCCGGGGTGTCTCGGCAGGAACGGTTTCACGACGGGGTCCTCACTCACTCGACGACGAAGGCGTACTTGGACCCACGGCGCTCCCAGGCGGCTCCGCCGGCGATGCTGTCCTGGCCCCGCGGGACGCCGAGCGGACCGAGGAGGGGGGTCAGTGCCGCGGCGGTGACGAGGTTGACCGCGAGGGCGGCCATCGCCACGTAGACCGGGGCGTGGAGCGGGCCGATCCCGATGTCGACGACGGAGGAGAATCCGTGCAGCCCCGCCAGGGCGGTGCCCAGGACCATGCCCGCCGCCCAGCCGATGAACAGGGCGCGTTGGTGGAACCACTGGGTGAAGAGGGACAGTGCGACGGCGGGCAGGGTCTGCAGGATCCAGATCCCGCCGAGCAGATGGAGGTTGACGGTGTCCTGGGGTTGCAGCAGCAGGGCGAAGGCGACCGCCCCGGCCATGACGGCCAGCGATGTCCCGCGCGCGACGCGGACCTCGTGCTTGGGCGTGGCCGTGGGGTTGAGGTACTCGCTGTAGACGTTGCGCACGAGAAGCATCGCCATGCTCATCGCCATGACGACCGCGGGGAGCAGGCCGCCCACGGCGAGCGCCCCGAACAGCACTCCGGCCAGCCAGTCCGGAGCCAGGGTGCGGACCAGCATCGGCACCGCCAGCTCGGCGTGCCCGGAGGGGGTGCGGCCCCCTGACGCGAGGGCGGCGACCCCCAGAAACGCCGAGAGGCCAAGGGACAGGCTCCAGGCGGGGAGGAAGTTCGTGGCGGACCGCAGGGTGTGCCCGCTCCGGCTGGCCAGGGCCACCATCAGCACCTGCGGGTACATCAGCTGGGCGAGGGCGGAGCCGAGGGCGAGCGTCGCGTAGGCGGTGAAGCCCTGGGGCGGCACGCCGATGGTCAGGCCGTCGGTCGCGATGCGCTGGTCGGCCAGCGCGAAGACCCGTCCGGGCGGGCCCAGTTCGGTGACGGCCAGGACGACGAGGACGGCCAGCATGGCCCCGATGAGCAGCGCTTTGAGTACGGACATCCGCGCGCACGCACGCAGCCCCCCGGGGTGTGTCACCAGGGCGAAGAGGGTGAAGAGCAGGGCGAGTACCGCGCCGCCCGCCAGGGTGTTCGGGGCGATGCCCAGGGAGCGCAACAGCGCTGTCATGCCCACCACTTGAAGGGCCAGGTAGGGCATGGTCGCCAGGATGCCGGTCAGGGCGACGGCCAGAGCCAGCGGCTGCGACCCGTGCCGTGCGCGGACGTAGTCGGCCCCGGTGATCAGGCCGTGGCGTGCGGCGATGTCCCGCAGCCGGGGGAGCAGCACCATGATGAGCGGCGAGAGCAGCATGGTGTAGACGAGGGAGTAGAGCGCGAGCCCGCCGGTGCCGAACATGAGCCCCGGCACCGCGATGTAGGTGTAGGCCGTGTAGATCGTGCCGCCCAGGAGCAGGCTCGTGGACGCGGTGCCGAGCCCTCGGCCGGCGAGGGCCCAGCGGGCCGGGTGCGGCAGTTCGTCGCGCGGCGCCCCGCGCGCTCCGGCGAGGGCCGCACCGCCTGTGACGAGTGCGAATCCGACCGCGATGGCCCCGTTGATGATGCCCCCCAATTTCCGGGAGCGCGTGCCCGGTCCACGGCTGCCGGATCGGCTCGGCCGCTGGACGGGGATGATGACGCAGCTCCCTTAATTCCACGATACGGAAACTTAATTCCGCTCAGTGGTACCCTAAGGATCGCGCCGCAGGGGCGTCAAGGCCCTTCCGGATGCGAACGGGTTGGCTTGGAACATCCCCGTTCTTCCCCGCTTTTGACCTGTGGAGGTATTCGTGAACGACGCTCGTGTCGCGCTGATAACCGGTTCGTCATCGGGAATTGGTGCCGCCGTGGCCCGCCGTATGGCTGATGCCGGAATGTGCGTGGTCATCAACTCGGCGACGTCCGTCCGGGCCGGTGAAGAACTGGCCGCCCAGCTGCCCCGGGCCATTTATGTGCAGGGCGACGTTTCCGATCCGGCGGATGCGCGGCGCCTGGTCGAGGCGACCGTCAAGGAGTTCGGCCGACTCGACGTCCTGGTGAACAACGCCGGGCTCACCCGGTTCATCCCGCTCGACGACATCGATGCCGTCGACGCGTCGGTCTGGCGGGAGATCTTCGATGTCAACGTCATCGGAACCTGGCACATGATGAAGGCGGCCGAGCCGCATCTGAAGGCCGCCGGTGACGGCTCGATCGTCAACATCTCGTCCGTGTCGGGCAGCCGGGCCATGGGCAGCTCGATCCCGTACGCCGTCAGCAAGGCGGCCGTCGATCACCTCACCCGGCTGTGCGCGGCGACGTTCGGCCCCGGGATCCGCGTCAACGCGGTCGCGCCCGGGCTCGTGGACACGCCGTGGTACGACGAGGCGCCCGAGGTGTGGGAGGGCTCAAGGGAGTGGATCACCGCCAACACCCCGCTGCGCAGGGTCGGTTCGCCCGAGGACGTCGCCGAGGCGGTCTTCGGCCTCGCGCACGCCGCGTACACCACCGGTTCCGTGCTGATGGTGGACGGCGGACGGCACCTGGTCTGACGCCGATTCGCCACAAAGGGCCGGTCCTTGGTGGGGACCGGCCCTTTTGTCTGCCCGGCGACCGGCGACGTGACGCACGCCACTCCAGAAACCTGCCCGACGCCGTAACCCCGGCGGGGAACTCGCGCAACTAACACTCGGAAGCTTCGGCGGGAGTGCAAGGGGGCAATCCCGCCGCGGTGTTTCGGGGGAATACCGGGACGCGCGCCCAGGGTGGCGCCGCGTCGCCCCCCTTTCACCGTACTGGCCGCCGACGGCCCGATTTCCGCCATCTGGAAAGTGCACCTCCGTACGGAAGAGGCACATCTCTTTCGCCGCCGCGAGGTCGCTTTCGGCAGCCAGAAACTTCACCGGCACTCCAGAAAGGAGAACACGACATGGCTCTTCGCCTTCAAGGCCGTTGTCCGATTTCCCGGAGCGCCGGATCGATCCACTGGGAGAAGCAGTTGTGGTGGCGAGGCGCAGATCCGGAGAGAGACGACGCGGGTCCCTGGGTCCCAGGGCCTGGAGTCTCCTGCTCGTCATGCCGATCGCGGCTCCCGCTCTGGTTATCGCCGTCCACCCCGACCGGCCCCGGCTGTGCGGGATCCCGTTGTTCTACTGGCTGCACCTGGCCTGCTGTCTGCTGAGCGCGGCCGTCACCGCCGTCGTGAACCGCAGGACCAGGGGCGCCCGTTGAGCCGCGCTCCCGGGACCCGCGCGCGGCCGCGCCGCGCTGAGCGCCTCCCGGACACCACGACAGACTTCGAGCAGAGGAATTCATCCATGGGTACGTATCCGCGAGCCGGCTCGCCGGGCGGCGGGCGGCACGGTGTGCACCGCATCGTCGCCGAGCGGGTGGCGCAGTGTCCCGAGGCCTGCGCCGTGAGGGATCCGGCCGGGACCTCGCTCACCTACCGGGAACTGTGGCAGCGCGCCGGGTGGATGGCCTCCGAGCTGGCCCGGCGCGGGGTGCGCCCGGCGGATCCCGTCGCCGTCGACCTCGACCGCGGAGTCGACCTCGTGGTGGCTCTGCTCGGCATCGCGCGGGCCGGAGCCGCGTACCTGCCGCTCGACGCGCACGCCCCGGCGGAGCGGGTGGCGCGGATCCTCCAGGGAGCCGGCGTGCGGGTCGCGGTCGTCGCCGAGGGGGACGCGCGGCGGCGGCAGAGGCTGGAGAAGGCTCCGGCGCTGACGCGCGTCGCCGTGCCGAGGAACGACCCGGGCCACGAGCCGGTACCGGACGTCCCGGTGGACGAGGAGGGGCCGCTGTACATCGGGTACACCTCGGGATCCACCGGTGTGCCCAAGGGGGTCGTCGTGCCGCACCGGGGGGTGCGCCGCCTCGTCACCGGGGCCACCTACTGCACCATCGAGGCGGGCGACCGGGTCGGCCACGTCGCCAACCCCGCCTTCGACGCGACCACCTTCGAGGTCTGGGGCGCGCTGACCGCCGGCGCCACCCTCGTCGTCCTGCCCTCCGCCGCCGACCTCGCGCTCGAACGCTGGACCGCCCTCGTCCGCGACGAGGACATCACCACCCTGCTGCTGACCACCTCGCTGTTCCACCTGGTGGCCCGGGCGCGGCCGGACGCGCTCGGCACGCTGCGCAACCTCCTTGTCGGCGGCGAGCAGTTGGAGATCTCCGCGGTCCGCCGGGTACTGGCCGCCGCCCCGCCCGGGCGGCTCGTCAACGCCTACGGTCCGACCGAGGCGACGGTGATCGCCGCCGCCTTCGACTGCACCGAGGAGTCCCTGGCCGGGCGGGACCGGATGCCCGTCGGCCGGGCGATCCAGGAGACCCGGCTCCATGTCCTCGACGAGGACCTGCGCCCCGTCGCACCCGGCACGACCGGTGAGCTCTGTGTCGCCGGCCCGGGTGTCGCCACCGGCTACCTGGGGCTGCCGGAGCGGACCGCACGGTCCTTCGTGCCGGAGCCCGGCACCGGCGAACCCATGTACCGCACGGGAGACATGGCCAGGCTCCTGCCGGACGGCGAGCTGGAGATCGTGGGCCGCGCGGACCGGCAGGTGAAACTGCGCGGCTTCCGGATCGAGCTGGAGGAGATCGAACGCGCGGCGGTCGCGACCGGCCACACCGAGGCGGCCTTCGTCGCGAAGACCGGAGAAGGTCCCGACGCGCGGCTCGTCGCCGCCTGCCTCGCCACCTCCGTACCGCACGCGGAGACGGCCCGCCGGCTCGGCTCGGACCTGGCGGCGGCGCTGCCCGCCTACATGCTCCCCAGCCGCTGGACCGTCCTCGACACCCTGCCGCTCACCAGCACGGGCAAGGCCGACCGGCGGCGGATCGAGGAACTGCTCGCCTCAGGCCCGGAGCCGGCCGGTGCCGGGCCGGAGCAGGAGGGCCCGGATCTCGGCGACCCGCTCCTGAACGCACTCGCGGGCGTATGGGCCGAACTCCTCGGCACGCGCCGGATCGGGCCCGGCGACGACTTCATCTCGCTCGGCGGCAACTCGATCCTGGCGACCCAGGCGGCCTCCCGGATCAGTGAACTGCTCTCGGTCGACATCGAGCCCGCCGATCTGCTGCTCGCCGCCGACCTCGGTGAACTCGCCCGGCAGCTGGCCCAGTCGGAGGTGGCGCTGCCGTGACGTGCCGTCGCCCACGACCCCTCGACCTCCCAGGAAGGAAGCCATGACGGCGAAGCTGCCGACGCCGCCCCTGAGCCGCCGGGCAGCCTCCACCGCGCCGCTGTCGTACGCGCAGGAACGCCTCTGGTTCATCGACGCGGCAGCCCCCGGCTCGGCCGTCTACAACGTTCCCCTGCTGACCCGGTGGAACGAACCCGTCGACATCGTCGCGCTCACCCGGGCGCTGGCCGCCGTCGTCGCCCGCCACGAGGTCCTGCGCACCACCTACGGGCTGCGCGACGGCCGACCCGTCCAGTACGTCGGCGAGCCCGTGCCGGTGCCGGTGGAGGTGATCCCCACCGCGCTGCGCGACGACGAGGAACTCGCCCCGCACGCCCGCGCACCCTTCGACCTGACGACGGCCCCGCCACTGCGCTGCGTGGTGTGGCAGGGTGGCCCGGACGGCGACGCCACGCTCTTGGTGGCGCACCACATCGCGGTCGACGGATGGTCCCTGACCGCGCTGTACGAGGACCTGGCCGAGGCCTACGAACAGGCGCTGTCCGGCGCCGTACCCCGCCTTGAGGAACTGGCCGTGCAGTACGCGGACTTCGCCGCCTGGGACCGCGAGGTGGGCGGCCACCCGGCGATGACCGAACGGCTCGACGCCCGGCTCGCCGAGATCCTGGCGGTGCCCGGCGACCTCGCGCTCGGGCCCTGCCCGCCGCGCCGCGCCCTCCCCGAGGGCGACCGGCTCGGCAGGCAGCACACCTTCCGCCTCGACGCTCAACTCGTAGCGGACGCACGGGAGTTGGCGACGCGGCTGCGCGCCACCGACTTCGTCGTGCTGTTCGCCGCGTTCCAGGCCGTGGTGCAGCGCTGGACCGGCCAGGAGGAGTTCCTGCTCGGCACGGTCGCCGCCAACCGCCCGCACCCGTCCGTCGAGCAACTCGTCGGCTTCTTCGTCAACACCGTTCCGCTGCGCTGCCGGCTCGACGCGCGGTGGTCCTTCGAGAGGCTGTGCGACGAGGTCAGGGGCGAGTCGTTCCGGGCGCTGTCCCATCAGCGGCTGCCCTTCGACCAGTTGACGGCACGGGCGGCCGCCGACCGCTCCCGCCCGCAGGGGCCGCTGGTCGGCGTCGGCTTCGTCCTGCAGAACATGCCCGCGCCGCGGCTCGGGGACCGGCCGCGCTGGACCGCGCCGCGCCTCCTGCCCACGGGCACCGCCAAGCAGGACCTGACGCTGGTCCTCGCATACGACAGCGACGGCGACCACGACGGCGACGGGATCCTCGCGACCGTCGAGTACGCCACCGACCGGTACACCGAGGAGACCGTGCGCGAACTGGCCGGACACTTCCAGGTCCTGCTGGCCGCGGCCGTCGCGGACCCGCGGGCACCCCTGTGCCGGCTTCCCCTCACCCGGCCCGCCGACGGCCGGCCGGGGCCCGGGGTCCTGTTCGGCGAGGAGCGGGACCTGGTGGGGGAGTACCGAGAACGCCTCGCCGTGACGGAACAGGGGGACCGGACATGAGCAAGCTGACGGACGCTCGGGAAGCGCGGTCCGTGCTGGACCTGCTGGACGCGCGCATCGCCTCGATGGACGGCGCCGCCACGGCGGTGAGCTGCGCCGGAACCGACCTGTCCTGGCGCGGACTCGACCAATGGGCGTGGGCGGTGGCCGACCGGCTGCGCACGCACGGAGCCGGCACGGGCACGCTCGTACCCGTCCTCTGCGCACGCGGCGGAGCACTGGTGGCCGGCTGGCTGGGCGCGCTGCGCTCCGGCGCCGCCTATGTGCCGCTGGCGATGGACACCCCGGCCGCCCGGATCGAGTTCATCCTCCGGGAGACCGGCGCATCGGTGGCCCTCGTCGACGAGGCGGGCGCGGAACTGCTGCGCGGACTCGACACCGCGGTCAAGCCGATCCGCCTTGAGGAGGTCCGCGCGTTCGGCGACGGCGCCCCGGCGGCCCCGGTCCGTCCGGCCGGGAACGACGTGGCCGTGGTGATCTACACCTCGGGAACCACCGGCCGCCCCAAGGGCGTGCTCGTTCCGCACCGGGGGCTGCTCAACACCGCCCTGTGGTGGGCCGACGACGCCCGACTCACCACCGGGGACCGGCTGTTGCTGACCGCGGGCACCGCGTTCGACCCGGCGGCCTTCAACGTCTTCGAGGCGCTCCTGGCGGGAGCCCGGCTGATCGTCGCCGACGACGTCGAGCGACGCGACCCAGCCGCACTCCTGCGCCTCACCCGCGGACCGCACGGGGCCACGGTGGCGGGCTCGCTCACGCCGAGCCTGCTGCACGCCATGCTGGAGGCCGATCCGGGCGGCACGTCCAGCCTGCGGGTGGTCTATTGCGGCGGTGAGGCGCTGCCGCGCCCGCTGGCCGCGGCGTGCGCGCACCGCTGGGACACCGAGGTGCGCAATGTGTACGGGCCCACCGAAGCCTCCTGCAACAGCACCTTCGCCGCCGTCGATCCGGACGACGAACGCGCCCCCGCCGTCGGCCGCCCGCTCCCCAACACCCGTGCCTACGTGCTCGGTCCGCACGGCGAGGAACTCCCGGCCCGCGTGCCCGGCGAGCTGTACGTCGCCGGAGCGGGCGTCGCGCTCGGCTACCTCGACCAGCCCGAGCGCACCGCGGCGGCCTTCCTGCCGGACCCGCATCCGCACGAGCCGGGCGCCCTGATGTACCGCACCGGCGACCGGGTGTCGCTCCGGCCGGACGGGCAACTGGAGTACCTCGGCCGGGCCGACGACCAGGTGAAGATCCTGGGCAACCGGATCGAGCCGAACGAGGTGCGGGGGCTCCTGGAGGAGAACCCGGCCGTCGCCGCGGCCGCCGTCCACGCCACCGGAACCCCCCGGCGCCTCGTCGCCTATGTGGAGCCGGCGGCGGGCGCGGCGCCCCTCACCCACGACGACCTCGTCCGCCCGCTGCTGCGCTGGCTGCCCGCCGCCGTACTGCCCTCCGAGGTGTACGAGGTCCCGGCCATGCCGCGCACCGCCAACGACAAGGTCGACTTCGCCGCCCTGGAGCAACTCGGTTCCCGGCCCCTCGCCCGCGGTGAGGGGCCGAGGACGCCGCTCACCCCGGAGCAGCGGCGAGCGGCCCGCCTCATGGCGGACACGCTGGCCGAGGCCGACCGGGGCGCCGGGGCACTCGATCCCGAGGAGCTCGGCCCGGACGCCGACTTCTTCACCCTTGGCGGCCATTCCCTGCTCGCCGTCCGCATGCTGGCGGCCGCGGAGCACGCGTGGGGCAGGACCGTTCCGCTGCGCGGCTTCCTCGCCGATCCCACGGTGGCGGGTCTGGCCCGCTTCCTGGAGGGGGCCGCCGAGGCGCCGGCCGGCGGGAGCGCGGCCCGAACCGCCGGGGCCTCCGGCGGGCGCCACCCGGCCACGCCGGTGCAGCAGCGGCTCTGGTTCCTGGACCGGCTTCCGGCGCTGCGGGCCGCGTATCTCGCACCGAGCCTGGTCGAGATCGAGGGCCCGGTGGACCGGGCGCTGCTGTGCGAGGCGTTCACCCGGGTGCTGGCCCGCCACCCCGGCCTGCGCTCCCGCTTCACGCTCGACGCGCGGGCCCGCAAGGTCTTCTACCGGACCGACGGCTCCGCACCCGAGGTCGAACGGGTCGACGGTACGCAGTGGCCCGAGCAGCGCCTTGAGGAACACCTCGCCGAGGTGTGCTGGGCGCCCTTCGACCTCGCCGCTCAGGCCCCCGCCCGGGGCGAGGTGATCGCCCTGGCGGACAACCGGACGCTGCTGTTCTACGGCGTGCACCACATCGTCACCGACGGCTGGTCGCTCGGCATCGTCATGGCCCAACTCGCCGAGCAGTACCGGGAGTTGATCGCCGGCCGAACACCGGAGGCGGCGCCCGCCCCGCATCCCGCGGACCTGGTGACCGGGCCCCCGTCCGAAGGCGCGGTGGCGGGGCTGCTGGCCGGGCTGCGCGGTGCGCCGACCGATGTCGCCCTGCCGTACGACCGGCCCCGCCCGGCCGTCCAGTCCATCGACGCGGACACCCGCGAGACCCGCCTGCCCGCCGAACTCACCCGCAGGATCCGGGAGATCGGCGCGGAGCTGGGCTGCACGACCTTCATGACCGCGACCGCCCTGCTCGCCGCGGTCCTCGCCCGGCGCGGGAGCCAGCGGGACTTCCTGTTCACCTTCCCGTGGGCGGGCCGCGACGGCGCCGGCGGCGCGGACACGGTCGGCATGTTCGTGAACACGCTGCTCGTGCGGGCCGACCTGACCGACGCCCCCGACTGGCGCACCCTGCTGAACCGGGTCCGGCGGTCCGCCCTGTCGGCCTACCGCCACGCGGACGCCCCGTTCGACGCGGTGGCCGCCGAACTGCACCCCGGCCGCGACCTCAGCCGCCCGGCGGTGACCCCGGTGTACGTCAACGCGGCCGACGAGCCCGCGCGGGCACCGCACCTCGGAGCGGACCTCGCCACGAGCTACCGCATGCCGCCGGCGCTCAAGCTCAAGTACGAACTGGAGCTGACCGCCACCGGCGGACCCGACGGCCTGGGCCTCTGTCTCGCCTACTCCACCGCGCTCTTCGACGCCACCACCGTCGAGGCGCTGCTCGACGAACTGACCTCCGCCGCAACCGATCTCGCCACCGATCTGGAGTCCCCCGTGCTCACCGACACCCAGCCCCACTCGCCCGCCGCGAACCCCGTCCCGGCCCTCGACCGCACCGCCCTGGCCGACCGGGTCGCCGCGGCCTGGCGCGAAGTGCTGGACGTGGACACCGTCCCGTACGACGCCAACTTCTTCGACGTGGGCGGGGATTCGCTGCTGCTCATCGTGCTGCTCGACACGCTGTCCACGCTGACCGGCCGCGAGCTGGAGGCGGCCGACCTCTTCCAGCACAGCACCGTCGAGGCGCAGGCCGAACTGCTCGCCGGGGACGGGCCCGAGGCGCCGGCGGCCGAGCACGCCGAGCAGCAGGGCCCGGGCCGCGGCCGGCTGCTCGGGCGGTCCCGGCGCGGCGCGAGCGCTCCGGAGAGCACCGCGTGAACAACGACACCGCGATAGCCGTCATCGGCATCGGATGCCGGTTTCCGGACGCCCGGGGCCCCCAGGAGTTCTGGCGCAACATCGGCGAGGGCAAGGTCTCCTTCCGCGACCTCGACCCGGAGCGGCTGCGTGCGGCCGGGCTCAGCGACGAGGTCATCGACGACCCGGCGTATGTGAAGACCGCGGCGACCCTGCAGGGCGCCGAGGACTTCGCCGCCGAGTTCTTCGGCTACTCCCCGGCGGAGGCCGAGGCCACCGACCCGCAGCAGCGCCTCTTCCTGGAAGTGTGCTGGGAAGCCCTGGAGGCGGCGGGCCACCTGCCCACCGGCGACCCGCTGATCACCGGTGTGTTCGCCGGCGCCAGCGCCAGCACCTACATGACGGCACTCACGGTGGCCCGCGCGCGCAGCGAAGGCGTCCTCGCCGCGGCTGACGACGTGGCGCTGCACCTGGGCGGCCTCCCGGACTTCCTGTCGTCCCGCGTGGCGTACAAGCTCGGGCTGCGCGGCCCGTCGATCGGCGTCCAGACGGCGTGCTCCTCCTCGCTCACCGCGGTGCACTACGCCGTGCTCAGCCTGCTGTCCGGCGAGTGCGACCTCGCTCTCGCGGGCGGCGCGGCCGTCAACGAACCGGCGCTCGGCTACCGCCACCACGCGGGCGCCCTCGCCTCCCAGGACGGCTACTGCCGCCCCTTCGACGCCCGCTCCACGGGTACGTCGTTCAGCTCGGGCGTCGGCGCGGTCGTGCTGCGCCGCCTGTCCGACGCGCTCGCGGACGGCGACCCGGTGCTCGCCGTCGTCCACGGCTCGGCGGTCGGCAACGACGGCTCCAACCGCTCGGGATTCACCGCCCCGAGCCCCAGGGGCCTCGCCGACGTGGTGGCCGCCGCGCTCGACGTCGCCGGGATCACCGGAGAACAACTGCGGTACGTCGAGGCACACGGATCGGGCACCCCGCTCGGCGACCAGATCGAACTGCGCGGTCTGACCGAGGGCGCGCGGCCCGCTCCCGGCCGCACCGGCTACTGCGGCCTCGGGTCGGTCAAGGCCAACATCGGGCACTGCGGTCCTGCGGCCGGAGTCGCCGGACTCATCAAGGCCGTGCACGTGGCCCGCACCGGAGAGCTCCCGCCGCACCCGCTGTTCGAACGCCCGCGCAGCCCCGGTGTGCTCGCCGACAGCCCGTTCCGCATCTCCGCCGAGCCCGGGCACATCGAGGAGCAGGGCCGTTACGTCCTGGTCAACTCGATGGGCCTCGGCGGCACCAACGCGACGGTGGTGGTCGGGCCGCCGCCCGGGCCCACCCGCCCCAGCGCGCCGGACCGCGACACGGTGCGCCTCGTGCTCTCGGCCCACAGCGACGACGAGCTCGCGAAGCTGTCGGACGGCCTGGCCGACGAGCTGGAGCGGGGCGCGGCGGCCGTCGGCGACATCGCCCATACGCTGCGGGTCGGCCGCCGCTCCTTCGCCCGGCGCCGCGTGGTCTCGGCTCCCGCCGGGCAGCTCGCCGAGGCGCTGCGCCGGCCCGCGCCCCCAACACCCGTCTCCGTGCGCGGAGTTCGTCTGGTGCTGCCGCAGGACGGCCAGGTGCCCGAGGCCCTGATGGCCAGGCTCGGCGCGGCCTTCCGGGGGCGCGTCGAGGTCGTGACGGGAACGGTGCGCGAGGCGCGCGCCGACCGCTTCCTGATCGTGCTCGGCCGAGGCGACGCCGGCGCGGGCCGGTTCGTACTCCCGCTCGACGGGCTCGACGGGCTCGACGGGCTCGACGAGAGCGGCGGCGAGGCGCTGTCGGACCGTCTGGACGAGGCCCTCACCGCGGCCTGGCTGCACGGCGTCGACGTGGACTGGCCGGAGCGGACGGCGAGCCGC
The DNA here is from genome assembly GCF_053597395.1 of Streptomyces sp. NPDC001415. Taxonomy (NCBI): domain Bacteria; kingdom Bacillati; phylum Actinomycetota; class Actinomycetes; order Kitasatosporales; family Streptomycetaceae; genus Streptomyces; species Streptomyces sp. NPDC001415. The sequence continues at coordinate 57,153 of NZ_JBSFIE010000022.1, forward strand.
GGCCGCCGCGTCGCGCTGCCCGCCTACCCCTTCAGTCGCAAACGCTACTGGGCGCTGGACCGGCTGCCGCCCCTGGCCCGCCCGGACGGCCCGCCGGGCAACGACCCCGCCACCGCGGCGCCGGAGCCCGCCACGGCGCCCGACGTGGACGCCGAACTCCTGCTGCTGTGGCGGGAGTTGACCGGTGTGGAGACCCTCGCGGCCGACGACGAGTTCGGCGCGCTCGGCGGCGACTCGCTCACCGCGATGCGCATCGAGGCCGCCGTCCAGCGCCGCTACGGCGTGTCCGTCAACGTCCACCGGGCCGGCGGCGGCCAGGCCACCGTCCGCAGGATGGCGGAGATCGTCCGAGGGCTGACGCAGCCACCGGGCGCGGCCGCGACCCCCGGGCCGGAGCACGGAGCGACGGCCGAGCCGAGCGAAGCGGACCCGATCGACGCCGATCTCGCCCTCCCGCTCGCGCCGTCCGGCACGGCGGCCCGCGCCCGGGGCACCGACACGCTCCTGACCGGCGGCGCCGGGCCGCTCGACGCCTTCCTCCTGGACGAGTTGCTGAGGACGACCGAGGGCCGCGTGTACCGCGTCCTGGACGAACCGGACGAGGAGAGCGGCCGCAGGCGCCTGCGCAGGGCCGCCGCGGCCCTCGGCCTGCCCGAACCGGACCCCGGCCGCGTCCCGCTCGTCCTCGGCTCCCCGGCCGACCTCGGCAAGCTGTGCGCGCACCACCGCGACGGCGAACTGGCCGCCCGGGTCGGCCGGGTGGTGCACGCCACGCCACGTCCCGGCGGCACGGCCTCCTACCAGGAGCTGCGGGCGACGACCGTGCTGCCGCTGGTCGACCTCCTCGGCTGGATGCGCGAGCACGGCGTCGAGGACTTCACCTGCCTGTCCACGCTGGCCGCCTGCGGCTCCGCGCTCGGCGGCGACGACACCGTTCCCGAGGACCGCGAGCAGCCGCTCGACCCGGAGCGCGCCGGATCCGCCGTCGCCACCTGGGTGATGGAGCGGCTCCTTGAGCGCGCCGAAGCGGACGGCATGCGGGTACGGGTCTTCCGCACGGGCCTGCTGCTCAGCGCCGCCACCGGAGCCTGCGACCCGGACGACCCGCTGTGGCACCTGCTCGCCAGTGGCCTGGCCGTGGGCAGGCACCCGCAGGACGAGCGGACGTACGCGGTGTCTCCGATCGACCTGGTGGCCCGCTCGGTCGCCGAACTCATGGACGCACCCGGGTCGGTGGGACGCGCCTACCACCTGGTGAGCCCGGCCCCGGTGACCGTGCCCGAACTCTTCGCCCTGCTCGCCGAGGCCGGGCTGCCGACCGAGGGCGTACCCCTGCGGCAGTGGCAGCGCGCGGTGGCACTGCGCGCGCTGGACAGGGAGAACCCCGTCCTGTCGCCGCTGGCTCCGCGCCTGCTGGCGGCCGCCTCGGGCCGGGGCCGCCCCGAGGCGAAGGCCTGGCAGCCCTGGCTCGACCGCGACGGCGCCGACCCCGCGCCGACCGGGCCGCTGCTGCGCGCCGCGCTCACGTCCGTCGCGGCGCGCCACCCGGGATTCGCCGAACTCCTCGACCCGCTATCGCGCAAGGATCACGATGACTGACCGCACCCTCTACGAGTGGTTCGCCCGTTCCGCCGCCCGCTTCCCCGACGCGACGGCCCTGGAGACGCACGACCACAGCCTCACCTACCGGCAGCTCGACGCGTGCGCGACCGCGCTGGCCGAGCGGATCCTGCTGGCCCACGGCGGCGCACCGCGCCGGGTCGCCCTGCTGGCGTCACGGAGCCTGACGGCCTTCGCCGGCTATCTGGCCGCGCAGCGCCTCGGCGCGACGGTGACCCCGCTCAACCCGGGCTATCCGGCGGAGCGCAACCGTTCCGTGTACGACCTGGCCGACGCCGAGATGCTGATCGTGGACGAGGCGGGCGCGCCCCAACTCCCTTACTTCCAGCCCGAGTTGGGCCACACACGGCTCATGCTGACCGACTCCGAGGTCGCCGGCTGGGACACCGGCTCACCGGCCGCGCTGCCCGAGTACCGCACCACGCCGGACGACATCGCGTACGTCCTGTTCACCTCCGGCTCCACGGGCCGCCCCAAGGGCGTGCCGATCAGGCACCGGAACCTGTCCGCCTACATCGCCCACAACATCGCCCGGTTCGAGGTCGGCCCGGGGTGCCGGGTGTCCCACACCTTCGACCTCACCTTCGACCCCTCGGTCTTCGACCTCTTCGTGACCTGGGGCGGTGGCGCAACCCTCGTGGTGCCGCGCCGCAGCGATCTGCTCACACCGGTCGACCACCTGGTCGAGCGCGGCATCACCCACTGGTTCTCGGTGCCCTCCCTGGTGTCGGTGGCGGCGGGGCTCGGCAACCTGCCGGCCGGTCTCGTCACCGCGCTGCGGTACGGAATCTTCATCGGCGAGCAGCTGACGTACCGCCAGGCCGAGGCGTGGCGCGCGGTCGCACCCGCGGCGGTGATCGAGAACGTCTACGGCCCGACCGAACTCACCGTCGCCTGCACCGAGTTCAGGCTCCCCGCCCACGCCGAGGACTGGCCCGCGACCTCGAACGGCACCGTCCCGATCGGCCCCGTCTACGGCTTCCTTGACCATCTGATCCTCGACGAGGAAGGCCGCCCGGCGGCCGAGGGCGAGCTGTGCGTCCGCGGTGCGCAGCGCTTCGACGGATACCTGGACCCGGCCGACGACCGGGGCCGCTTCCTGTCCTTCGACGGCGAGCGGGCCACGGCGTACGACGGCGTGGGCGGTGTGCGCCCCGAGCACTACTACCGCACCGGCGACCGGGTCCGGCACGAGAACGGCGACCTGGTCCACCTGGGCCGGCTCGACAACCAGGTCAAGGTGCGCGGCTACCGCGTCGAACTCGGCGAGATCGAGGCGGCGATGCGCCGGCATCCGGCGATGACCGAGGCGGTCGTGCTCGCGGTACCCGGCGCCGAGGAGACCGAACTCGTCGCCTGCTACACGGGCGAGGAGCTCACGCCCACCGAGGCGATGCTCTGGCTGCGCAAGCGCATCCCGGTCCACATGGTGCCGCGCCGCTTCACGCATCTGACGGAGCTCCCGCTCAACCCCAACGGAAAGATCGACCGCCCCGCGCTGCGGCGCCGGTTCGCCGAGGCGGCTTCCGTTTCCTGACCCGTGCGGCCCCCGGTCGTCGACCGGACACCGAGTCGAGCGGACACACCACGTCGAGCCGGACACCAAGGAGAAGTGCACCACCGATGTCGATACTTCACGATCTCAAGCCACCGCCGGGAATCGTCAGGATTCTGGCGGTCAGCAATCTGGGCCGGACCGTGGCCAACGGCTTCCTGCTCTCCGTCAGCGTCCTGTACTTCATCCGGTCCGTCTCGGTCCCCGCGGACAAGGTGGGCATCGGCCTGACCGTCTCGGCGGTCCTCGCGATGCTGGTCAGCATTCCGGCCGGTCAGGTCTCGGACCGGCTCGGCTCACGCCGGACCTCCGTCGTCTCCGGCGTCGCGCAGGGCGTGCTGGTCTGCGGATACGCCCTCGTCGGCGGATTCGCCGGCTTCCTGGTGATCGTGAGCCTGGCCGCGATGGCCGACTCGGCGAGCGCGGTCGCACGCGGCGCCCTGATCGCGGAGGCGCTGCCGTCCAGCGAGCGCGTCAAGGCCCGGGCCTACCTGCAGTCGGTCAACAACGTCGGCCTGTCCGGCGGCACCCTGCTCGGCGGCGTGGCCCTGGCCGCCGACTCGCACGCCCTCTACGCCGGCATGCTGCTCGGCGCCGGCGTGCTGTTCCTCGGCGCGGGTCTGACCTGCCTGGCCCTGCCCGCCGCGGACCCCGGCCGGGCACCCGAGGGCCACCAGGACCGGCACGTACTGCGGGACGTGCCCTATCTGACGGTCTCCGTGCTCAACGCCGTCCTGGTCCTGGGCACGGACGCGCTCCTCACCGCCGCGCTGCCCATCTGGATCGCCGACCGGACCGACGCCCCGGTCTCGGTCTACGCGGCCATCATGTTCCTCAACACCGCGATGTGCGTGCTGTTCCAGGTGCGCCTGAGCCGGGGCGCGGAGGACGTGGCGGGCGGCGCCCGCGCGATGCGCAGGTCGGGCGTGGCGCTCGCGGTCAGCTGCGGGATCTTCGCGCTGTCGGCGGGCCAGCCCGCGTGGGTGGCGGTCGTCTGCCTGCTCTTCGGAGCGCTGGTCCAGGTGATCGGCGAGATGCTGCACTCCGCGGGCTCCTGGGCGCTCTCGTACGAACTCGCCCCCGCGCACGCCCACGGCCAGTACCAGGGCCTGTTCGGACTCACCCAGCGGGTCGGCTCGGCGATCACACCGATGCTGACCACCGCGGTGCTCGTCGGCTGGGGCCGGCCGGGCTGGCTGCTCTTCGCGGGCATCCTGCTGGCCGGCGGTCTCGCCACGCCGTCCGTCGCGCGCTGGGCGGAGCGCACCCGTGCGTCCGCCACGCCGCCGCGGGCCGCGGACGAGCCGGTCGCCGCCTGACGCCCCCGCCCCTTCCCCTCCCAACCACCCGGCAGAGAGACTCAGATGGACTTCAGCCTGTTCTACTTCGGGGACGACGGCGGTGACGCGGCCTCCGGCGGCGCGTACGACCTCGTCCTGGAGGGCGCGCGTTTCGCGGATGAGAACGACTTCACCGCGGTCTGGACCCCGGAACGCCACTTCCACCCCTTCGGGGGGCTCTACCCGAACCCGGCGGTCACCGGTGCCGCGATCGCCGCGGCGACCAGCCGCGTGAGCATCCGCGCGGGCAGCGTCGTCGCTCCGCTGCACCACCCCCTGCGGATCGCCGAGGAGTGGTCCGTCGTGGACAACATCTCCGGCGGCCGGGTCGGCCTCGCCTTCGCCTCCGGCTGGCACGCCGTCGACTTCGCGCTCCGCCCGGAGTCGTACGCGGACCGCCGCCAGGTCATGTTCGACACCGTGGAGCAGGTGCGCGGGCTGTGGCGCGGCGAGAAGCTGACCGTACGGGACGGTGCCGGCGAGGAGCAGCGGGTGCGGATCTACCCGCGGCCCGTCCAGCGCCGGCTTCCGCTGTGGATCACCAGCGCCGGGGGAGTGGAGACCTTCCGCAACGCCGGGGCCGTCGGCGCGGGAATCCTCACCCACCTCCTCGGCCAGGACCTCGACGAGCTCGCCACGAAGATCGCCGCCTACCGCGAGGCGGTCGCCGAACGGCCGGACGCCGACGGCTGGCCAGGACACGTCGTCCTCATGGTGCACACGTTCCTCGGCGAGGACGACGACGCCGTCAGGGACCTGGTCCGGGCCCCGCTGTGCGGATATCTGCGCGGCTCCCTGGGGCTGCTCCTCGGCTCCGGGACCGGCGGTGCCCGGCGGATCGACCCGGCCAAGCTCCGCGAGAAGGACGTGGACTTTCTGGTGGACCGGGCCTTCGACCGCTACTACGACGACGGCGGGCTGCTCGGCACGGTGCCCAAGGCCGCGCGCGTCGTCGAGCGCCTCGCGGGCCTCGGCGTGGACGAGACCGCCTGCCTCATCGACTTCGGCCTGCCCGCCAAGACGGTGCTCGACGGTCTGGAACACCTCAACGAGCTGCGGAAGCTGAGCGCCTGATGAGTACTGGCCTGGAAACCGCGCCGAGGACGGCCGCCCCGTCGGACGAGGCGGCACGCCGGAGTTTCCGGCGGGCGGCCGGCCGGTTCCCCACCGGGGTCACGGTGATCACCACCGTGCTCGACGGGGAACCGCACGGGACGACCGTCAACGCCTTCGCCACCGCCTCGATGGACCCCCTGATGATCCTGGTGGCGCTGGGCCGCCGCTCCCGGCTGCGTGAGCAGATCCTGCGCAGCGGATGCTTCGCGGCCACGGTCCTGGCCGCCCACCAGGAGCGGGACGCCCGGTGGTTCGCGGATCCCGCACGGCCGGCCGGGGCCGAAGGCTTCGCCGGCCGGCCGTGGCGCCCGGCCGCGCACTCGGGCGCGCCCGTGCTCCTGGAGGGAGTCTCCTCCTTCGACTGCTCGCTGGCCGCGACCCATCCGGCAGGCGACCACACCGTGCTGATCGGCCGGGTCGAGGCCTTCGAGGAGCTCTCGCAGGACCCGGCGCTGCTCTTCAGCGACAGCCGCCTGGCGCCCTGCCCCGCACCGGACTTCCACGAGCCCGCCTAGGGCCTGTGGCCGAACCCCGCCCGGGCCTGCGGCATCCACCGGGCCCCGACCCAGCAAGGATCACCTCTCACATGACACGCGTCCTGATGTTCCCCGGCCAGGGGGCTCAATTCGTAGGAATGGGACGGGAGTTGTTCGCCCGCTTTCCCGATCTTGAGCAGGAGGCCGACGACATCCTCGGCTACTCCGTACGGGAGCTGTGCCTCACGGACCCGGAGGGCCGGCTGGGCCGGACCGAGTACACCCAGCCCGCCGTGTACACCGTCAACGCTCTCAGCCATCGTGCGGGACTGGCCGAACACGGCCTGCCGGACGTGGCGATCGGGCACAGCCTGGGGGAGTACAACGCGCTGGAGGCGGCGGGGGTGTTCGGGTTCGGCGACGGCCTGCGGCTCGTGGCCGCGCGGGCCCGCGCCATGGCGCGCGTCGCCGGGGGCGGCATGGCCGCCGTGGTGGGTCTGGACGACGCCGTGCTCCGCCTGGTGCTCCGCAGGGAGGGCTTCACCGACGTCGCGGCGGCCAACTTCAACACCTGGGACCAGACGGTGATCGCGGGCCCGGTGGCCGATCTGGAGCGGGCCGCCCCGGTGCTGCTCGCGGCGGGTGCCCGGATGGTGCGCCGGCTGGATGTCAGCGGCTCCTTCCACACCCGCCACATGGCCGCCGCGGCCCGGGAGTTCGCCTCGGTGCTCCGGGCGGTGGCCCTCGACGCGCCCCGGTTCCCGGTGATCTCCAACCGGCACGCGCGGCCGTACCCGGACGCCGGCATCGCCGACGTACTGCTCGAACAGATCGACCACCCGGTGCTGTGGCGGCAGACCGTCGAGGGGCTCCTCGGCGAGGGAGCCGAATTCCGCGAGGCCGGGGACAGCACGGTGCTGACCCGCATGCTGCGCGCCACCCGGCGGGAGCTCGCGGCGGCCTGAGCGCCCGTGTCCGAACCCCGTCCGGATCAGACACAGGCTCTGAGCCGGGCCGCCACGCGCCCCGGCATCCCCACCCACCCCTGCGGACGAGGAACCGTCATGACACAGCCCACCCTCACCGACACGGCGGCGCACGGCGGCGCCGTCGTCCGGCCCCGGCCGGTCGCCGACCCCGCACTGCGGGTCTTCCTGCTGCACCACGCGGCGGGTTCGCACCTCGTGTTCAACGACTGGACCGAGCACTTCCCGGCGGACTGGGAAGCCTGTGCGCTGGAAGCGCCGGGCCGGGGGCAGCTCGGCCATGTGCCCCCGTACCGCGATGCCCGGGAGCTCGCCGCCCACCTCCTCGACGCGGTCACGGACCTCCTGGACCGCCCGTTCGCGCTGTTCGGGCACAGCATGGGGGCGCTGGTCGCCTATGAGATGGCCGCCCAACTCGCCGACCGCGGGCTGCCCGAGCCGGTCTGGCTGGGAGTCTCGGCGTGCGAGGCCCCCTACGACGCCGTACCCTCCGACGGCCGTCCGCTGCACCTGCTGCCGGACGCCCAACTGCGCGCGGCACTGGGGCGGATGGGCGGCATGCCGCCCGCGGTCCTGGCGGACGACGACCTCTGGGCGCTGTTCGAGCGCCGGGTGCGCGCCGACTTCAGCGTCGTCGAGACGTGGCAGCCCCGCACCGGAAGGCCGGACGTACGGGTCCCGCTCTCGCTCTTCGGCGGCGACCGGGACCAGGTCGTCCCCCTGGACCAGTTGGAGGCCTGGGCGGACGGGGCCGAGCACTTCGCCGGCCAACACCTCTACCCAGGCGGGCACTTCTACTTCGAGGGCCGGGCGGCCGCGGTCGTCGCGCAGCTGGTGCAGGACGTCCGTGCGGCGCTGGGGCGGTCGGCGTCCCTCTGAAACCAGTCGGCGTCCCTCTGGAAAATCGCTCACAGAGCTCCATGAACCACACGGCCGCGTGTGGTTCATGGAGCTTTCACATTTCCCGGCCGATATCTCTCGTATATGTCTCGCATGTCTCTCGTGAGTGCGGAGCGGTTACATCAACTCGGCAAAAATCAGGGAAAGTTCGGCAACTGTGCCTTGCGTTACACGGAAGGAACAGGGTTGACGGTCGCGTTGGCGCGATGCCATGATCGTAATGCGCGAAAGAGAAGTTCCGTATTGCGGAACCGGCCGGAGCGGTTACTGGGGAAGGCGACTTTCCTTTCAGGGCGTTCCGTGGCTGCGCGACGATCTGTCCAAACCCTCTTCCTATGTGGGCGGTTGGTGTAGGAAATTGCATTTCATGGCCTCTGTGGAGGACCGCGTCGGCACGGGTGAACTGCCCGCGCTGGATCGCTGGGCACTCCCGGAAATCTTCCTTACCGGTGTGCGGAAGATGGACGAACAGGAATATCTGGCAACGGCAAGAACACCGGCGGCGCATCCGTACTTCACGGATCACCGGACGAAAACCATCGATCCCCTCTTCCTTCTCGAATGCTGCCGCCAGGCCGGTCCGTACGGCGGCCGTGAATTCATCGGAATCGACCCGGACGGCAAGTTCCTGCTGCATTCGTGTTCGTTCCGGCTGCCCGGTCTCGCATCCTCGGCCGCGGTGCCGGGCGAATCCCCGGCCGAAGTCGCCCTGGCCGTCGATGCCGGACCCCGCCGGAATTCCCGCGCAGGCGCGCGCAAGGTCTCGTACGCCTTCGACATGACGCTTCCGTCCGGGCGTCTGGGCGCGGCGCGCATGGATGTGCGCCATGTCTCGCACGAGCTCTACGACACCCTGCGCGGGCGGCGGAACGCGGCCACGGCACTTCCCGCGGCGTCCCTGACGCCCGTCGCGCCGTACCTCGTCGGCCGCACGCGGGCGTCGAACGTCGTCCTCGCGGACGTCGTGGTCGATGCGGGACTGGGTGAGGCACGGGCCGCACTGCGGCTTCCGGCCGACAACTCCAGCCTGTTCGACCGGAGTTATGACCACGTGCCCGCCATGGTCCTGATCGAGGCGGCCCGTCAGCTCTGCCTCGGTTCCCGCGCCGAGACCGTCGGCGGACCCGAGGAGTGGACCACGCTCGTCGGAGCCGACTTCTCCTTCCACCGTTTCGTCGAACTCGATGCCCCGGTCGCGGTGCGACTCGCCTCCCGGACCCGCGCGGACGATCACGGCATGGCCGGAGCGCTGCCCGAACTCCACTCCTTCCAGGTCGAGTTCGAGCAGTACGGCGAAGTCGCGGCAGTGGGGCGCACCTGGACCACATCCGTCAGGACGGCCGCGTCGGCCGGACGAAAGGAGATGCCGTGAGCCGCGCCGCGGTCCTGTGCGGGCTCGGTGGCTGGGTACCCGCGAAGGCGGTCGCCAACAGCACCCTGGCCGAGCAGCTCGACACCACCGACGAATGGATCCGCACCCGCACCGGCATCCGGCAGCGGTTCGTGATCGACCCGGGGCAGGCCACCTCGGACCTGGCGGTCGAAGCCGGCCGCAGGGCACTGGAATCGGCCCACCGCACCCAGGAACACGGCGGCACGGACGGCGGCCCCGCGCCGGACGTGGATCTGGTCGTCCTCGCGACCAGCACCCCGGACCACCCCTGCCCGGCCACCGCGCCCGTGGTGGCGCGGCGGCTCGGTCTCGCGGGAGTCGCCGCCTTCGACGTGGGCGCGGTCTGCACGGGGTTCGTCTACGCCCTGGCCACCGCGTCCTCCATGATCACCGCGGGCCTCGCGCAGCGTGCCCTCGTCGTCGGCGCGGACACCTTCTCCACCATCCTCGACCCGGTCGACCGCACCACGCGCGCCATCTTCGGTGACGGCGCCGGAGCCGTGGTGCTCCGCGCCGGCCGCCCGGACGAGCCGGGCGCGCTGCTCGGCTTCGACCTCGGCAGCGACGGCGCCGGCGAGGAGCTGATCACCGTACGGGCCGGAGGTTCCCGGCAGCGTTCCACCGGGCTCCCCGCCCCCGCGGGCGACGAGTGGTTCTCCATGCGGGGTCGCGAGGTGTTCACCCGGGCCGTCCTCAGCATGAGCAGGTCCGCCCAGGCGCTGCTCGACCGGATCGGCTGGCGCGGTGACGAACTCGACCGGATGGTGGCCCATCAGGCGAACGTCCGCATTCTGCGCGCGGTCGGCGAGCAACTCGGCCTCGCCGAGGACCGATTGGTGGTCAACCTGGACCGGGTGGGCAACACCGTGGCGGGATCCATCCCCCTCGCCCTCGCGGACGCGGCGGCCTCCGGCGACCTGCGGCCCGGCCGGCGCGTGCTGCTCACGGGCTTCGGCGGCGGCCTCACCTGGGGCTCCGCGGCCCTGCGCTGGCCCGACCTCAAGGTCGAACCGGTGCCGGGCCTGGACAGCGACGAGCCCGCGGCCGCGGCCGCACCGGGCACCCGGCCGTGACCACGACCTCACGCACCACGGCGCGCACCACCGCGCCCAGCTTCACGCCGGGCTTCCCGCACCACTCCCCGCACGACCTCAGCCACGACAAAGAACGACAGCAGCCGGCCCTGACCCGGCAGACAAGGACGACGACATGACCAGCCCCACCTCCGCTGCCGCCCTCAAGTCCCGCATGGTTTCGATCCTGCGCGAGAAGTTCGGGCTCCCCGAGGACGAGGTCCTCTCCGGTGCGACCTTCGACGAGCTCGACATCGACTCGCTCGTCCTCGTCGAACTGGGCCTGATCCTGCGCAAGGAACTGGGTGTCGAGATGGCCGAAGGCGACCTGAAGGCCTCCTTCCGCATCGACGACGCCGTGGCCGCCGTGGAAGCGAAGCGGGCGATGGTGTGATGCCCGGGTCCAGTGCACGGGCCGACCGGACCATCGCGATCAGCGGCATCGGCCTGGTCACCCCGGCGGGCATCGGGGCCGAGGCCAACTGGGAGCGCATCCGCTCCGGCGTCTCCGCCGCGGCCACCGACCCCGAACTCGCGGGCCTGGCCGTCGACTTCTCGTGCCGGGTGCCGGGCTTCGACGCCAACGCCCTGCTGGGGCGGCGTACCGCCTGGCGGCTCGACCGGTTCGTCCAGCTGGCCATCGTGGCCGCCCGGCAGGCCGTCGCCGACGCGGGCCTCGACCAGGAGACCTGGGACAGCACCCGCGTAGGCGTGGTCATCGGCAACTCCCTGGGCGGCACCGCCACGGTCGAGGCGCAACACCGCACGTACTACGGCGGAGCGCCCGACGAGGTGTCCGCGCTCATGATCCCCATGGCCATGGTCAACATGGTCGCCGGATACGTCGCCATGGACCTGCGCGTCCACGGACCGAGCCTCGTCACGGCGACGGCCTGCGCATCGGGTGCCTCCGCCCTCGGCGTCGCGCGGGACTGGCTGGCCGGCGGGGTGTGCGACATCGTCGTCGCCGGCGGTACGGAGTCGGCCATCAGCCCGGCGACGCTCACCGGTCTCTCCAGGATGGGGGCCCTGTCGGCCCGCCGGGACGACCCCGCCACGGCGTCACGTCCGTTCGCCGCCGACCGGGACGGATTCGTCGCCGCCGAAGGCGCCGGAGTGCTCGTGCTGGAACGCGCCCGCGACGCCGAGGCCCGAGGGGCGCGCGGCTATGCGCATCTCGTGGGATTCGGCGCCTCCTCCGACGCCCACCACGCCACCGCCCCGGACCCGGACGGCACCGGTGTGACCCGCGCGCTGCGCACGGCTCTCGCCGACGCGGGTGTCGCACCCGACGAGGTCGACCACGTCAACGCCCATGGCACGTCGACGCCGATGAACGACCTGACCGAGGCCCGCGCCCTGCACCGGGTCTTCGGCTCCCGGCCGGCCGTGACCTCGACGAAGGGCGTCACCGGGCACACCCTCGCCGCGGCCGGCGCGGTGGAGGCGGCCTACACGGCACTGGCCCTGCGCCACGGCGTGGTCCCGCCGACCGCGAACGTGCGGACGCTGGACCCGGAGGTCGCGGTGGACGTCGTCACCGGCGGGGCGCGGACGAAGCCGCTCCAGGTCGCGGTCAGCACCTCGCTCGGCTTCGGCGGCCACAACGCGGCGCTGGTCCTCACGGCCGCCTGACAGAACAGCACCGCCGCCTGACAGAACAGCACCGCCGCCTGACAGAACAGAAGGGAAGACCCATATGACAACGGGGGACATCGGTACGGCCGCGGTCGTTGGACTCGGCGGCGCCGGAGCGGAGTTGGCCCGGGGACTGTCCGGGGCGGGCGTTCCCACCGTCGGCGTCGAGGCGGACGCGGCGGCCGCGGCGCGCCGCCGTGGACAGTTCGCGGGGACGGACGTCCACGTCACGCACGACCTCCGGGAAGCGGGCGCCGCGGACGTGGTCATCGAGGCGGTCCCCGATACCGGGTCCGCCAAGCGGGCCGTACTCGCCGACATCGCCCGGCACGGCCGGCCCGATGCGCTGGTCGTCACCACGGCGCTCACCGCCACGGCCGCCGAACTCGCGGAAGCGGGACGGCCGGATCTCCTCGCGCTGCGCTTCCTGGACGCCGAGCACCTCACCGCCGTCGAGGTGGCAGCGGCACCGGGAGCCACGAGCCGGAGCGCGACGGCGTTCGGCGACCTGCTCCAGCAGGCCGGGCTGAAGGTCCATCAGGTTCCCGACCGGCCCGGATCCATCGCGCCGGCCCTGGTGTTCGGCATCCTCAACCAGGCCGCCTGGATGCTCCATGAGGGCCGTGCGGGCATGGAGGAACTGGAGACGGCGGTACGGCTCGGCTGCGGCTGGGCGCGAGGACCCCTGCGGATCCTGGACGGGATCGGCCTGGACACCGCGAAGGACGTCCTCGATGGGCTGCACCGTCGTCTCGGCCCGCGCTTCGAGCCCGCCCCCGTGCTCGGCCGGCTTGTGGGGCGCGGCGACCTCGGCAGGAAGTCGGGCCGCGGATTCCACGACTACCGGACAGCGCCTCCGAAGCAGCCGGCCGGTCCCGGGCCGTCGTCGCTGCCGGTCGGCACGAGCACGGTCGCCGTCGTCGGATCCGGCACCATGGCCACCGGCATCGCCGAGGTGTTCGTGCGGGCCGGCTACCGGACCGTGCTGGTGGCCCGCACCGAGGCCAAGGCGGCAGCGGCGGCCGAGGCGGTCGAACTCGCCCTGCCGGGCGGGGGCGCGGCGCCCGAGCAGACGCGCGGCCGGCTGACGAGCACCGCGGACCGCTCCGTGCTCGCCCGTGCCGATCTCGTGGTCGAGGCCGTGATCGAGGACCGCGACGTCAAACGCGGGCTCTTCGCCGAGCTGGGCGCGGTGTGCAAGCCGCTGGCAGTCCTGGCGACGACCACCTCCAGCCTGCCGGTACGCGAGTGCGCCGAGGCATCCGGCCGCCCCGGCGAGGTCGTGGGCCTGCACTTCTTCAACCCGGCCCCGATGATGCCGCTGGTGGAGGTGGTACGGAGCGAGCGCACCGGCGAACGGGCGCTGGCCATGGCCCATGACGTCGTCCGGCGGCTCGGCAAGACCGGCGTGGAATGCGCCGACCGCACCGGCTTCCTCGTCAACTACCTGCTCTTCCCCTATCTGAACGACGCGCTCACCCTGCTGCACCGCGACGTCGTCGGCCCCCAGCTCCTCGACGGGGTGGCGAAGTCCGTCGGCGGCCAGCCGATCGGCCCCACCCGGCTCCTCGACACCGTCGGCGCGGATGTCGCGCTCGCCGTGCAACGGCGCCTCCACGAGGACTACGGGCGGGCGGACTTCGCGCCGCCGCCCTTGCTGGAGGAACTGGTCACGACCGGACACCTCGGTCGCAAGTGTGGGTGGAAGGGAGTACGGGCCTACCTCGCCGCACGAGAACTCGACGCCGTCGCATGATCCGCGGGACCACCCGCAGAGAGACAGAACCCATGAGCACCGACCATGTCCGCACCGCGGCCGAAGCCCTCCAGGCCGCCGCACGGCCCAGGCCCGCCGCGGCCTGGACCGTCACCTACCTCCTGTTCGTGGTGATGCTGAGCGGCACCCTTCCGACCCCGATCTACTCCCTCTACGCGCAGAAACTGGGTCTGACGCCCCTCGTCATCGCCCTGGTCTTCGCCGCGTACGCGGGAGGAATCCTCGTCGTGCTGCTCCTGTTCGGAGGACTGTCGGACCAGATAGGCCGCCGCGCCACCCTCGCTCCCGCGCTGGCTCTGACCGTGCTGAGCTGCCTGACGTTCACGGTCCTTCCCACCCTGCCGGGAATCGTGGCGGGGCGGGTCCTGTCGGGCCTCTCGGTCGGGCTGACCATGGGCGCGGCGACCGCCTATCTGGGTGAGCTGCACCTGAACCGGGCGAAGGCCGCCCTGATCGCCTCGGTGACGGGCATGGCCGGCCTGGGCTGCGGCCCCCTGCTCTCCGGGATCCTCGTCCAGTACGTTCCCCACCCGCTGGTCACGCCGTACCTGGTGCTCGCCGCGATGGCGCTGCCCGGTCTCCTGCTCGTACGGCTCCCGGAGACCGTGACCCGGGGACGGCTGAGCATCCGGCCGCAACGCCTGGGCATCCCGGCCGACATGCGCCCGCTGTTCACCGCCGCGGCGGCCGCCGCCTTCTGCTCGCTCGCCGTGCTCGGTCTGCTCTCCGCGCTGACGAGCCGGTTCCTGGCCGAGGGCCTGCGCATCACGAGCTCCGTGACCGTCGGAGTGGTGGTCCTCTGCGCGTTCGGTGCGGCCGGCCTCGCCCAGATCGCCACGGCCCGCGTCGCCCCGCACACCAGCGCCGTCGCCGGCATGGTGGCCGTGCCCCTCGGGCTCGTCCTCATCGTGGCGGCCCTGCCGGCCTCTTCGCCGATCCTGTTCCTGCTGGGCTCCGCGCTGAGCGGCGCCGGCGGTGGCACGGCCTTCAAGGCGGGGCTCGCGCTGGTGACCCGGCACGCGCCGGCCGCCCGGACCAGCGAGGTCGTGTCCGCCTACTACGTGGGCGCCTACCTGGGGATGGCGGTTCCGGCGATCGGCGTCGGGCTGCTGGTGACCGTCACATCGCTGACCACCGCGGCAGCCGTCTTCGCCGCCGTCGTGACCGTGCTGGCCGCCGTGAGCATCACCGCCACCGCGGCCACCCGGCCCGGGCGCCGCACTCCGAACGCCGGCTGAGCCACTCAGCGGGAGCGCGGGGCGCGCGTGCGGCGGTTGTCGGCCGAGCGGCACGAAAGTCCACCAAAGGACGCGGGCCCCGTCCCAACCAACTCGCTGCTCCTGGCTCAACTCATCGCGTTCCTCGGCCAGTTGACCTTCGCCGGCATGCGCGAGGCGTTCCCCGTCCTGGCCGGACACCGGCTCGGCCATCCCCAACTCACGTGCGGGGCAGGGGAGTTGGGTTCATCCATACGAACGTACGAGGGTGAAGACCGCGCCCTCGGGGTCGGCGACCGTCGCGAGCCGCCCGCTCGCGCCCTCGCGCGGCTGCTGGAGGATCTGCCCGCCCAGGTCGGCGACCCGTAGGGATGCCTCGTCGACGTCCGCGACCTCGAAGTACGTCATCCAGTGCGCGCCCTTGTCGCGCGGCAGGGCGTTCCCGACGCCGTGCAGCGAGGCGACCGGGCGGCCCTCCAGTTGCAGCGTCACATAGTCGAAGTCGGCCGACACGACGGCCTCCACGTCGTAGCCGAACACCGCCTGGTAGAACTTGCCGACGGACGAGGTCTCGCGCGTGACCAGCTCGTTCCAGGCGGGGGTGCCGGGCGCGCCCGCGACGGCGGAGCCGACGTGCGCACCGGCCTGCCAGATCCCGAACACCGCGCCCACGGGGTCGGAGGCGATCGCCATCCGGCCCGCGTCGCCCGCGTCCAGCGGGCCGACGCCGACGGTGCCGCCGCAGTGCCGGATCGTCTCGGCCGTCGCGTCCGCGTCGTCGGTCGCCAGATAGGTCGTCCACGCGATCGGCAGATGCCGGTCGGAGGGCAGCTGGCCGATTCCGGCGACCTCCTTGCCGTCGAGCAGCGCGCGGACGTACGGGCCGAGCTGCTGCGGGCCGGGCCGGAACTCCCAGCCGAACAGTGCCCCGTAGAACTCCTGGGTCGCGGCCAGACCGTGCACCATGAGACTCACCCAGCAGGGCGTGCCAGGTGTGCGCCGGGTCTCCGACTGGGTCATCGTCACTCTCTCCTCGGCCGTCGCCATACTGCTGCTCACAGGTGCGGTTCGGGAACCTGCGCACCCGGGCCGATGCTTCCACCACCAGCGCCGCAGAGCGCCCCGGCCGCGCCGCATTTGGCGCGTTCCCGCAGGAGGATGCCCGTTTTGGGGCCGCTCATCCTTTTCCTGGGCGTTACGTTCCCGGTGGACTCTGCGCAAGGATGAGTCCATGAATGCCATCATCTCCGCACCCGAACTCGCGGCCGAGTCGGCCGGGCCGAGGCCGCCGGTGCTGCTCGACATCCGCTGGCAGCTCAGCCTGGCGAAGGCCGCCGGCGAGCCCGCGTTCGACGGCCGGGCCGAGTACGAGGCCGGGCACCTGCCCGGCGCCGTGTTCGTCGACCTCGACGCGGAACTGGCCGGACCGCCCGGATCCGGCGGCCGTCACCCGCTGCCGGACGTGGCCGAATTCGGTCGGGTCATGCGCCGGGCGGGCGTGTCGGCCGGGACCCCGGTCGTCGTGTACGACGGCGGGCAGGGCTGGGCGGCCGCCCGCGCCTGGTGGCTGCTGCGCTGGACGGGCCACCAGGACGTCCGCGTCCTCGACGGAGGCCTGGCCGCCTGGACGGGCGGGCTCTCCACCGAGATCCCCACCCCCGCCGAAGGTGACTTCCAGCCCGAGCCGGGCGCCGTCAAGCTCCTCGACGCGGACGGGGCGGCGGCGCTGGCCCGCTCCGGACTGCTGCTCGACGCCCGTGCGGGGGAGCGCTATCGAGGAGACGTTGAGCCGATCGACCGGGTCGGCGGACACATCCCGGGCGCCCATTCGGCGCCGACCACCGAGAACGTGGGCCCGGACGGCCGCTTCCTGCCCGCCGACGAACTCGCCGCCCGCTTCAAGGCCCTTGGCGCCTCGGGCACCGAGGTGGGCGTGTACTGCGGCTCCGGAGTCTCGGGCGCCCATGAGGTACTGGCCCTGGTGGTGGCGGGCATCCCGGCGGCGCTGTACGCGGGTTCATGGTCGGAGTGGTCATCGGACGAGTCCCGCCCGGTGGCAACGGGGCCGGACCCGCAGTAGCGGGTAGGCGGCACCCCGCGCCTTCAGGGGCGCGGGCCTGTCGGGGGTCCGCACGCGTGATGCATGCGGACCCCTGTCGCATACTGCGGGCGCCCAGGGTGCTGGAACTGCCCGACCAGCCACGGACGGCCCGCAGCCGAACAACGAGCCGTGCGAGCCAAGCCCGGCAGAACGCTTGGTTCGGCTAGTCCTGCTTCTTCCTGCGCGTCCCGAACACAATCTCGTCCCAGCTGGGGACAGCGGCGCGCCGCCCGGGCCGCACCCCGTCCGCCTCGGCCTGCCGATCGGTGGTCCCGGTGAGCCGGTCCCGATGACCGGCCACCGTGCGCGGCATCAGAACATCCGCGTAGGCGGAACCCGCACCCGCCGAAGCGGCCGGCGCGGGCGGCTCCTCGACCTCCGGCTCGGCGGCCGGTTCGGTCTCGGGCGGCTCGGGCGGAGCCGTCGGACGCTCCGGGACGACCATGTCGCCACGGAAGCTCGGTACGGCTTCGAGCAGGCTGGTCAGCGAGTCGCTCTCGTCCGCCACCGGCTCGGGCGGCGGCGCCGGACGCTCCAACTGCCGGTCCAGGGCGCGGTCCAGAGGCCGGTCCCGGGGGAGCCGGGCGATCCGGGGCACGAACGGGAAGCTCGGCTCGGGAACCGTGGTGATGGTGTCGTCGGACTCGCCGATGAGCGAGCGGGCCTCGTCGTCGACGGCCTGCACGAGTCGGCGCGGCGGGTCGTAGGTCCAGCTCGCGGAGTGCGGCTCGTCCGCGACCAGGTACACGAGCAGGACTTCCCAGGTGCCGTCGTCGCGGCGCCAGGAGTCCCACTGGACGCTGTCCTTGTCGGCGCCGCGCAGCAACAGCCGTTCCTGGACGGCCTCGCCGAGCTGGGGGCCGGTGTTCTCGCCCGGACGCCGCACGGGAGTCTTCCGCGCCCGCTCCGCCATGAAGGCGCGCTCGGCGAGGACGGGGCCTTCGAAACGGCGTACGCGGTCGACCGGAATGCCGGCGAGCTGGGCGACCTCCTCGGCGGAGGCACCGGCTCGTATACGCGCCTGGATGTCGCGCGGGCGGAGATGGCTCTCCACCTCGATCTCGATCTGTCCGAGGCGGGCTCGGTCGTTGCGCACAGCGGCCCGGAGCCGCTCGTCGATCGGAAGCGTGTACTCCGTGCTGTCCGCAGCCTTGAGCACCAGTCGTGTGCCGTCGTTGGAGACGGCCACGACACGCAGTTCGGGCATGGGGACCTCCCGGGTGGTGCCTGCCGACGTCACGTGCGTCGCTGCTTCCGCTAGTCGAGTGTGGCCTGCCCGGGTGCAGCCTGCCACAACATTGCCGAGTTGCCCGGCGTGTCGGGCATGGGCCCTGGAACGCCGTTATGGCACGGTTACCTTTTCGCAACGCAGAGTGACCGACATGGTCACTCTGTGCAGCAGGCGCCCGTGCGGTGCCGCGGCGCCGCCGGTTCGAGTGCCGCGTTTGGCCCCCTCCCGCAAGTCCCGGATACCCGTGTGGGACCCGGGGCCCAGGGCTCGCCACAGTACTCCATTCGGGCCACCGGGGTGGACCGGCACGCCGCCGAAGTTCTCGCGGGATACGGGAGTTGGACCCGCCGTGAAGCCTTGGTCAGTGGTCCGTACGTGTCTTGCTTCACATAATCGCCGGAAACGGAACTATTCCTTTCGCTCAAATGTCCTTTCTCTGTGCAAGACGGACTAGAAGGGCGAGCAGAGGCTGGGAATGGGTGACAGGCCGGACACCGGGACCGAAGAGAAGAAGCGCATCGACCTGAGCGTGCCTCAAGTCGCGGGCAGCGCGCTCGCCGCGGTCACCGCCGCGGTGCTCGCCTCCCAACTGGGCGTGTACGGGACGTTCCTCGGAGCCGGCGTCGTGAGCGTGGTCGCCACCTGCGGCGGCACTGTCTTCCAGCACTTCTTCAAACGGACCGGCGAACAGCTGCGCGAGGTCACCGTCCAGGCCAAGGCCGGCTCGCGCCAGGTGCCGGCGGTCTCCCCTTACAAGGGGGCGCAGGACGAGACCACGGCGTTGCCGCAGGCCGACGCGGACCGCACCCAGCTGCTGAAGTCGCTCGACGGGGCGACCACGATGCTGCCCCAGGCCGACGCCGACCGCACCCAGCTGATCAAGTCGGTCGACGAGACCCGGCTGTTGCCGTCGACCGCCCGCCCCGCCAAGGAGTTCAACGAGGCGACCGTCCACGGCACCCGGCTGCGCGGATGGAAGCGGCCGGTGCTCGCGGCGGCCGTCGTCTTCGGGGTGTCGATGGGCGGCATCACCGCGTACGAGCTGGTCTCCGGAGGTGAGGTCGGCGGCAACGGCACCGGGACCACGCTCACATCCGTGCTCACCGGCGGTTCCGAGAAGCAGCAGAAGCCGTCCGCGCCTTCGGACACCGGCGACCGGCGCAAGCCCTCGCCGGGCACCGGCGGTTCGTCGTCGCCGGGCACCAGCGGCGGCGGCACGACCGGAGGGGACTCGTCGAGGACCAGCCCCTCGCCGACGCCCTCCCCCTCCAAGTCCACGGATTCGGGCTCGGGCTCGGGCTCGGGTTCGGGTTCCGGTTCCGGCTCGGGCGGTACGACGCCTACGCCCACGCCGTCCACTTCGAAGGGCTCCGGATCCGGGAGCGGTACCGGCGAGCCGGCCACCCCGGCCCCGAAGTCCGGCGAGAGCTCCGCCCCGTAGGCGCGGATCAGTCGCCGAGGATGCGCCGCAGGTAGGCGTTGCCGAAGCGGCGCTCCGGGTCGAGCCGGTCGCGCAGCGCGGTGAACTCGGCGAAGCGCGGGTAGACCTCCGCGAAGTAGGCCGCGTCGCGTGTGTGCACCTTGCCCCAGTGCGGCCGGCCCGCGTGCGCGGTCATGATCCGCTCGACCGCGGTGAAGTACGCCTGATACGGCGTGCCCTTGTACATGTGCACGGCTATGTACGCGGTCTCGCGCCCCGAGGCGGTGGACAGCGCGATGTCGTCGGCGGGCGCGGTGCGGACCTCCACCGGGAAGCTGACCCGCAGCGGGGAACGCTCCACCAGCGCCTTCACCTCGCGCAGCGCCCCGATGACGGCCTCGCGAGGCAGGGCGTACTCCATCTCCACGAACCGCACCCGGCGCGGGCTTGTGAAGACCTTGTACGGAATGTCGGTGTATGTGCGGGCGGACAGCGCCCGGCTGGAGACCTTGGCGATCGACGGGATCGTCGCGGGCACGGCCCGGCCGAGCGAACACACCACCTGGAAGAGGCCGTTGGACATGAACTCGTCCTCGATCCAGCCGCTCAGCCTTCCGGGCGGGGCGGCGGGGCCCGCGCTGCGGTTGTTGCGCTTGGTGTTGCAGTTGCCGGTGTGCGGGAACCAGTAGAACTCGAAGTGCTCGTTCTCCGTGAAGAGTTCGTCGAAGTCGGCGGTGACCTTGTCGAAGGCCATCGGCTCCTCGCGGGCCGTGAGCAGGAAGACCGGCTCCACGGCGAAGGTGATCGCGGTGACGACGCCGAGCGCGCCGAGCCCGATCCGGGCCGCCGCGAAGACCTCGGGATTCTCCTTCTCGGAGCAGGTGAGCAGCGAGCCGTCGGCCGTGACCAGCTCAAGTCCCTTGATCTGGGCGGCGATTGAAGCCGAGTCGCGGCCGGTGCCGTGCGTTCCGGTGCTCGTCGCACCCGCCACCGTCTGCTCCATGATGTCGCCCATGTTGGTGAGCGACAGGCCCTCCCTGGCGAGCGCCGCGTTCAGCCGTTTCAGGGGGGTGCCGGCCTCCACGGTGACGGTCATCGCGGCGCGGTCGAGCTCGCGGATGCCGGTCAGCAGGTCGGGACGTATCAGCACGCCGTCGGTGGCGGCGGCCGCGGTGAAGGAGTGGCCGGTGCCGACCGCCTTCACGGTCAGGCCGTCCTCGGCGGCCCGGCGCACGGCGTCGGCGAGTTCGGCCGCGGAGGCCGGGGAGACTTCCCTCGTCGGCCGCGCGGTGATGTTCCCCGCCCAGTTACGCCAGGTGCTGCTGCCGTTCGCTCCGCTCATCTGCTTCGAGCCCCTCCCGATGCGTCACCGGCCTGCGAAGCCGGCGGTACCCCAGGAACGCCACCGCTGCCGCGAGCGTTCCCGACACGCCGGACACCAGGTACCCCGCCTCGGCTCCCGCCGCGTCCACCACCCAACCTGCGGCGGAGGAGCCGAGGGCCACACCGACCGCGAGCCCGGTACTGGTCCAGGTCATGCCCTCGGTGAGCTTGCTGCGCGGTACGTGCTGCTCGACGAGGGCCATCGTCGTCACCATCGTCGGCGCGATGGACAGGCCCGCGACAAAGAGCGCCACGGCAAGGAACGGCAGGTTCCCGGCCAGTTGGAGCGGGATCATACTCACCGCCATCGCGCAGACACCCACCAGCCACCTGCTCGACGCCGCGCCCTTGAGGCGCAGCAGCCCGAAGACGGCTCCCGCGATGCACGAGCCGAGGGCGTAAACGGCCAGCACCAGGCTCGCCATCGCCTTGTGTCCGCGCTCGTCGGCGAAGGCCACGGTGACCACGTCGACCGAGCCGAAGACGGCGCCGGTGGCGACGAACGTGGCGACCAGGACCTGGAGTCCGCGCGAGCTCAGCGCGGAGCGGCCGCTGTGGTGCTCGTGCGGATGCGGTACGGGTTCGGTGCCGCGCTGGGCGGTCAGCGTGAAGACGCCGGCCACCAGGAAGCACGCGGCGATCAGCGGCCCCGCCTCGGCGAACCAGGCGGTGGAGAGCCCGATGGACAGGATCGGCCCCAGGATGAAGCACAGCTCGTCGACGATCGACTCCCACGAGTACGCCGCGTGCAGGTGCTGGGCGTCGCCGCGGTAGATCTCGGCCCAGCGGGCCCGGACCATCGAGCCGACGCTCGGCACGCAGCCGGCGCCCGCCGCGAAGACGAACAGGGTCCAGTCCGGGGCGCCCTGCTGGGCGCAGAG
Source organism: Streptomyces sp. NPDC001415 (assembly GCF_053597395.1). NCBI lineage: Bacteria > Bacillati > Actinomycetota > Actinomycetes > Kitasatosporales > Streptomycetaceae > Streptomyces > Streptomyces sp. NPDC001415. Next base: position 79,260 of record NZ_JBSFIE010000022.1, read on the forward strand.
GAGCAGCCCGGCGACGGCGGCGACGGCGATCAGGGTGGCCGGACGCAGCACCCGCCGCTGGCCGTGCCGGTCCACGAGCCGGGATATCTGGGGGCCGACCACGGCGGCCGACATGGCCAGCGTCGCCGAGAGCGCGCCGGCCAGGCCGTAGCGGCCGGTGAGCTGGGACACCATGGTCACGACGCCGATGCCCATCATCGACAGCGGCATCCGCCCGAGCAGCCCGGCGGCGGAGAACCCCTTGGTGCCGGGGGCGGCGAATATCGCGCGATAGGGACTGGGCAACGGGGGCTCCGGGATCCGGCGTGACGCGTGTAATTAATTTCTAAAGCTTACGATGCTGAAGTCGACCGGCGCACCGCCTTTTCCGGCTCGTGTCCGGCTCGTTCTCCTCGAAAGCCGGCGGCGTTCTCCGGCCCGCATTCCTCGATGATCCCCCGGATCCTCCGGCTCGGTTCAGCCGCTGTCAGAGGCGGATGGCAGGATCGAGTCATGTCCGAACTGCGCGATCCAGCTCACGGAGCGGCCGCGGCCGCCGCCCCGTACGACGCCCTGCTGCTGCTCTCCTTCGGCGGCCCCGAGGGTCCCGACGACGTGGTCCCGTTCCTGGAGAACGTGACGCGCGGCCGCGGCATCCCCAAGGAGCGGCTCAAGGAGGTGGGGCAGCACTACTTCCTGTTCGGCGGGGTGAGCCCCATCAACGAGCAGAACCGCGCGCTGCTCGACGCGCTGCGCAAGGATTTCGCCGAGAACAGCCTGGACCTGCCGGTCTACTGGGGCAATCGGAACTGGGCGCCCTACCTCACCGACACGCTGCGCGAGATGGTGGCCGACGGCCGCCGCCGCATCGCGGTCCTCACCACCAGCGCGTACGCCTCGTACTCGGGCTGCCGGCAGTACCGCGAGAACCTGGCGGAGGCGCTCGCGACGCTGGCGGCCGAGGGGCTCGACCTGCCGAGGGTCGACAAGCTGCGGCACTACTTCAACCACCCCGGCTTCGTCCGCCCCATGATCGACGGCGTCCTGAAGTCGCTCGCCGAGCTGCCCGAGGACGTCCGCGCGGGCGCCCACCTCGCCTTCACCACGCACTCCATCCCCACGACCGCGGCCGACACCTCGGGGCCCGTCGAGGAGCACGGCGACGGCGGCGCGTACGTCCGCGAACACCTCGACGTGGCGAGGGCCATCGCCGACGCGGTCCAGGTCGAGACCGGCGTCGAGCGGCCCTGGCAGCTCGTCTACCAGTCCCGCTCCGGCGCCCCGCACATCCCCTGGCTCGAACCCGACATCTGCGACCACCTGGAGACGCTGCACGGCGAGGGCGCCCCGGCCGTCGTCATGGTCCCCATCGGCTTCGTCTCCGACCACATGGAGGTCCTGTACGACCTCGACACGGAGGCAACGGCCAAGGCCGCCGAGCTAGGCCTGCCCGTGGCCCGCTCCGCGACCGTGGGCGCCGATCCGCGCTTCGCCGCGGCCGTGCGCGAGCTCGTCGTCGAGCGGGCCGCCGCCGAGCGCGGGCTGCCCGCCGAGCGGTGCGCTCTCGGCGCGCTCGGCCCCTCGCACGACCTCTGCGCGGTCGGCTGCTGCCCGGCCGCCCGAGGCGGAGCCAAGCCCGCGGCCGCCGGCGCAGACAGCCCGTACGCGTAAGAGCCCGTGTCCGAACCCCGTCCGGATCCGGGCCGTAAGGGAGCACCCATGACCGACCCCCTGCACCGCGAACTGCTCGGCCTCGCCCTGGAGGCCGCCCGGCGGGCCGGCGAGCTGCTGCGCGACGGCCGCCCGGCCGACCTCGCCGTCGCCGCCACCAAATCCAGCCCCATCGACGTGGTGACCGAGATGGACATCGCCGCCGAGAAGCTGATCACCGGCTATCTCTCCGAGCACCGCCCGCACGACGGATTCCTCGGCGAGGAGGGCGCCTCCAGCGAGGGCACGAGCGGCATCCGCTGGGTCATCGACCCGCTCGACGGAACCGTCAACTACCTTTACGGGCTGCCCACTTGGGCCGTCTCCATCGCCGCCGAACAGGACGGCGAGCGGGTCGCGGGCGTGGTCGCCGCCCCGATGCGCGGCGAGACCTACCACGCCGTCCTCGGCGGCGGCGCGTTCGAGGGCGAGCGCCCGCTGCGCTGCCGCCCGCCGGCCCCGCTGTCCCAGTCCCTGGTCGCCACGGGCTTCGCCTACGTCCAGTCCGTACGCGCCCACCAGGCCGAGGTGGCCCAGCGACTCATCCCGCGGTTCCGCGACATCCGCCGCAGCGGCTCGGCGGCGATCGACCTGTGCGACGTGGCGGCCGGTCGGCTCGACGCGTACTACGAGCGCGGCCTGAACCCCTGGGACCTGGCGGCCGGTGACCTGATCGCCCGCGAGGCGGGCGCGCTCACCGGCGGCCGCCCCGGCACGCCCCCGTCCCGCGAGCTGACGATCGCCGCATCCCCGGAGCTCTTCGGCCCCCTCCAGTCGCTCCTTGAGGAGTACGGGGCCTGGCACGACTGAGCGCGCCGGGCGCAGCCGTCGGAGCCTGTGTCCGGTCCGAACTCGGTCCGGACCGGACACAGGCTTTTCAGACATGACGAAACCCCGGCGCCGTCCCGTGGCGCCGGGGTTTCCTGGTGGGTGGGGTCAGAGCGCCGCGGCTACCTCGACGCCGTGCTCGGCGGCCAGACGACGCAGGTCGTCCAGCTCTGCCTGCTCGACGTCGGCGAGGAAGTCGTCGCCGGTTTCGCGCGCCCGTGTGAGGTCGGTTTCCGTGGTCCTGATGCGCTGCAGAAGTCCTGCGGTGAAAGCGTCCATGGTGCGCCCCCTCGTCGTGGGTAGGTGGCACAGGGGTGTGCCGACGGTGGGTCGCGACCACGACACGAGGATGTGGCATGCCACATACAGGGCGTGATCGCGGGGTGTGCATTCGTCCTCCCCAAGCCCACTCTCAAAGAAACCTCAACTGCCGCGCCAATCCTGTCCATTCCCGCGCCGCCCACCTCCCCCGGCCGAAAAGCGCAGGTGGGCGCCCGGCCCCGGTCGGGCACCGTCTTACCGCCGGTTTATGGGCGTAAGGGGCAGGATGGAAGCTCACAGTCACTGGTTCAGTGCACAGATCTGCCCGCGAACGACGCGGGTCCCTAGGGAAGGAAATGCGCCGTGCGCGTACTCGTCGTCGAGGACGAGCAACTGCTCGCCGATGCGGTGGCCACCGGACTGCGCCGGGAGGCCATGGCCGTCGACGTCGTGTACGACGGCGCCGCGGCCCTGGAGCGCATCGGCGTGAACGACTACGACGTGGTCGTGCTCGACCGGGACCTCCCGCTCGTCCACGGCGACGACGTCTGCCGCAAGATCGTCGAGCTGGGCATGCCCACCCGTGTCCTGATGCTGACCGCGGCCGGCGACGTCAGCGACCGCGTGGAGGGCCTGGAGATCGGCGCGGACGACTACCTGCCCAAGCCGTTCGCCTTCACCGAGCTGACCGCCCGCGTCCGCGCGCTCGGCCGGCGCACCACCGTGCCGCTGCCGCCCATCCTGGAGCGGGCCGGCATCAAGCTGGACCCCAACCGCCGCGAGGTCTTCCGGGAGGGCAGGGAGATCCAGCTCGCGCCCAAGGAGTTCGCGGTCCTGGAGGTCCTCATGCGCAGCGAGGGCGCGGTCGTCTCGGCCGAGCAGCTCCTGGAGAAGGCATGGGACGAGAACACCGACCCGTTCACCAACGTCGTGCGCGTCACCGTCATGACGCTGCGCCGCAAGCTCGGCGAGCCCCCGGTGATCGTCACCGTGCCGGGCTCGGGTTACCGGATCTGACGGCGATGGCCGCCACTCCCGCGCCGCCGACGGCGCCCCCGAAGCCCACCTGGGCCCCGAAGTCCGCCGAGCCGCCCTTCCCGTGGCTCAGGCCCACCATCCGCATACGCCTGACGCTGCTCTACGGCGGCATGTTCATGATCGCGGGGATACTGCTCCTCTCGATCATCTACCTGCTCGCCGCCCAGGCCCTGCACGCGGGCAGCACCCCGTTCAAGATCGTGGACGGCCAGAACATCACGGTCTCCAGCGGCAGCTGCCAGCTCCCGGACCGGGGCACCCCGCAGAACTTCAACGACGCCATCAGCGCCTGCATGGCCCAGCAGCGCCAGCACGCCCTCGACAACCTCCTGAGCCGCTCCCTGCTCGCCCTCGTCGGCCTCAGCGTCATCGCCTTCGCCTTCGGGTACGCGATGGCCGGCCGCGTCCTGTCACCGCTCGGCCGGATCACCCGGACCGCCCGCCGGGTGGCCGGCACGGACCTGAGCAGGCGCATCGAGCTGGACGGCCCCGACGACGAGCTCAAGGAGCTCTCCGACACCTTCGACGAGATGCTGGACCGCCTGGAGCGGGCCTTCACCGCGCAGCAGCGGTTCGTCGCGAACGCCTCGCACGAGCTGCGCACCCCGCTCGCGATCAACCGCACGCTCCTTGAGGTCCACCTCTCCGACCCCGGCGCCCCGGTGGAGCTCCAGCAGCTCGGCAAGACGCTGCTCGCCACCAACGAGCGCAGTGAGCAGCTCGTGGAGGGCCTGCTGCTGCTCGCCCGCAGCGACAACGAGATCATCGACCGCAAGCCGGTCGACCTCGCCGAGGTGGCGTCCCGCGCCATCGACCAGGCCAGGAGCGAGGCCGACGCCAAGGGCGTGGAGGTCCGCGGCGAGCGGGGCCCCGCGGTCGTCCAGGGCAACGGCGTACTCCTGGAGCGCATCGCCCTGAACCTGGTCCAGAACGCCGTCCGGTACAACATCCCGGAAGGAGGCTGGGTCGAGGTGGTCACCGAGCTCCGGGACGGCCACGCGACGCTGCTCGTGACCAACACCGGCCCGGTGGTCCCGGCGTACGAGATCGACAACATCTTCGAGCCGTTCCGGCGGCTGCGCACCGAGCGCACCGGCAGCGACAAGGGCGTCGGCCTCGGCCTGTCCATCGCCCGGTCGGTCGCGCGGGCTCACGGAGGCCGTATCATCGCGGAGCCCCGCGAAGGCGGCGGCCTCGTGATGCGTGTCACCCTGCCGGTCTGAGACGCTGCTCGAAGCTGTCGTGACAGTTCGCTTTGCGCGGAATTTTCGGGACCTGTTCCTGTGATTTTCGTGTGTGATCAGTCACAAAGGCAAACATCCAGCCACCTACTCTCCGTGATCACTAAATCCCCTGGAAACCCGGTAAAAGTCCGGGTTTCCAGGGGGTGAGATCACGGGAAGTACACGGGGTGGCGCTGGTGAAGTGCGACATTAGGACCGTGTACGGTCCCGATCGCCATCCAAGACGATCACTCTTGAGGAGTGCGGTTGGGTGTCGATTGAGTAACAGACCTTGATGTGAGGCAAAATCTCCGCCTCAGGTCGGGCACAAGTCCGGCCTCTCACGCGTTACGTGCGCTGAGACACCGCAACCACCCAGAGGGGGAGAGCGACATGGCAACGGACTACGACACCCCACGCAAGACCGATGACGACGTCGATTCCGACAGCCTTGAAGAGCTGAAGGCCCGGCGCAACGACAAGTCCACCTCGACCGTCGACGTCGACGAGTACGAGGCCGCCGAAGGCATGGAACTGCCCGGCGCGGACCTGTCCAACGAAGAGCTCGCCGTGCGCGTCCTGCCGAAGCAGGCCGACGAGTTCACCTGCATGAGCTGCTTCCTCGTGCACCACCGCAGCCAGCTGGCCCGGGAGAAGAACGGCCAGCCGATCTGCCGCGACTGCGACTGAGCAGGCCGGCTGTGGCAGGCGCGAAACCGTCCCGGAAGCGACCGTTCCGGAGGAAGGGTGCCCCGGGTTCCACCGAGGCACCACAGGGCGGCAGGGGCCCGGCAGAAGGCGTGGAAGACCCCGCCGAGCCGGACCGCCTCCCTGCGGTGAGCGCTGCCAACGGTGCACGTGACGCCGAGCGGGGCCACCAGGCCTCGCTCGAAGCAGCCGTCACGGCACCGGACACGGCACACAAGGCGGGGCCCGCGGCCGGGGCCCGACGCCTGGACGCCCTGCGCAAGGGCGCTCTCGACAAGGGCATTCCCGCCCTGAAGAAGAGCGTTCCGGTGCTCAAGAAGGGCGTACGCAAGGGCGGCGAGGGCATGAAGGCCTCGCTCGGCCACCTTGCCGACCGCATTATCGAAGTCGCCCCCCGCATTCCCGTGCGGGATCTGGCGACCCTGCGCGCCCATTTCCCGGGCCTCGGCCCGGAGGAGATCGCCGACAAACTGATCGCGGGCGCCGCCAACGGCACCTCCACGGTCGGCGCGGGAATCGGCGCGGCCGCGATGCTGCCCGTACCGCCCGCGATGCCCGCCGAGCTGGCCGCGGAGATCACCGGCGTCGCCGCCATCGAGCTGAAGCTCATCGCCGAGCTGCACGAGGTCTACGGAATGCGGCCGCCCGGCACGCTCAAAGAGCGCTCCATGGCCTATCTGACGTCGTGGACCGAGGAGCGCGGCATCGACGTCACCAAGCCGACGTCGCTCAATTTCGCGCTCGGCGGCCAGATGAAGCGCGAGCTGCGTCAGCAGATCATGAAGCGCATGGTCCGCAATCTGCCGAACCTGACGCCGTTCATGGTCGGCGCGGCCGTCGGCGCCGTGATGAACCGCCGGGACACCAAGAAGCTCGCCGGCCACATCCGCAAGGACCTGCGCGAGCGCCAGGTGCCCTGGGACGCGCTGCCCGAGCTGCCCGCCCTGGAACAGCCGGACAACCCGCTCCCGCAGGGCAAGACCCCCAAGGAACTCGGCCGCTGAAGGCCGGGATCCTCAGCCGGCGCGGACCGCGTTCAGGGCCGCCTTCAGCGCCTCGGGGTCCCGGGTCGACAGATAGGCGTACGGAGTCGGGTCCGCCGGGTCGGTGATCTCCACCTTTACCGCCGTCGGGATGTAGGCCCGCAGCAGCATGAACGCACGCGGATCCGCCTTGTGCAGCCGCCAGGCCCGCGCCTCCTCGGCGTCCAGGACCTCGGGCTCGCCCAGCGCCCTGACCGGGATCCGGGCCTCGCCCGCGACCAGGGTGTCCGGGAGAACCCGGATCCGCACCGACCCGTACGAACTCACCACCACCCAGGACGCGGCGGTGCCGCCGACGAAGCCGGCCAGCATCGGCAGGGTGCCCACCGGCAGCAGCATCAGCGCGCACGCGACGCCGACGAGGACGGAGATGAACCACCACGACCGGGGCGCGGTGAGGCGTTCTGCGTACTGCGGGGCATTGGGCTGCATGAAAGCTAGCTTGGCACGGCGCGACCTGCGCCTTGACCGCGGGTAAGGTCTGCGGCTGTGACTGCTACATCTGCGTCCCTGACGCCCCCGGCCGACGCCATAGCGCCGGTGCGGCACCCCGAGGCGCCCGCACCCGGCGAGCTGCTCGGTGCGCACTACGGGCACTGCTTCGGCTGCGGCGACGGACAGCCCCACGGACTGCACCTGGCCGCGCGGGCCGGCGAAGGCGTGACCGTCACCGCCGAGTTCACCGTGCGGGAAGCCCACCAGGGAGCCCCCGGCCTCGCCCACGGCGGGGTGCTCGCCACCGCGCTCGACGAGACGCTCGGCTCGCTGAACTGGCTGCTGCGGGTGATCGCGGTGACCGGCCGCCTGGAGACGGACTTCGCCCGCCCGGTGCCGGTCGGCACGGTCCTGCACCTCCAGGCCGAGGTCACCGCGGTGGCCGGCCGCAAGATCTACTCCCGGGCAACCGGCCGCATCGGCGGCCCCGAGGGACCGGTGGCGGTCCGTGCCCAGGCCCTCTTCATCGAGGTGAAGGTGGACCACTTCATCGACAACGGACGCCCGGCCGAGATCCAGGCCGCGATGTCCGACCCCGACCAGGTCAGGCGCGCCCGCGCCTTCGAGGTGAACCCGTGACGCGTGAACCCGTAGATGTCCTCATCCGCCGTGTCGACCCGGAGGTGCCGATCCCGGCGTACGGGCACCCGGGCGACGCCGGAGTCGATCTGGTGACCACCGACGCGGCCGAGCTCGCCCCCGGCGAGCGGGCGGTCCTGGCGACCGGGGTCTCCATCGCGCTGCCCGACGGGTACGCGGCCTTCGTGCACCCCCGCTCGGGTCTTGCCGCCCGCTGCGGTGTCGCCCTGGTGAATGCCCCGGGGACGGTGGATGCCGGGTACCGTGGGGAGATCAAGGTGATCGTGGTCAACCTCGACCCTCGCGAGAGCGTTCGGTTCGAGCGTTTCGACCGCATTGCCCAACTGGTCGTCCAGCAGGTCGAGAAGGTGCGCTTCCACGAGGTGGCGGAGCTTCCCGGCTCGGCGCGGGCCGAGGGGGGCTTCGGGTCCACAGGCGGTCATGCCGCCGTGGACGGTTCGGCCGCCGGTGGCGGCACAACGGGTGGGAATCGATACGCTTCGGTCGTATCCGACCGGGAAGGACAGTAACGTGTTCGGACGTCGCAAGAAGAGCGGTACTGCCGAGGACTCGGCGGGCGAGGCCGAGCAGGTTGTCGAGGGCACCGAGGCCGACGCCGACGGAGCCGGTGACGCGGGCCAGGTGCGCAGGGTGAACCTGCCGCCGGCGCCCCGCCCGGACGGACCCTGGGACCTCTCCGAGGTCAGCGAGCCCGGCGAGGGCCGGGTGGATCTCGGCGGACTCTTCGTCCCCGGGGTCGAGGGCATGGAGCTGCGGGTCGAGGTCGCGGGCGACGCGATCGTGGCGGCCACGGTCGTGCTGAACGACAGCGCGGTCCAGCTGCAGGCCTTCGCGGCACCGAAGAAGGAAGGCATCTGGGGCGAGGTCCGCGAGGAGATCGCCTCCGGCATCACCCAGCAGGGTGGCGTCATCGACGAGGTCGAGGGCCCGCTGGGCTGGGAGCTGCGCGCGCAGGTCCCGGTGCAGCTGCCCGACGGCACCAACGGTGTCCAGCTGGTGCGCTTCGTGGGCGTGGACGGCCCGCGCTGGTTCCTGCGCGGTGTCATCTCCGGCCAGGGCGCGGTGCAGCCGCAGGCCGCCGGGCTGCTTGAGACGATCTTCCGCGACACCGTGGTGGTGCGCGGCGAGGGCCCGATGGCGCCCCGCGACCCGATCGTCCTGAAGCTGCCCAACGACGCGCAGATGGTGCCCGACGGCGTGCAGCAGGAGGACCAGGAGGGCTCGCGCTTCTCCGGCGGCATGGGCCAGCTCCAGCGCGGCCCCGAGATCAGCGAGATCCGCTGACCTCAGCCACTTCCCGATGGGCCGCACTCCCGGACAGGGGGCGCGGCCCATCGGCGTCTCGGAGGTGACGGTTCCGGACATCAACGGACCGTCCCTGCCCGGCACTTGACGGGCGCGGCCGTTGCCGCTCTGCCCGCGTGACCCCCGCTCGCCGGGCATCGCGGGCAGATCTCCCCACGATCCATTGCCCGGCCGGGTGCAAGCTGCACATACTGGCGCCCGGCCGCGCACACGTACGTACGGGGGAGACGGGCATGACGCAGAGCACCAGCGGGCAGGGCGGCGGGACGGCCGTCGCGGGGGAGAGGCCGACGGGGCCGATGGTCCGGGTCGACAACCTCCACCGCTCGTACGGGTCCGGCGCCGCCGCCGTGCACGCGCTGCGCGGGATCTCCTTCGAGGTGCCGCGAGGCGAGCTCGTCGCCCTCAAAGGGCGCTCGGGCTCCGGCAAGACCACCCTGCTCAACCTCCTCGGCGGGCTCGACCAGCCCGACGAGGGCACCATCACCGTGGACGGCACCGACGTCGTAGGCCTTGGCGAGCAGGGCCTGTTGGAGCTGCGCCGCGACCGGATCGGCTTCATCTTCCAGTCCTTCGGCCTCATCCCCATCCTCAGCGCCGCCGAGAACGTGGGCGTCCCGATGCGGCTCAAGAAGGCCGATCCGCGCGAGCGCGAGGAACGCGTCGCGCTGCTGCTCTCCCTCGTGGGCCTCGGCGACCACGCGAAGCAGCGTCCCGGCGAGCTCTCCGGCGGCCAGCAGCAGCGTGTCGCCATCGCCCGAGCGCTCGCCAACCGGCCGGCCCTGCTCATCGCCGACGAGCCCACCGGACAGCTCGACGCCGAAACCGGCCTCGCGGTGATGGAGCTGATGCGCGCCGTCGTGCGCAGCGAGGGCGTCACCGCCCTGGTCGCCACCCACGACAGCCAGCTCCTCGGCCTCGCCGACCGCGTCCTGGAACTCACCGACGGGCAACTCGTCGACCACGGCCCTCGCTGAGCGGCCCGTGACCCCGGGGGCGGGGCATCAGAATCGCGTCAATACGCGGCCCCCGCCCTACCCCCACCCCATTTGCCGGAATTGTTGGCCGTAAGGTCGACGCAGCGTACGCAGCTGAATTCTGAAAGACAATGGGGCCATGGCACGCGGCAAGCTTCGGATCTACCTCGGCGCGGCACCGGGCGTCGGCAAGACCTACGCGATGCTCTCCGAGGCCCACCGCCGGGTGGAGCGCGGCACGGACTGCGTCGTCGCGTTCGTCGAGCACCACGGCCGGCCGCGCACCGAGGTGATGCTGCACGGCCTGGAGCAGATCCAGCGGCGCGAGATCGAGTACCGCGGCGGCGTCTTCACCGAGATGGACGTCGACGCCGTCCTGGAGCGCGGCCCCGCCGTCGCCCTGGTGGACGAACTGGCGCACACCAATGTGCCCGGCGCCCGCAACACCAAGCGCTGGCAGGACGTCGAGGAACTGCTCGCGGCCGGGATCGACGTCGTGTCCACGGTCAACATCCAGCACCTGGAGTCCCTCGGCGACGTCGTCGAGTCGATCACCGGCGTACGCCAGCGCGAGACCGTGCCCGACGAGGTGGTGCGCCGGGCCGACCAGATCGAGCTCGTCGACATGTCGCCCCAGGCGCTGCGCCGCCGCATGGCGCACGGCAACATCTACAAGTCCGACAAGGTCGACGCGGCCCTGTCCAACTACTTCCGGCCCGGCAACCTCACCGCACTGCGCGAACTCGCGCTGCTCTGGGTCGCCGACCGGGTCGACGAATACCTCCAGCAGTACCGCGGCGAGCACGACATCAAGTCCACCTGGCAGGCCCGCGAGCGCATCGTCGTGGGCCTGACCGGCGGACCCGAGGGCCGCACCCTCATCCGCCGGGCCGCCCGGATGGCCGCCAAGGGCTCCGGCAGCGAGATCCTCGCGGTGTACGTGGCCAGGAGCGACGGCCTCACCTCCGCCTCGCCCAAGGAACTCGCCGTCCAGCGCACCCTCGTCGAGGACCTCGGCGGCAGCTTCCACCACGTCATAGGCGACGACATCCCGGCCTCGCTGCTCGCCTTCGCACGCGGCGTCAACGCCACCCAGATCGTCCTCGGCTCCAGCCGCCGCAAGGCCTGGCAGTACATCCTCGGCCCCGGCGTCGGGCAGACCGTGGCCCGCGACTCGGGGCCCGACCTCGACGTCCACATCGTCACCCACGACGAGGTCGCCAAGGGCCGCGGCCTCCCCGTGGCGCGCGGGGCCCGGCTCGGACGGGCCCGCCTCGTGTGGGGCTGGGCGGCCGGCGTGATCGGCCCCGCCCTGCTGACCGTGCTGCTCACCAACGTCGACGCGGACCTCGGGCTCGCCAACGACATGCTGCTGTTCCTGACGCTGACGGTGGCCGCGGCCCTGCTCGGCGGCCTGGTACCGGCGCTCGCCTCGGCCGGGTTCGGCTCGTTCCTCCTGAACTACTACTTCACCCCGCCCGTCCACAAGATCACGATCGCCGATCCCAAGAACATCGTCGCCATCGTCATCTTCGTTCTGGTGGCCGTGTCGGTGGCCTCCGTCGTCGACGTCGCGGCCCGCCGCACCCACCAGGCTGCCCGGCTGCGCGCCGAATCCGAGATCCTCTCCTTCCTGGCGGGCAGCGTGCTGCGCGGCGAGACCAGCCTGGACGCGCTCCTGGAGCGGGTCCGCGAGACCTTCGCCATGGAGTCGGTCGCCCTCCTGGAGCGGGTGAGCGAGGTCGAGCCCTGGACGCGCGCGGGCAGCGTCGGGCCGCACCCGGTCGCCCGCCCCGAGGACGCCGACGTGGACATGCCGGTCGGCGACCACATGGCGCTCGCGCTGTCCGGGCGGGTGCTGCCCGCCGAAGACCGCCGCGTACTCGGCGCCTTCGCCGCCCAGGCAGCCGTCGTCCTGGACCGCCAGCGCCTGGTGGGGGAGGCCGAGGAGGCACGCAAGCTGGCGGAGGGCAACCGCATCCGCACCGCGCTGCTCGCCGCCGTCAGCCACGACCTGCGCACCCCGCTCGCCTCCATCAAGGCAGCGGTGACGTCCCTGCGCTCCGACGACGTCGAATGGTCCGAGGAGGACCGCGCCGAGCTCCTCGAAGGCATCGAGGGCGGTGCCGACCGCCTCGACCACCTCGTCGGCAACCTCCTCGACATGTCCCGGCTCCAGACCGGCACCGTCACCCCGCTCATCCGCGAGATCGACCTCGACGAGGTCGTGCCCATGGCGCTCGGCGGCGTCCCCGAGGACAGTGTCGTCCTCGACATCCCCGAAACCCTGCCCATGGTCGAGGTCGACCCCGGCCTCCTGGAGCGAGCCGTCGCGAACGTCGTCGAGAACGCCGTCAAGTACAGCCCGCCCGGCACCCCCGTCACGGTCGCCGCCAGCGGCATGGCCCAGCGCGTCGAGATACGGGTCACCGACCGCGGCCCCGGCGTCCCCGACGCCGCCAAGGACCGCATCTTCGCGCCCTTCCAGCGCTACGGCGACGCCCCCCGCGGCGCCGGAGTGGGCCTCGGACTCGCCGTCGCCCGGGGCTTCGCCGAGGCGATGGGCGGCACACTGGCCGCCGAGGACACCCCCGGCGGCGGCCTCACCATGGTGCTCACCGTCCGCGCCGCCCCCGGCCCGGGCCGCGCCCCCGCCGACCTCTCCGCCCAGGTCACCTCATGAACCGAACCGCTCAGGCCGTACACGCAGAAGGCAGGTATCCCAGATGACCCGGGTGCTCGTGGTCGAGGACGAGCCGCAGATCGTGCGCGCGCTCGTGATCAACCTCAAGGCACGGAAGTACGAGGTGGACGCGGCCCCCGACGGCGCGACCGCCCTCCAGCTCGCCGCCGCCCGCCACCCCGACGTGGTCGTCCTCGACCTCGGCCTGCCCGACATGGACGGCGTCGAGGTCATCCGGGGCCTGCGCGGCTGGACCCGGGTCCCGATCCTGGTGCTCTCCGCCCGCCACACCTCCGACGAGAAGGTCGAGGCCCTCGACGCGGGCGCCGACGACTACGTCACCAAGCCCTTCGGCATGGACGAGCTGCTCGCCCGGCTGCGCGCCGCGGTCCGCCGCGCCGAGCCGGTCGGTGCGGACGGCGCCGACGACGTGGTGGTCGTGGAGACCGAGGGCTTCACCGTCGACCTGGCCGCCAAGAAGGTCAACCGCGACGGCCGCGACGTACGCCTGACCCCGACCGAGTGGCATCTGCTCGAAGTCCTCGTGCGCAACACCGGCCGCCTGGTCAGCCAGAAGCAGCTGCTCCAGGAGGTCTGGGGGCCCTCGTACGGCACCGAGACCAACTACCTGCGGGTCTACATGGCCCAGCTGCGCCGCAAGCTGGAGCTCGACCCCTCGCACCCGCGCCACTTCATCACCGAGCCGGGCATGGGCTACCGCTTCGAACGCTGATGCCCGCCGACCACCGCCGGACCGGCGCCGACCACGGCCGAAGCCTTGCCGACCACGCGCTTTGATCCCGTGAGGGTGTCCCCCGGTACCCTTTCTGTATGAGTGCTGACCTTCGTACCGAGAAGCCCGCGGGGCGCTTCCGCCGGATGCTCGACCGGCTGTCCACCTCGCAGGAGGATCTGCACTCCGCGGAACTGCAGGAGGACACGCAGGCCACGGGGTGCACCCGCATCTCCGAGTGCGGTGACCGCCAGATAGTCAAAGTGACTGGTACCTTGCGGACCGTCACCCTGCGTCCCCGGGCGGGCGTGCCGGCGCTGGAGGCCGAGCTCTTCGACGGCACCGCCCCACTGGACGTGGTGTGGCTGGGACGGCGCTCGATCGTGGGCATCGAGCCGGGCCGCAAGCTCATCGCTTCGGGCCGGATCTCCATGAGCCACGGCCGGCGGGTCCTGTTCAACCCCAAATACGAACTCCGACCGCTCGGACAGGAGTAGCCGGTGACGTCAGTCGACAAGCCGACCACCACCCCCACGCCCACCAAGCCCGCCGACGACGCGAAAGCCGTGACCGAGGCCGCGCTCTTCGAGGCGTTCGGCGGGGTGCGCGGCATGGTGGAGACGGTCCTGCCGGGACTGCTCTTCGTCACGATCTTCACGGTCAACAAGGACCTGCACACCTCGGCGATCGCCGCCCTCGCGGTGTCGCTGCTGCTCGTCGTCGTCCGCCTGGTCCGCAAGGACACCATGAAGCACGCCTTCAGCGGCGTCTTCGGCGTGGCCTTCGGCGTGGTCTTCGCGATGATGACGGGCAACGCCAAGGACTTCTACCTGCCGGGCATGCTCTACACGCTCGGCCTGGCGCTCGCGTACATCGTGACCACCGTGTGCGGAGTGCCGCTGATCGGGCTGATCCTCGGCCCGGTCTTCAAGGAGAACCTGTCCTGGCGCACCCGCAACCCGGGCCGCAAGAAGGCGTACGCGAAGGCGAGCTGGGCCTGGGGGCTCATCCTGCTCGCCAAGTGCGCGATCCTCTTCCCGCTGTACTGGTGGGCCAACACCTCGCAGCTCGGCTGGGTCCTGATCGCCCTGAAGATCCCGCCGTTCCTCCTCGCGGTCTGGCTCACCTGGGTCTTCCTCGCGAAGGCCCCGGCGCCGATCGACGTCTTCGCCGAGATGGAGGCGGAGGAAGCGGCCGAGAAGGCCCGCAAGGCCGCCGCCCACGGCGAAGCCGGAGCGTAACCCGCCTGCCATAGCAGGACGAAGGGCCCGGAACCGTAGCGGTTCCGGGCCCTTCGTCTCTGCGGATGCGCGGTGGGTCAGTCCTCCCGGCGGACCGACAGCAGGTCCTCCAGCTGCTCCTCGCGGGCCTGCGCGGCCACGAACAGCAGCTCGTCGCCCGCCTCCAGGGTCTCCTCCTGGCTCGGCGTGAGCACCCGTGTACCGCGGATGATCGTGACCAGCGAGGTGTCCTCGGGCCAGGCCACGTCCCCGACCTGCGTGCCCGCCAGCGCCGACTCCGGCGGCAGCGTCAGCTCAACCAGGTTGGCGTCGCCGTGGCTGAAGCGCAGCAGGCGTACGAGATCGCCGACGCTCACCGCCTCCTCGACCAGCGCCGACATCAGACGCGGCGTCGAGACGGCGACGTCCACGCCCCACGACTCGTTGAACAGCCACTCGTTCTTCGGGTTGTTGACCCGGGCCACCACCCGCGGCACCCCGTACTCGGTCTTCGCGAGCAGCGAGACGACCAGGTTCACCTTGTCGTCACCGGTGGCCGCGATGACCACGTTGCAGCGCTGCAGCGCCGCCTCGTCGAGCGAGGTGATCTCGCAGGCGTCCGCGAGCAGCCACTCCGCCAGCGGCACCCGCTCCACCGAGATGGCGGTGGGCGCCTTGTCGACGAGGAGCACCTCGTGCCCGTTCTCCAGGAGCTCGCCCGCGATGGAACGGCCCACCGCGCCGGCCCCGGCAATCGCAACCCGCATCAGTGACCGCCCTCCTCGGGGCCCTGGGCGCACGCCGCCTCGACCTTTTCGACCTCGTCGGTACGCATCATGACGTGCACCAGGTCGCCCTCCTGCAGCACCGTCTGGGACGTCGGAAGCACCGCTTCGCCCAGCCGGGTGAGGAAGGCGACACGTACGCCGGTCTCCTCCTGCAGCTTGCTGATCTTGTGGCCGATCCAGGCCGTCGAGGTGTGCACCTCGGCCAGCTGCACGCCACCGCTCGGGTCGCGCCACAGAGGCTCCGCGCCGGACGGCAGCAGCCGCCGCAGCATCTGGTCGGCGGTCCAGCTGACCGTGGCGACCGTCGGGATGCCGAGCCGCTGGTAGACCTCGGCACGGCGCGGGTCGTAGATCCGCGCCGCCACGTTCTCGATGCCGAACATCTCGCGCGCCACTCGGGCCGCGATGATGTTGGAGTTGTCGCCGCTGGAGACCGCGGCGAACGCCCCGGCCTCCTCGATGCCCGCCTCGCGCAGGGTGTCCTGGTCGAAGCCGACGCCGGTGACCCGGCGCCCGCCGAAGCCCGAACCCAGCCGGCGGAAGGCCGTGGGGTCCTGGTCGACCACCGCGACCGTGTGCCCCTGCTGTTCCAGGGTCTGCGCGAGAGCGGCTCCCACTCGCCCGCAGCCCATGATGACGATGTGCACGTCCCCTTACCCCGCACTCCTGGTCGCCCCGATGACCTGCGCAAACACCCTGCTCACTTCTTCCTTCTCGGCTAGCCGGGCAACAGCGTGGCAACAGAAATCCACGTTGCCGCCTGATGAGCTTATGCGGCCCGCCCCGGGATGCACTCACTCAGTGCCCCCATCACGCAATGCCGTTGCCGGGAGCCGGGTGGGCCTTATTCAGACAGAGCGCTTACGATCCTCTGCGTGTCCAAACTGACCGACGTGCCCAAACGGATCCTGATCGGCCGGGCGCTGCGCAGCGACAAGCTGGGAGAAACGCTCCTCCCCAAGCGCATCGCACTCCCCGTCTTTGCCTCCGACCCGCTCTCTTCCGTTGCGTACGCACCCGGAGAAGTACTCCTGGTGCTCTCCGTGGCGGGTGTGTCGGCGTACCACTTCAGTCCCTGGATCGCGGTCGCGGTCGTGGTGCTGATGTTCACCGTGGTCGCCTCCTACCGGCAGAACGTGCACGCCTACCCGAGCGGCGGCGGTGACTACGAGGTCGCCACCACCAACCTCGGTCCCAAGGCAGGACTCACCGTCGCCTCCGCCCTGCTCGTCGACTACGTCCTGACCGTGGCCGTCTCGATCGCCTCCGGCATCGAGAACCTCGGCTCCGCGATCCCCTTCGTCGTCGAGCACAAGGTGCTGTGCGCCGTCGCCGTGATCGTGCTGCTCACCCTGATGAACCTGCGCGGCGTGAAGGAGTCGGGCAAGCTCTTCGCGATCCCGACATACGTCTTCGTCGCCGGCGTCTTCATCATGATCGCCTGGGGTGCCTACCGCGGGCTCGTCCTCGACGACACCATGAAGGCACCGACCGCCGACTTCACGGTCCGGGCCGAGCACCAGGGCCTGGCCGGCTTCGCCCTCGTCTTCCTGCTGCTCCGCGCCTTCTCCTCCGGCTGTGCGGCGCTCACCGGTGTCGAGGCCATCAGCAACGGTGTCCCCGCCTTCCGCAAGCCCAAGTCGAAGAACGCCGCGAGCACCCTGGCCCTGATGGGCGGCCTGGCCGTCACCATGTTCTGCGGCATCATCGCGCTGGCCATGACCACCCACGTACGGATGGCCGAGAAGCCCGGCGAGGATCTGCTGCACAACGGAGCCCCGCTCGGCTCCGGATACGTCCAGAACCCGGTGATCTCCCAGGTGGCCGAGGCCGTCTTCGGCAACGGCAGCTTCCTGTTCATCGTGCTCGCCGCGGCCACCGCCCTTGTCCTGTTCCTCGCAGCGAACACCGCGTACAACGGCTTCCCGCTGCTCGGCTCGATCCTCGCCCAGGACCGCTACCTGCCCCGCCAGCTGCACACCCGCGGTGACCGCCTCGCGTTCTCCAACGGCATCGTGCTGCTCGCCGGCGCCGCGGTCCTGCTCGTCGTGATCTACGGGGCGGACTCGACCCGGCTGATCCAGCTGTACATCGTCGGCGTCTTCGTGTCGTTCACGCTCAGCCAGACCGGCATGGTCCGCCACTGGAACCGCCACCTGGCTACCGAGAACGACCCGGCCAAGCGCCGCCGCATGATCCGCTCCCGCGCGATCAACGCGTTCGGCGCGTTCTTCACGGGCCTGGTGCTCGTGGTGGTCCTCGCGACGAAGTTCACCCACGGCGCCTGGGTCGCGCTGCTCGGCATGGTGATCTTCTACGGAACGATGACCGCGATCCGCAAGCACTACGACCGGGTCTCCGAGGAGATCGCGGCCGCCGAGGAACGTCCCGACGAGTACGTGCGCCCCTCGCGCGTGCACTCCGTCGTCCTCGTCTCCAAGATCCACAAGCCGACTCTGCGCGCCCTCGCCTACGCCAAACTCCTGCACTCCAACCAGCTGGAGGCGCTCAGCGTCAGCGTGGACGCGGCCGAGACGAAGGCGCTCAAGGACGAGTGGGAGCGGCGCGGCATCGACGTACCGCTGAAGATCATCGACTCGCCGTACCGCGAGGTGACCCGGCCGGTGATCGAGTACGTCAAGGGCCTGCGCCGGGAGAGCCCGCGCGACGCGGTCAGCGTCTACATCCCGGAGTACGTGGTCGGCCACTGGTACGAGCACCTGCTGCACAACCAGAGCGCGCTCCGGCTCAAGGGCCGCCTCCTTTTCACCCCCGGCGTCATGGTGACCTCCGTCCCCTACCAGCTGGAGTCCTCCGAGGCCGCCAAGAAGCGGGCCCGCAGGCGGGCGGACTGGAACGCGCCGGGTTCGGTGCGACGGGGCCCGGTGTCCCGGCCCAAGGAGCCGAGCAACAAGAGCTGAGCGGGGCTGGTGCCGGTGGCGGGTGTTCGGCGCGGCACTCGCGCCGGAGCCAGAGCCGGAGCCGTGCCTGTGGCGGGCGGCCGGGCGACACCCACGTAGACTGGTGGGCTGTTCGCCCGGCCGTCCGCCGTTTGTCCCCCTCGTTACCCCCCTCGCGACCCTGGAGTCACCCACCCATGCAGCAGAACGCATCCGAGCCGTCGGCATCCGAGCCGTCGGTGCCCGAGCCGTCGCTGTCGTCGCTGGTCGGGGAGGAGTACGAGGTCGAGGTCGGCCCCGTCGCGCACGGCGGCCACTGCATCGCCCGCACCGCCGAGGGCCGCGTCCTGTTCGTACGCCATGCCCTGCCCGGCGAGAAGATCGTCGCCCGTGTCACCGAGGGCGAGGAGGACTCGCGCTTCCTGCGCGCGGACGCGGTACGGATCGTCGAAGCGTCCAAGGACCGCGTCGAGGCGCCCTGCCCCTTCGCCGGCCCCGGCAAGTGCGGCGGCTGCGACTGGCAGCACGCCAAGCCCGGCGCCCAGCGCCGCCTCAAGGGCGAGGTCATCGCCGAGCAGCTCCAGCGGCTCGCGGGTCTGACCCCCGAGGAGGCCGGCTGGGACGGCACGGTCATGCCCGCCGAGGGCGACAAGCTGCCCGCGGGCCAGGTCCCGGCGTGGCGCACCCGCGTCCAGTACGCGATCGACGACGAGGGCCGCGCGGGCCTGCGCAAGCACCGCTCGCACGACGTCGAGCCGGTCGACCACTGCATGATCGCCTCGCCGGGCGTCTCGGAGCTGGGCATCGAGAAGCGCGAATGGCCGACGCTGGCGTCGGTCGAGGCGATCGCCGCCTCGGGCTCGCACGACCGCCAGGTGGTGCTGACCCCTCGCCCCGGCGCCCGCCTGCCCCTGGTCGAACTGGACAAGCCGGTCTCGGTCCTCCGGGTCGAGGAGAAGGACGGCGGAGTGCACCGCGTCCACGGCCGGGCGTTCGTCCGCGAGCGCGCGGACGGCCGCACCTACCGCGTCGGCATGGGCGGCTTCTGGCAGGTCCACCCGCAGGCACCGGACACCCTGGTGAAGGCCGTGATGCAGGGCCTGATGCCGCGCAAGGGCGAGATGGCGCTCGACCTGTACTGCGGCGTCGGCCTGTTCGCCGGAGCGATCGCGGAGCG
This sequence comes from Streptomyces sp. NPDC001415, assembly GCF_053597395.1. Taxonomy (NCBI): domain Bacteria; kingdom Bacillati; phylum Actinomycetota; class Actinomycetes; order Kitasatosporales; family Streptomycetaceae; genus Streptomyces; species Streptomyces sp. NPDC001415. Next base: position 98,928 of record NZ_JBSFIE010000022.1, read on the forward strand.
CGTCGGCGAGACCGGGGCCGTCCTCGGCATCGAGTCCTCCAAGCGAGCCGTCGAGGACGCCCGCCACAACCTGGCCGACCTGACCCGGGTCCGCATCGAGCAGGGCAAGGTCGAGCAGGTCCTGCCCCGTACCAAGATCACCGAAGCCGACCTGATCGTCCTGGACCCGCCCCGCGCGGGCGCCGGCAAGCAGACGGTCAAGCACCTGGCAGCCCTGGGCGCCCGCCGCATCGCCTACGTGGCCTGCGACCCGGCGGCCCTGGCCCGCGACCTGGCGTACTTCGCGGAGGCGGGGTACCGGCCGCGGACTCTGCGGGCGTTTGATCTGTTTCCGATGACGCATCATGTGGAGTGCGTGGCGATTCTGGAGCCGGTCAAGGACGAGGACTGACCTGCGGGTTCGCGGCGTCCGTCGGCCACTCGACCTGTTTCCGGTGATTCATCGGGTCGAGTGGGCGTTCTTCCATTGAGGGTGGTCTGACCTGCGATTACATGCAGAGGCGGCAGCCAGGCCACCTGCAGAGCCACTCCGCAGCTTGGAATCTTGACGCTCAAACGACGCTCGTCCTGAGCAACCGCCAGAGCCCGATAGCGCCCCGGCGGGGGTCAGTCCGGGAAGTCGAGGCTCTCCTGACCGGGTCCAGGGGTGCGCCGAGACCTCCGCGGCGGCTTCGGTTCCTTGGTCGAGTAGGCAGGTACGGGCAGGATGCCCTCGCTCCGGAGGTCGTCGGTGGTGATGAGCGGGCCACTGCTCACGGCGTCCAGGAGTCGGGCCTGTCGGGGTTCGAGGGCTACGAGGAGCCCGAGCGCGTTGATGAGGTCCAGCAGGTCGATGGTCCACCGGGTAGGCCAGGTTGGAGGCAGAATGTCGTTCAACGGGGTCTGCCGCTCCACGTCCGGTTTGCGTTTGCGGAAGCTGAACCACTTGCGGATCACCTGCACCCCGCCGATCCGGTAGTCCCAGACCGCCGGCGCCACTGGACGTATGCAGCCGGTGCCTATCGTGAGGGTTCGCGTGGGCGCGTCGTAGGAGATGTACTCCGGTAGCCCGTCGACCTCTCCGATCGCGACGACGGGTTCTGGTTGCTCCTCCGGGGGAAGCCTCGGAGTCGATCGAGGCAGACGATCATGGTGGTGAGAGGTGAAGCGCCGGCCGTAAGTGTGGATCCACACCGTGCGCCTGCCCACTTCCACCACCTCCGCCCACAGGGCCGGGGCGCGCGTCAGGGGGATACGGGTGCCCCGCTCGGCGAGGTTTGTGGAGAATCGTCGGGTGTAGCCGCTGTGGCCGGCTGTTCCCGCGATGTACGCGAAGAGGTCCTCGGCGGTGACCGTCACGCCGTGCGTTTTGGTGAGCAGCCGCAGCAGGCCAGGGGTGACGTTTGGTTCAGCCTTGTGGGGGTGGCGGTAGAGAGGGGCGACGCGGCCGCCTTCGGTGCCTTTGAAGTGGTGCATGTCGGGCAGAAGGGCGGTGAAGCTCACCGCTGGTCCGGCGCGGCCCGACTCCGTATGAAGCTCGGAGAGGTAGATCTGCCGTCGGTCGTTGTGGGCGAACCACAAGGCCGGTCGCGGAAAGTCGATCACTCGCCTGTCCGCGATGATGTACTGCCTGTCGAAGGTCATCCGGCCGTAGGGAACGATGACCGGCACCGTCTCCCTCTCCACGGCAAGGCTGTCCCTTGCCTGCTGGCCGGGCAGTGGTGGTTCCGGCTTGTCCGGACGGCGGTCTCTGGTGGTTTTCAGCAGTGCGGCCTTGTTCTCCGTTGGGGCTTGGACGAGCCTGCGCCAACGGCTCTCCAGGACGTCTCGGCTGGGTGAGACGGGCCAGTTGCGGTTGTTCTTGTTGCCGGAGCTCGTCCAGGGCAGTAGGGCGTCCACCGGTGGCATTGCCGACCACTCGGAGTCGGACGTGACGTGAAAAGGCGCGGTCCACTCTGTGGGGCAGAGCTGCCAGGAGGTCCCGCCGCGATGGCCGTCGAGGCCAAGCCCTTCCAGCCAGTTGAACTTCTCCTCGCGTGTGCCCGCAGGGACGTCGAGTCGCCACACCCGCGCTGGGGTCCTCGTGTCTGGCGCACCCCGGCGGACGAAGACAGCGATGCAGACCTCGCGCTTGACTCCCTGGAAGACACGGGTGCGCGTGTCGGAGTACGGGCCTTCGGGGGAGAGACCGATGATCCAACCCTCGTCGGCGGCTTCGCGCAGGTAGTGACGCATGCCGGCCGCGCCATCGCTGTCCAGGTAACCGGAGTTGGTGATGAGGGCAACGATCCCGCTCGGGGCCTTCGGCGCTCCTGAGGCCGTCACCTGGTCGAAGACTTTCCAGGTCGACCATGCCCAGAAGTAGACATAGAGATTGTCAAGGGCGTACCCGACGCGCCCGTTGTCCTCGGGATGGAAGCGGGCGAGGATCGGGCCCCGGTCGTTCGGGTTGCCCTCGGCGACCCAGCGTCCGACGCCCGACTGTCTCGCACCCCGAAGGTAGGGCGGATTTCCGATGACCACCACGACCTTCTCGTCCGCCTTGATCCTGTTTGCCATGCGGCGGTGGCGGGCGATCGCCTCGTACATAAAGCCCAAGTGGTGCTCGACGGCGGGATCGTCAAGCGTGTCGGCTACCAGAAGCCTTGGCGGGCGACGCGTGACATCGGCGTCGTGGGACTGGAAGGCGTGGTGCACCCTGAGTTCGGCGACCGCGTACGGCCCGGTCTGTTTCTCCAACCCCACCAGTCGGCCCGCGAGTTCTTGGAGAAGCCCGGACTTGAGCGCCTCTTGATCTTCTCCCACTGCTTCCGGTCGTGGGACTTCGATGACCACTTCTCCGGATCGACCCCGGAGCCCGGCTGCTTCAGCTCCACGTGCCCTATGGTCCTGCCGCCGCAGGCGATGGCGAAGTCGGGCCGGATCCCGAGATCCTTGACACGGCTCTGACCGTGGGCGATGAGCTAAGGCGTTGCCGCGAGGCCATACCGCGCAGCAGTTGCTCCACCGGTGCGGTGAGGCTGTCTTCCTTGCTGCTGACGGCCCCTGCGGGCCCTTGCAGCTTGGCCCTGACCTCCTCGCCGAACCGGGCGACGAGGTCTGCGACCGATCCGGTCGTGCCCTTCCGCGCCCAGGCGTCCCCACTTGCCGTCGGCCCCCCAAGGTTGCACCTACGCCGACGATCAGACCCATACAGGATGCCCATGACGTATCAAGCAGCAAACACCGATGAATATGGGTTGATTGGCGGCATGTATCGAAAACCCGCGTACGGAGAGGGTGTTGGAACGCGTCCCACCTCGCCTCAATAGGGGTCTCCCGGGCTACCGCCTCTACAGCGACCGCCGTCGGCCTCGAACCGGAACGCCGCGTACTTGATCCCCTGGACCACGTCGCGGGATCCGGCCTGCGTAGGTGGGAAGGCCGGCCCTGGTCGGAACAAGGAGCGGCAGATTGCGGCACAGCGTTGGGTGGGGCGGGTCCGCTGCCCGGTCGAGATGCATCGCGTGGGAGTCCGCGGACACTGGCATACATCATTGTGGTACATACGCTAACATTGGTACATGTCGATGAAGCGAACCAATGTCTACGCCGACCCCGAGGACCTCGCCATCATCAAGGAGGCGGCCAAGCGGCGCGGCATCAGTGAGGCCGAGATCATCCGCCAGGGCATCCACCTCGCGGCCATGGCCAACCGTGTCTGGGATGAGCCCCTCTTCTCCCGCACTTTCGAAGGAGCCGGTCGTACCCCCAGTAAGTACGAGGTGCGTGACGCCGTAGCCGACGCCGTGTGCCGTGAGACCGGGACCGGAACCGCCGCGTGATCATCGTCATCGCGGACACGTCCGGGCTCCTCGCGGCGCTTGACTCCACCCACTCCGAGCACGAGGCCTCCAATGAGGCGATCATGGCCGCTGGTCTCCTGGTGATGTCGCCTCTGCTGCTCGCGGAGATCGATCACGTGGCCACCCGGGAGCTCGGTCGCGAAGCTGCGCTCAGCGCGGTCGACGACATCCGGAACTGGATGCGGCGCGGTCGAGTCGCTGTCCCCGAGATCACGGAGGACCATTTGGGGGTTGCCCAGTCCGTGCGTGCCCGCTACCGCGACCTCGACCTGGATCTGGCGGACGCCGTGAACGTGGCCCTCGCCGCCGACTACGACACTGACGCCGTGCTCACTCTCGACCGCCGTGACTTCCGCGCGGTGCGCCCGCTGGGTCGCTACAAGGCGTTCCGGGTGCTTCCCGATGATCTTCCTCTCTGAAGCCGGTAGCGCCTGTCGGGGGCTTCGCCTTTGCCGGTCGTGACGCTGGTTTGACGCTCTGGGCGCCTGCGTGACGAACGACGGGCCGAGAGACCGGCTTTGACCTGGGGTTTTCCGGGACCCGTTCAGGCCGACATATTTCCGATGACTCATCATGTGGAGTGCGTGGCGATTCTGGAGCCTGCTGAAAAGGGCGCCTGACCAGCCATTTTGTAGTTCCGGTGAGCTTGTTTGACCTGCCTTCGGGGCTTGGGCGGGTACATCGTGTGGAGCGCGTTGCGCTACTCGATCTGCCCTATGGGGCGGTGCTGGCGCGACGCCTTGGGTGTACCGCCCTGTGCTCGTGACCGGTGGGTCTTTCAACGGCCGCCTGTGGTGTCCTACCGGCGAGGCGCGGCCGCGGTAGGCAAAGTCGGGCAGGCCCTTGGGTGCGCCCGTCCCGGCGGCCAATGAGCCCACGTTCTGGATCGAGGAGCCCAGCGCGTAGCCGCCCAGGGGCAGGCGCCGACGCTCCACACGACACCGCTGGCGATCTGCCACACGGTGAACACCCGCACCGGGGCCCCAGTGCAGCCCGCGAGCGGATTGAGCACCGTGCGCACCGTCGGCACATACCGTGCGAGCACGATCGCCTTCGCGTGCCCGTACCGCGCGAGCAGTACCTGAGCCGCCACCTCCAGGGTGGAGCCGGGGTCAACCTCGTGCCCTGGCCGAGGATTGCCGAAGTCGCCACCGGTAACGGCTGATCGCGAATGATTCCGGCCAGCGACAGGTCGGTGACTGGCCATAGCCGTCGAGTGCACCGTTCGACAGCGGCAGACTCACGTACGGTCTTCGGACCTGTGGGGCAATGTTGGGGGAGCGGTGCAAATGACCGGGGCGGGGCGGCCTTATCCCGTCGAGGAGCTTCTGACGGCGGTGCGCGCCGAGATCCTCGCCGAACTCCGGAATGACGCCGAGGGCGCCGTGAAGGTCCCTCTTTCCAAGGGGCGGCTTCTCTCACAATCCGGGGGAACACGCGAGTATCTCTTCGAGTGCCGCAGCTGGCACGACAGCCTGGACGGTGCTTCTGTCCTCGCCCGGCCGTCACGTTCCCGGAAGCCGTGGGACCCGGCCGAGGCGTCTCGCGCTCCGGACGGGACCGTACGGCTCGTGACGAAGGCCGATCTCGGGGCGGCGCCCGCGAACATCCAGATCCGCAAGGACGACTCCGCGAACTGGGCCGCGCTGGCCGAGCGCCTGGAGACGGCCGGCGGTCAGGACAGCCCCGTCGACGCGGACCACGCGGGCTGGCTGGTCGGCCGGGGTACCCCGCGCACCGGCCGTGCCGAGAACCCGGGACAGTGGGTGGCGAACTGGGCGGGGCTCCAGCTGAACCCACGTCAGCGCGACGCCGTCGCGCAGGCCCTCGCCAGCGAGGTGCTGTTCCTGTGGGGACCGCCCGGCACCGGGAAGACGGACGTCGTCGGTCACATCGTCGAGGGCAGTTTCCGCCAAGGACTCAAGGTCCTCTTTCTCGCCCCCACGAACGTCGCGGTGGACCAGGCCCTTGAGCGGATGTGCTCCCTGCTGGAGCACGAGGAGGGCTTCGCCGAGGGGATCGTCCAGCGGGCGGGGACCATCGTCCTGCCGTCGCTGCGCAGCCGCTACGGAGACCAGGTCGACCCGGCCCGGATTGCCGCCCTGCTCGTGGAGAGCATCGACCGACAGATCAGCACGGCGACCGACCAGCTCAAGGGCGCGAGGGCGGCGCTGGCCTTGCACGACCGAATCCGGGACCTGGAGTCGGATCTGGCCACCGGCACAGAGGAGATGGCGGAGGCCGACCGCGACCACGCCGCAGCGGCGAGGATGGTCGCGGCCGCGGACACCCTGGCCGCGCAGTTGCGGCGGAAGATGGAGAAAGTGGGGTCACCGACCGGATTCCTCGCGGAGCGCAGGACGGCGAAACTGAGTGACCTCTGGTCCGCCCTGGCACAAGAGGAGGACGAGGCGACGCGGGCCAGGGCGGACGTCGCGCGCGCCGCCCGGCGCCGCACGGCGGGCGAGAAGCAGGCGGCCGAGGCCCGTCGAGCCCTCCCCGCGGCCTCTGCCGCAGTCGTAGGGATCCCGCCCAGACAGATTGTCGCCGAGTCCGCTGCCTCACTTCAGGAGCAACTTAACGAACTCGGGCGGAAACGCAAGCAGATCCAGGACGAGGTTCGCTCCCACTGCCGGGTGCTCGGAGCGACCGTGGCCAAGGCCGTCCAGTCGAGGAAACTGCTTGACGAAGTCGACGTCGTGGTGATCGATGAGGCCGGGATGGTCAACCTGCCGTCGGCCTGGTTTGCTGCGGGTCTTGCCGGCAAGCGGGTGGTCGTGGCGGGCGACTTCCGACAGTTGCCCGCCGTGACCAAGGGCGACGGTGACCGGGAGGCGAGCGAGGAGGAGCGCGCCCATTCCCGCGAGTGGACGGCGCGGGACGCATTCCACTCCGCCGGACTGGTCGATCCTTCCGGTCGGGTGCGCCAGGACCCTCGCCTGGTGGCGCTCGACACCCAGTACCGAATGCGGGAGCCGATCTGCGCGGTCGTCAACGAAGTGGCGTATCCGGACGCGCCGCTCAGGACGGGGCGCGGCAACACCAGCCGCCTGCCGTTCGCCCCGCTCATCGACTCCCCGGTGATCCTGATCGACACGTCCGGCCGCCGAATCCCCGGTGGCGGCCGCAAGCCCCACATGACGAACGCCGTCCACGCCGCGGTCATCCACGAACTGGTCCGAGGGCTCCAGTACGAGGGAGTCCTGCCCGGACGCAAGTGGCAGGAGAGCCCCGAGGGGGAACGGGCGACCGACCGGCTCGCCGTCATCTCCCCGTACCGGGAGCAGGTCAAGGCCCTCAAGAGCAGCCTGGCCCACCGGTTCGGGGAGGACTACGACGGCCTGGTCGACACCGTCCACCGGTTCCAGGGCAGCCAGCGTCCCGTCGTGCTCCTCGACACGGTGGCGGGCGCCGGCAAGGATCCCGGCTTCTTCTACAGCGGAACGGGACTGTCCTCGCAGACCTGCCGCCTCCTGAACGTCGCTCTCAGCCGGGCCCAGGACCACCTGGTCGTCGTGGCAGACGTCGCCTTCCTGCGTAAGCACCTGGCCCCGCACAGCGAGGCACTGGCGATGGTCGACCATCTGGAGGCGCACGCGCAGACCATCTCCGCCGACCAGCTGATCCCGATCCGCGACGCGGACCAGCTGGCCACCCTGTCGGAGGAGGAACTGGCGCGACCGGCATTCTTCGAGCACAGCGAGGTCTTGGAGGCGGTGGCCTGGGATGTGGAGCGAGCACGGCGCAGCATCGAGCTGTACTCGGCGTTCATGGACGCACCTCCCGTCCGCCGGTGGGCCCGGATGCTCGGTCCGAAGGCGGCTGAGGGGCTCCAGATCACGGTCTTCACCCGCCCGTCGGAGGAGCAGCAGGAACCCTCCCGCGTGGCGCGGCACCGGGAGCTGGTGGGGCAACTGGAGGCCGTCGGCTGCCGGGTCGAGTTCCGCGATCGTATGCACGAGAAGGTTCTCATTCTGGACGGTTCGGTGCTGTGGCACGGCTCGAAGAACCTGCTCGCGAACATCGGGCCGACGGACCTGATGATGCGTTACACCGACCCCGCCTCCTGCGACCGTGTACGGCGGCTGATGGAGCGCACCCGCATGGAACGCCCGGCACGAGGGCTGTGGCGTCCCGCCAGAGAGACCGCTCCAGCGTCCGAGATGTCTGCCCAGCGAGCCGAGGCGCAGGACGGCAAGGTGTACCCGGGCCTTGTGCGGGACGGCCGTCTGTACCTCGACGTCCCGTACGAGCAGAGGAATGAGGCCAAGCGCCTGCTCAGGGCCCAGTGGGACAGTGAGGCCCGGCACTGGTGGGTCGACGCGGACCGGATCACCCGGGAACAGGCGGCGCGCTGGCTGCCGTAGGGGAAGCTCACCGAGAGCTGCGAGGGACGTCCTTCGCCAGACGCTTCCGGCAGCACCCTCAGGTCGGCCGGGTTGCCCCAAGAACGACTTGGTAGCTGGATCGATTGCGTCGGCGCGCCAGTGCGAGAGGCTGTACTTCCGGCGGAGGGCTTGCCGGTGCGAACGCGTATGGCGGCGACCGCAGGTGAATGGGTCCTGTTCGGCCTGACAGTGGGGGCGTACAGAGGGAGAGGCTGCCGTGCCCACCTGCGAGAGCAGCTATCAGGTGCCCGCCCAACTATGTGCAGTGCTCAAGCGACTGTCCGGTGCAACGGTGAGCCCTTCGTGCCTGTCGCGATCAAAGGTGAGGTCTGTAGTCAGCCGGTGCTGAGGTGCTGGCCAGGCGGAATCGCTTGACGCTCGTTTGACGCTCAAAGGGGGTTTCGGGCAGGTGGATGGGCCCGTAAGTGCCGCCTGACCTGGGGTTTTAAGATGTTCCGATTTTCGGACCTGTTCCCGATGGAGCAGCACATGGAGTGCGTGGCGAGGTGTCGCCTCATCAGACCGTGCGCACAACGCACCCCACCCTGACCCGGACCCCTCGCGCCGTCTGGCCCTCGGGCCGCCTTCCGGCCGGGTCGGCCCGCGCCCTGTACGCCATCGCCGGCCACCCGGCACGTCGCTTCACGAAGGCGGCCGCCCCAAGACCGACAACCCAATCCCGACAGCCCAAGGCCAGGAGCCCCAAGGCCAGGAGTCGCGAGGTCGGTAGCTCCAAGGCCGGCACCTCCCGGCTCAGGAGTTCCCGAGTCATAGAACGGCTCTATGGATGCATTGGTCTGATGCCGCTACCGGCGCCCCGCGCACGGACGGAGAGTGGGGACCGGAAACGAACCGACCCACTCAGTGAAGCTGGCACACGATGTACACCCTGCTCTTCCTCCTCCTCTTCTTGTGTGTGATGGCGGTGCTCCGCGACTGGCCGACCCGGTTCCGGAACCTGCTGTGGGCCGGAACCCTGGTCGCCACCACGATCGCGTTCCTGCCCCATGTCCTCACCCACACCTTCCACCTGGCCCTCTGAGCGCCCGCGCTCCGGAGGAGGAGACCTCACCATGAGCACCACCACCCTGACCCCCACCACTGCCGGCACCCCCGCCCGGCTCTCCAACCGCCTCGGTCTGTGGTTCGCGCACGCCTACGTCATCGGCATGTGCGCCACCCTGGGCGGCGCGTACTTCTTCCAGTTCGGGCTGTGGGAGTACCCCTGCCCCATGTGCCTGCTGCAGCGGATGTTCTTCCTGCTCAGCGCGGTGGGACCGGCATGGATCATCGCCCGGTCCCGCAAGGGCGAGGTGACCACCGGGGAGTGGGCGTCCGGCTGGGGCTGGGCCATCGTCGCCGCCCTGATCGGCTCCACCGTCTCCGCCGCCCAGGTCCTTATGCACATCGTGCCCCCGGACCCCGGTTACGCCGGCGCCCTGTTCGGCCTGCACCTGTACACCTGGGCCCTGATCGCCTTCCTGGCGGCCGCCGTCGCGGCCGGAGCCGCCCTGTTCCTGACCCCCCGGGCCGAGCCGCTGAACGCCGCCCAGGTCTCGCCGGTCCTGCGCAGGGCCGCCACCGTGACCCTGGTCGTGATCACCCTGTTCGCCGCCACCAACCTGATCGCCTGCTTCTTCGAGCAGGGCTTCAACTGGCAGATGTCCGGGGACCCCACGAGCTACCAGTTCTTCACCGGTCTCGGCCTCTGACGCCCCGGGCCGCGGCACGAGGAGGGGGGTCTGGCCCGCTGCTCATGCAGCACGCCAGTCCCTCCTCCTTTCCTCGCCGGAGAGGATGCGCCGTTGCTCAGATCTCGCTCCTCAGGCCCTGGCCGAGGGGCGAGACGCCATGGACGCCCTACCGGTCCGCCGAAGCCTTCGGCTGGGGGTCCGGTACGCGGACGGAGCGCTCGTCGGCCTGGCACTGGCGCAGGGCGTGGCCGAAGGTCGCCGCGTAGGGGTGTGGGTTGGTGCGGGGGTAGGCGTAGGTGAGGACGGCCGGTGGGGCGCCCGTGAGCGGCAGGTACAGGATGTCCGGGTCCGGGTGCTGGGCGGCCACCGACACCGGGAGCACGCCGACACCGCGCCGGGCGGCGACGGCGTGCAGGTACTCCTCGATGTTGGAGGTTTCCGCGCCGATCTCGGGGGTGGCGTCGGCCGGCCAGTCGTGCGCGGTGAGCGTGCCGCTGACGGTGTTGACGATGAGGCAGCGGCGCCCGAGGTCGCGCCAGGTGACACGGTCGCGCACGGCCAGCGTGGAGCTGCGGGCGACCGCCGCGATGTGCGGCTCCCGCAGGATTTCGGTGGTGACGAGGCGCGGATCGCGGACGGTTCCCCAGAGCAGGGCCGCGTCCACGGAGCCGTCGCGCAGCCCGGCGGTGCGGTCGTCCCGGCGTACGGTCTGCACGAGGACGAGATGCCGCTCCTCCAGCGTGGCCTGCGCTTGGCGGCCGCGCTGGAGGGGATAGCCCCAGGCGTAGCCGAGCCGCAGCGAGGACTGTGGCTCGGGGGGCCGGAGCGCCGTTTCCAGCTGGGGCAGCAGGACTTGGAGATCGGCTTGCAGCCGGTGCCCGTCCGCGGTGAGGCGGGGGTGGCGGGTGCTGCGGTCCACCAGGGTCCGGCCCAGTACCCCCTCCAGGCGCTGGATGTGCCGGCTGAGGGTGGGCTGGGAGATACCGAGACGGTCGGCGGCCCAGGTGAAGTGCTGCTCCTCGGCCAGGGTCAGAAAGCATTGCAAGTGGCGCAGCCCGATATCCATGGGCGCAATGCTAGCCAACCCTGGCCATTTCCCCAGGTCAGGGTGTTGCGACGGCGTTCTCGGCGCGCCGGGTCGCACCCCGTACCACGGTCAGGTGGAGGATCAGGGCGACCACGGTGAGGGCGCCCGTGTAGTACGGCAGTGCGCCCGGGGCGGCGCCGAGGCCCAGTACGAGGCCGCCGAGCGCGGACCCGATGCCGCTGCCGAGATAGACGGCGGAACTGTTCAGCGAGACGGCGACCGTGGCCTGTTCGGGCTGGGCCGCGATGAGCTGGTGCTGCTGGGGCACCTGGACGGCCCAGCCGGCCGCGCCCCAGATCACGAGCGGGACGACCGCCAGGGCCGCGGCGGCATGAGCGGCGGCGGGCAGCACGAACTGGCTGGCCACGATGAGGGCCAGGATCCAGGTGACCGCGGCGAACGGGCGCTTGGTCCGGTCCACGATGCGGCCGATGAGGAGGCTGCCGATGATGCCGCCCGCGCCCCAGGCCCACATGGCCCAGACCGTCTGGTGGGTGTGCGCGGCGTCGAGCAGGAACTCGGCGAGGTAGGTGTACAGGCCGAGGCTCGCGATGCCGCCGAGCAGCGAGACGGAGACGATGCCGGCGACCCGGCCGCTGGCGAGGGCGCGCACCCGTCGGCCCAGCGGCGGCGGAGGGCTCACCTCGATCTTCGGCAGCCGCACGATGCCGATCAGTGCGACCACGCCCAGCGCGGTGATCAGCCACAGCGTGCCGCGCCACCCGATGTGCGAGGCGAGGAGCATGCCGACCGGGACGCCGATGACGGTGCCGATGCTCAAGCCGCCCATGACGGTGGCCAGAGCGCGGCCGCGCCGTTCCGGAGTGGTGAGGCCCGCTGCCGTGGCGGCGGCTATCGGCGAGTACACACCCGCACCTATACCCGCCACCGCGCGGGCGATCAGGAGGACCGGCAGCGTGGGCGCGAGGGCGGTCAGCGCGTTGCCGATCGTGAAGACGACCAGCGCCACGCCGAGCACCACCTTCGCCGACCGCTTGGCGAGGAGGGTGGCGAACACCGGCCCGCCCAGCGCGTAGCAGAGCGTGAAGACGGTGACCATCTGCCCGGCCGACGACGCCGAGATGCTCAGGTCCTCCGAAACATGGGGCAGCAGTCCTGCCATCACGTAGGCGTCCACGCCCAGCGCGAACGTGCCCAGCGCGAGCAGCGGAATGAACCTGCCGCGGCTGTCCTGTGCCCGGGGAGGGGCTGTTGTCTGTGTGGCGCTCATCCGAGGCGCTCCAAGTCCGTTTCGGTGCTGATCTGCCGGCCGTCGGGGAAGTAGCCGACCGGTCCCGTCAACTCGGCTGTCTTTTCAATCTCGTTGAGCAGGCGCTGCAGCCGTACGGACTCCTCGATGCCGGCGAACGGCACGACGGGCCGCTGCCGGTCGTGGGCGAAACGTACGGCGTCCGCGACGATGCGGCGCAGCCCGACGATGGTGTCGAACCCTTCGGGAACGGGATCGTGGCGGGTGTCCACCTCGCAGAGGGTTTCCTCCCGGCCGCCGGCGTCCCGCCAGATGCGCAACTGGTCCGCGTCCCATGTGGGGTTGGAGTACTCCGCGGCGGCGTAGACCAGGCCGCCCTCGGGGTCCCGGAAGGTGCAGTCGATCGTGCGCTGCCGGGTGACGTTGACGAAGCTGCTGTACACGCTCACCACGGCGTCGCCCAGCTGAGCCGTCAGGGCCACGCTGTCCAGGACGTCGGGTCCGGAGACGGAGTAGTCGGAGCAGATGCCGACGGCATTGCGGAGCCGCAGCCGCGAGCCGTCGAGGGCGAGCCGCTGGACCAGGTCCAGGGAATGGATCACTTCGCTTGTGACCCCGACCGTGGGCCGGTGGTCGTTGATGCGGTTCTTGCCCCAAGTGGCGTGGGCCCGCACCAGGTTCAGCCGGTGGCGGTGCACGTACTCCTGGAGGGCCATGCTCGCTTCCGAGTACCGCCCTACCAGGTCCATGGCGAACCCGGAGACGTCACTGAGGGCCGAGGTCACGGCGTCCAGGTCGTCATGCACGGAGGTGAGGGGCTTCTCTGCCAGGACGAAACCCCGGTAGCCCCTCAGGCGCGTCAGGATGTCGGCGTGCGCCGAGTCCGTGACCGCGACGATGACGAGATCGGGCGAGAACGCGGCGAGGGCTCCCTCGACCGTGGCGAAGTACGGGACATCTTCGATGGTGCGGTGCCGGGCGTGGTACGCGATCTCGATGTCGAGACCGAGTTCCTTCGGGCCGGAGAGGCTGCGCAGCGCGGTCAGGAAGCGCGTACCGGCGTAGCCCATGCCGGCGATCAGTACTTTCACGGTGTTCATGGGGATCATCCCTTCCGCTTCGTGGTGACCGGTTGGTGGTAGAGGCCCTCGCCGGTGGGCAGCCAGCCGGCCCGGCGGTGGAAGTCCACGGCCCCGCTGGCGCTCTGCATCACGGCGACGTCCGCACCACGGGTCAGCGCCCAGTCGAAGAGGTGGTCGATCACCGTGGTGCCGAGGCCCTGGCCCCGGTCACGCGGATCGGTGATGAGGGACTGCATCCACACCACCCGGCCGCTGGGGTAGGCGGGCGAAGGGGGTCGCTGGTCGATGACGGCGATCGCGCAGGCACTCAGCCGGCCGGGGCCGGGAGCCACCGCGACGCACACGTCGTCGTCGTGGGGCAGCGCCTCGGCCAGCCAGGCCCGGTAGCCGGTCCGCCAGGCCGCGCGGGCCTCGGGGGTCGACGCGGTGTAGGGGAGTGCCGCCGTGCCGTTGTCGTCTTCGCCGCCCTCGCTGTCCTCGCCGTCCAGCAAGTAGGCGCGCAGGCGGATGAGTTCGTCGATGTCCGCCGGCTCGGCCTGGCGGACCACAGGGGTGGCCGCTGTCGTCATGCCGTCCTCCCGTGAAGCCCGAAGTGGGTGAAGACCTCGTCCAGGGCGCCGACCAGGTGGGCGATGTCGTCGTCGGAGTGGTTCGGCGTGACGTTGACGCGGAACCGCTCGGTACCGACCGGCACCGTGGGCGAGTTGATCGGCTGGAGGTAGACGCCGTGCACTTCGAGGAGCCGTGCGGCCGACTGCTTGCACAGCTCGGAGTTCCCGATCAGAACCGGCAGGACGTGCGTCGTGCTCTGCGGCATCACCTCGATGCCGACCTCCTCCAGGGCCGTGCGCAGTTGAGCGGTCTTGCGTTGCAGTGCGTCCCGTTCGGCGGTGGAGGTCTTCAGGTGCTCCACGCTGGCGTGGCAGGCCGCCACGATCGCGGGCGGCAGCGAGGTGGTGAAGATGAAGCCGGAGGCGAAGCTGCGAATCGTGTCGATCAGGGTGGTCGAGCCGGTGATGTATCCACCGATGACACCGATGCCCTTGGCCATCGTGCCCTGGATGATGTCGACGAAGTGATCGACGTTCAGCTCCGCGGCGATCCCCGCGCCACGGGGTCCGTACATTCCGATCGCATGTACTTCGTCGAGGAAGGTGAGCGCGTTGTACTCGTGCGCGACCTTGACGATCCGCTCGATGGGGGCGACGTCGCCGTCCATGGAGTACACGGACTCGAAGACGACAATCTTGGGGCGGTCCAGAGGCTGGCCGGCGAGTATCTCTTCCAGGTGGTCCACGTCGTTGTGGCGGAATACCCGACGCTCCGCCTTGGTGCTGCAGATGCCGTTGATGATCGAAGCGTGGTTCAGCTCGTCCGACAGCACGATGGGATCGGGCAGCAGGCGCAGCAGGCACTGCAGAGTCGCATCGTTGGAGCCGTATCCCGTGGGGAATACGAGGGCGGCTTCTTTCCCGTGCCACTCGGCGAGCGAGGCCTCAAGTGCGGCGTAATGGGCGTGTGTTCCGCCGATGTTCCGTGAACCGCCCGAGCCGGCCCCGTACTCGTCGATCGCCCGGTGCATGGCCCCGACCACCTTGGGGTGCTGCGACATGCCCAGGTAGTCGTTGCTGCACCACACGGTCACCTGCTGCTCGCGCCCGTCGGGCGTGCGGTGCGTCGCTTTCGGGTAGGCGTTCGCGTGACGGTTGATTTCCACGAAAGACCGGTACTGGCCTTCGCGTCTGAGCTTGTCAATCTTTTCCGACAGATAAAGCTCGTACATTATTCATCCCCCTGTAAACCAGCATGCGCCGTTGGTCGCACGCAATCTGTAAACGAGGGAATTACATACAGCGGGCACTCTTCCCGCAAACCTGCCGCCTGCATCTCTGATGCATCCTCTGCATGCCCGCAGGTCATCGCGGCGGGCGGCGGGCCTTGAGATGCCAGTCACACCGCCGAGGATGAATTCTCTGTTACGGCCCTCTCGCGGTTACTTGTGGGCCCGGGGTGCCGCACACCCACCGAACTCCACCGGATCGGCAGCTAATTGACGGTTCCGCGACCGAAATGGGAGAAGGGCACGTAACTCCCTGCCGGGCAAAGGCAGTTGATCCCGCGTCCTCGGCCCGCGGTTTTTCGGACGTGCCTCAGCTTCGGCGGGCTGCCCAGACGGTGCGTTCGGTGCGTACCACGAGATCGTCGCGGCGCAGGACGCTGTGCGGGCCGTCGGTGTCGAGGAGTTGGTCGAGTGCGGCGAGGTCCGCGGCCGGCAGGGTCTGTACGACGGTGGCGCGCATGCGCTGGAGGCCGAGCAGGGCGTAGCGGCCGATCTCCTCGTGCCGGGAGCCTTCGAGGTTCACGGTGATCGTGCGTTCCTCTTCGACGGTGAACCCGGCGCCGGTCAGCTTGGGGCCCCAGTCGGCGCCGCGGTGCGGCACGTGCTCGGCGTGGTGGCGGTCGCTCGCGGCGTGGATGCGCTCCTCAAGGCCGGGCCGCTCCCGCGGAGCGTCCGGGGGCAGGAAGCGCGGGAAGCCGGCCAGCTCCACGACGGCGAAGAGGCCGCCGGGCGCGAGCAGTCCGTGGACCGTGCGCAGGGTGCGGTCGGGGTCGGCCATGTGGTGCATCGAGGCCGACGCCCATACGAGTTCGGGCGCGCCGAGGTCGGGCCACTCGGTGTCGAGATCGGCCCGCACCGTACGCACCCGGTCGGCCGCCCCGCTCGCCTCGGCCTTCTCCCGCAGGCGCCGCAAGTGGGCGGCCGATGAGTCGACGGCGGTCACCTCGGCCTCGGGGAAGCGGGCGAGAAGGGCGAAGGTGCCGGCTCCGGTGCCGCAGCCCAGGTCCACGATGTGACGCGGACCGGACCTGAGGGGCAGCGATGCGGCGATGGACGCGATGTGCTCGGCGAGCACATCCGCGTCCAGGTCGAGGATCTCCGCCTGGCCGTCGGCGTCGCCGTCGTGGTGGGGCGGGTGAGCGTGGTGACGCGCGTCGGGGTGTGCCGCGTGCGGGGATACGTGGTTCATGCCGCCCACGCTAGGACGGTCATGCGCGTACGGCACGACACCTTTCGGGATGCGCAAGACGATGCCCGGATGGGCTGCCGAACGCGCAAGTCCTACCGAGGGCCGGTCGCCGAATGGGCCCTCAGGACGGGCTCTTGTCGGCTCCGGTGTCGGGGCGCTGGTGGCTGCGGCGGGCGTCGCGGTCGAAGATGCCCAGGACCTCGCACGGGCCGCCCTCGGCGCCGATGGCGTGCGGCAGCATCGTGGGGAACTCCGCGGCCTGGTTGGTCTCGATGCGCAAGCGGCGGTTGCCCAGTAGGAGGACCGCGGTGCCGGAGAGGACGACGAGCCATTCGCGGCCGGGGTGGGCGCGCATGCGTGAGGGGTTGTCCGGGGGCGGCTCGGTCATGCGCTGGCGGATGACGGTCATGCCGGGTTCCGCCTTGATGGGCCAGCGCAGCTGGCCGCGGGCGTTGTCGATCACCGGGCTGGACACGACATCGTCGGCGGCCGTCTCGACGAGCTGGTCGAGCGTGGTGTCCAGCGCGCGGGCGAGCGTGACGAGACTGTCCAGGGCGAGCCGCCGCTGCCCGGTCTCGATCCGGCTGAGCGTGGACTGACTGAGCCTGGCCCGCCCGGCCAGCTCCTCAAGCGACCAGCCCTGCGCCAGCCGCAGCGCACGGATCCGCTTGCGTACGAGGCTGTCGAGGTCGCCGTCGATTTGCGTCATGGGCAGCACGGTATGCCGTGGCGGCATGGGCTGCTTGCCGGCGGTGACGTATCACTCTGAATGTCTCTCTGAACGCGTGTGCAGGCCACCACGCATCTCTCTGCACGCGTGTGCGTGCCGCCATGCCGGCGGCCCGTCTGTCCGCACAGGCAGAGCCCCCGTGTCCCCCTCGCCGAGCCCTCCCCACGCCGAGCCCCCAGGCAAGCCCTCACCTGAATGCCCCGAAGATCACCCGCCTTCCCCGCTGCCCAGGCACGAGCGGTCACCGGCCACTAGCCTCGCGGTACCAAGGCACAAGGCGACGGCTCGTGGCGCCCGCGAGGCCCGCCCGGGCTTCTTCGTCGGTCCCGCGGCCCCGTACTCCCCACGGAAGGCCCGCTCATGTCCCGCAGACGGCTCGCGCTCATGGCCGCCGCAGGCCTCGTCCTGGCTGCCGCCGCGCCCCCAGTGGCCACGGCCCACACCCCCGCCCCGCATGCCGACACCCTCGTCACCTACCGCGTACCGATCCGGCGGACCCAGGACGCGCAGACTCTCATCGCCGCCGGGTTCGACGTCCTGGAGCGCCGGGAGGGCAACGACCTGTTCGTCCTGGGCGATCCGACGACCGCCGCCTCCCTGCGGCACATCGGATTCAGTCCGACCGCCGTCAGGACTCAGCCGCGGCCGACCCCCAACACCACCCGGCCCGCCGCCGGCGACACCTACGACGGCGGTTACCGCACCGTCGACGGGAACTACGCCCACCTCGACCAAGTGGCCGCCCAGCACCCGGACTTGGCCACCGTCGTGACGTACGGTCAGTCCTGGCGGAAGAAGCAGGCCAGCGCCAGCGGGCGGGACCTCAAGGCCATCTGCGTCACCAAGACGCAGCCGGGGGACTGCGCTCTCGTCCCGAACTCCGCCAAGCCCCGCTTCTTCCTCATGGGGCAGATCCACGCCCGCGAGATCACCACCGGCGAGGTCGCCCTGCGCTGGATCGACGAGCTGACGACTCAGTACGGCAAGGACGCCGACATCACCAAGCTGATGGACACCACCGAGATGTGGGTCGTGCCCATGGCCAACCCCGACGGTGTCGACATCGTCGCCTCCGGCGGCGACAACCCCGTACTGCATCGCAAGAACGCCAACGACTCCCACGGCGCGACCTGCGGCCGCAGAGGCCAGATCGGCATCGACCTCAACCGCAACGCGGACACCCACTGGGGCGGTCTGGGCACCTCGCGGCAGCCGTGCGGCCAGGAGTACCTCGGCCCGGCCGCCGACTCCGAGCCGGAGACCACCGCCCTGCAGGGCCTGTTCCGGCAGCTGTACCCGGCCGTGCGCACCGGCACCGAGAGCGGCGACCCCGCGCCGGCCGACGCCCGGGGCATGATGATCAGCCTGCACGGCGACGCGAACATGGTGCTGCTGCCCTGGGGGTTCGACCACACCGCGCACACCGGGAGCGACTCCAGGCTGCGCGCCCTGGCCAGTGAGATGGGCTCGCTCACGGGTTACAAGTCCGGGCAGGCCGGCGAGCTCCTGTACGACGCGTCCGGCGGCACCGACGACTGGACCTTCGACAAGCTCGGCCTCGCCAGCTTCACCATCGAGATCGGCGACAGCGACGCCCGCGGCTGCGACGGATTCACGCCTCCCTACTCCTGCCAGGACAGCTACTTCTGGCCCAAGCTGAAGCCCGCCCTGCTGTACGCCGCCCAGCACGCGGCGGCGCCCTATCAGACCACCGTTGCCGCCACGGGCTGAGACCCGGGGAGGTCTGACCCGCCCGGGCCGGCCCGCATCGGCCGGCCCGGGCGAGGTGGCTCAGACGAGGTCGAACCGGTCCAGGTTCATGACCTTGTTCCACGCCGCGACGAAGTCCTTCACGAACTTCTCCTTCGCGTCGTCGCTCGCGTACACCTCCGCGACCGCGCGCAGCTCGGAGTTGGAGCCGAAGACCAGGTCGGCGCGGGTGCCGGTCCACTTGACGTGGCCCGTGGCGCCGTCGCGGCCCTCGAAGGTGTTCGCGTCCGAGGACGTCGCCTTCCACGTCGTCCCCAGGTCGAGCAGGTTGACGAAGAAGTCGTTGCTGAGCGTGCCCGGCTTGTCGGTGAACACGCCGTGCGAGGACTGCTGGTGGTTGGCGCCCAGGACGCGCAGGCCGCCCACGAGGACGGTCAGCTCCGGGGCGCTCAGCGTCAGCAGGTTCGCCTTGTCGAGCAGCAGGTACTCGGCCGGGAGGCGGTTGCCCTTGCCCAGGTAGTTGCGGAACCCGTCGGCCGTCGGCTCAAGCGCGGAGAACGACTCCACGTCCGTCTGCTCCTGCGAGGCGTCCACGCGGCCCGGCGCGAACGGGACCTCGACGGCGACGCCGCCGTCCTTGGCGGCCTTCTCCACACCGGCCGCGCCGGCAAGGACGATCAGGTCGGCGAGCGAGATCTGCTTGCCGCCGGACTGCGCGGAGTTGAAGGACGTACGGACACCTTCGAGGGTGCGCAGAACCGTCGCCAGCTCGTCGGGCTCGTTCACCTCCCAGCCGCTCTGCGGCTGCAGACGGATGCGCGCGCCGTTGGCGCCGCCGCGCTTGTCACTGCCGCGGAACGACGAGGCCGACGCCCACGCCGTCGACACGAGCTGCGACACCGTGAGGCCCGAGGCGAGGATCTGCTCCTTGAGGGAGGCGATGTCCCGCGCGTCGACGAGCTCGTACGTACGCGCAGGCAGCGGGTCCTGCCACAGGAGCTCCTCGGAGGGGACCTCCGGGCCGAGGTAGCGCACGACGGGGCCCATGTCGCGGTGGGTCAGCTTGAACCAGGCGCGGGCGAACGCGTCCGCGAACGCCTCGGGGTCCGCCAGGAAGCGCCGCGAGATCTGCTCGTACGCCGGGTCGAACCGGAGCGAGAGGTCGGTCGTCAGCATCGTCGGGGCGTGCTTCTTCGACGCGTCGAAGGCGTCCGGCACGGTACCCGCGCCGGCGCCCTCCTTCGGCCGCCACTGGTGCGCGCCCGCAGGGCTCTTGAACAGCTCCCACTCGTAGCCGAAGAGGATCTCGAAGAAGCTGTTGTCCCAGGTGGTCGGGGTGTTCGTCCAGATGCCCTCAAGTCCACTGGTGATCGCGTCGGGGCCCACGCCGGTGCCGTGGCTGCTCTTCCAGCCGAGGCCCTGCTGCTCCATCGGGGCGGCCTCGGGGTCGTTGCCGACGGCGTCTGCCGGGCCCGCGCCGTGCGTCTTGCCGAAGGTGTGGCCGCCCGCGATCAGGGCGACGGTCTCCTCGTCGTTCATCGCCATCCGGCGGAACGTCTCGCGGATGTCGCGCGCCGCGGCGATGGGGTCCGGGTTGCCGTTGGGGCCCTCGGGGTTGACGTAGATGAGGCCCATCTGGACCGCGCCGAGCGGGTTCTCCAGCTCGCGGTCGCCGGTGTAGCGCTCGTCGTCGAGCCAGTTGGTCTCGGGGCCCCAGTACACGTCCTCGTCGGGCTCCCACACGTCCGCGCGGCCGCCGCCGAAGCCGAAGGTCTTGAAGCCCATCGTCTCCAGGGCCACATTGCCGGTCAGGACCAGGAGGTCGGCCCACGACAGGCTCTTGCCGTACTTCTTCTTCACCGGCCACAGCAGACGGCGGGCCTTGTCGAGGCTCGCGTTGTCCGGCCAGCTGTTGAGGGGAGCGAACCGCTGCTGGCCGGACCCGGCGCCGCCGCGCCCGTCGCTGATGCGGTACGTGCCCGCGCTGTGCCACGCCATGCGGATCATCAGCGGGCCGTAGTTGCCGAAGTCGGCCGGCCACCAGTCCTGCGAGGTCGTGAGCAGCTCCGCGATGTCCCGCTTCACCGCCGGGAGGTCGAGGGCGTTGAACGCCTCGGCATAGTCGAACTCCTCGCCGAGCGGGTTGGCCACGGCCGGGTTCTTCGCGAGGATCTTCAGGTTCAGCCGCTCCGGCCACCACTGGCGGTTTCCGCCGCCCTGCGTCGGGTGCGGGGCGCGCTCGTGCGCGACCGGGCAGCCGCCTGTGCCCTCCGTCTTGGCGTCGGTGACGATTGCATCGGGGTTCTCGGACATGGCAATCCTTCTTGACTCGGTGGATCACGGTGCTCAGGAACTGCGGACGGTGAAACAGCCGGGGCACGGGGCCCCGGGAGGACGGCCCCGGCCTGGTGACGTCTGAGGAGCCGGGGCCGCTGGACGGAGGCCGGGTCAGGGCCCCCGCCGCGTCGGTGCAAAGACACGGCACGACCCGTGCACGACGGGGTGGGCAAGTAGTGGGCCGCGTACACGACTTGGAAGGACGATACGGCCCACGCGATCACGCGCCCCGGAAGGTGGCGCGGCGACGGGGCGGGTGTCCGCCCGGGCGGACACCGGCGGTGGCGCGGCACGCACCTGCGCGGCGACGATCCCCCATGACGTCTCTGTCTCCTGGGTGGGTTGAAGTCCTGTTGCGGGTGGGGCCGGAGCTTTCCCGTCCCTAGGCTATCGGCGGCATCGATCCTACGATGGACCAAATCCAAGTCAAGAAGTACACCAAACCCATATCCCTTCGGAACGCGGCCGCTCCCTGGCACACTGCGCGTGTTCCCACCAAACCCGACCCCCTGAAGCGTGGACAGGTGAACCGGTATGAGTGACCTGCTCGAACGGCTGCGAGGGCGCGGCTGGCGGATGACGTCCCAGCGGCGTGTCGTCGCGGAGGTCCTGGACGGCGGCGACCACGTCCATCTGACCGCCGACGAGGTGCACGTCCAGGCGGCCGAGCGGCTGCCCGAGATCTCCCGGGCGACCGTGTACAACACCCTGGGCGAGCTGGTCCTGCTCGGCGAGGTCATGGAGGTCTCCACCGACGGCCGCGCCAAGCGCTACGACCCCAACGCCCACCACCCCCACCAGCACCTGGTGTGCTCCAAGTGCGGCACCATCCGCGACGTCCACCCCACCGGCGACCCGCTGGCCGACCTCCCGGCGGACGAACGGTTCGGCTTCACCTTGTCCCGGGCCGAGGTCACCTACCGCGGACTGTGCCCGTCCTGCGCCTAGAGCCCGTCCGGCGGATCCTGTCTGGGCGAGCCACCTCGACGGCGTCCAGATCCGCCGCACAGGCCCTGGACACGATGACGCTCCGCGCTCCTATAGGGCAGGGAGTCGCGCGCCGCCCATGAGATGAGTCATAGCCGACACCTCTGTGGCCGTGTCGAAGTTGGGCTGAACGGGTGAGCGGCGTCATCATGGCCGGATGCAGATACAGCACGTGGGCGAGGTGGTCCGGTGAGCAGGTACGACGTCACCGACGAACAGTGGGAGGGGCTCGCCCAGGTCGTTCCGCTGCGCGGCCGCAACGAGTGGCCGTCCAGAGTCGACCACCAGACCATCCCGGGCGACTACGCGACCGTCGAACAGCGGCGCTTCGTCGTCCTCAGGGTGCAGATCTTCGCGGACGCCCGCGAAGTCGCCGAATACCTCATCGCACAGATCCCCGTCCTGCTCGACCTGACGGGCGCCGACCCCGAAGTCGCCAAGCGGATCCTCGACTTCAGCACCGGCGTCGTCTTCGGCCTCGGCAGCGGAATGCACCGCGTCGACCGCAACGTCTTCCTGCTCGCCCCGGCCGGCACCGAAGTGGAAGGCATCGCCGCGGCGGCCGTCCCGCACCCCTGACCCGCCCCCATCGCTCCACCGCCCCGCCCAGGACCGTCCCGTCAGCGCTGTGCCGTCCCTCATTAGTAGGAAGGTCAACGCGGCGGAACGGTTCGTCAGTTTTCCGGCTGCGTACGGTCCCAGCCATGACCACGACGACCACCAACAGTGACCGAGCCGGCCGCCCCGATCGCCCCACGGTCACCGAACTCAGGCTGTCCTCCTTCAGGGCACACCGCGGCGCGGTCATCCCGCTCGGCCCCCTCACTCTGGTCACCGGACCGAGTGGCAGCGGCAAGACCAGCGTCCTCGAAGCATTCGAAGCCCTGGCCAGACTCGGCGCGGGCGCATCGCTGGGAGCCGTGTTCCGCGACCCCGCGGGCTGCGTGCCCGAACGCGCCGAGGCCGACGCCCAGGGGCGCCGCGGATTCCGGATCGGCTGCACCGTCGACGGCCCCGCCGGACCCGTCCGCCTCGATCTCGCCGTCCAGGCCGAGCCGGAACTCCGCGTCGTCGGCGAACGTTTGACCAGTGAAGGACAGACCCTCCTGAGCACCGCACTGCGCGACCCGGGCCGCTCCACCGTCCAAGCGGCCTGGCACACCGCGGGCGCGGTCCCCGTCACGCGCGCGCCGCTCCCCGACGACCGGCTCGGCACCGCGCTGCTGCCGCTGCGCGTCGCCGGCACGACAGAAGGACAACTGCGCGTCCTGGCCGCGGCCGAACAAGTCGTCGTCGCCCTGCGCTCGGTGTTCGCCTGCGACCCCCAGCCCCAGCGCATGCGCGCACCCGTCGTCCCCACCCAGGGGAGCGGCGGCGGCCGGCTGCGGCGCGGCTGCGACAACCTCGCCGAAGTCCTCTTCCGCACCCGCACCGAATGCGGCATCCGCCACGGACGCCTCGTCACCGCGGCCCGCGCGGGCTGCGCCGGTCCCGTCACCGGCCTCACCACCGAAGAACTCGCCGACGGCACGTTACGAGCCGTCCTCGCCCGCGGCGGCACCCGCCACGGCACCCCGGTCGGTCGGCTCGGCGAAGGCGAACTCCGCTACCTCGCCCTCGCCCTCGTCCTGCTCACCGGACCCGGCGTCCTCGCCGTCGACACCGTCGCCGAAGTACCCCCGGCCATGCAGACCCTCACCGTCCTCGCAGACGGCCTCGACCGCGGACTCGACCCCCGCCAGGCTCGCGAACTCATCGCGCTGGCAACGGAGATGTGCGCCCGTGGCCACATCCGGCTGCTCGCCGCCGTCGGGGACGGAGCGGGTGCCCAGGAGGCCCACGGGGCGACGGTGGTAGACCTGGAAGCGTGAACCAACTCGACGTACCGGCCCTGCAGCGCAGGCTCGCCGCCTTCGCCGCCGCCCGCGACTGGCAGCCGTACCACACCCCGAAGAACCTCGCCGCCGCGCTCAGCGTCGAGGCGTCCGAACTGCTTGAGATCTTCCAGTGGCTCACCCCCGAGCAGTCGGACCGGGTGATGGCCGACCCGGACAAGGCGGACCGCGTCACCGACGAGGTCGCCGACGTCCTCGCGTACCTGCTCCAACTCTGCGAGGTGCTCGGCATCGACGCGTTGGCCGCGCTCTCCGCCAAGATCGACCGCAATGAACTCCGCTTCCCCGTCCCGGAGCCGCCGAAGCCCCCGAACAACTCGAAGCCCCCGAACAACTCGCCGACGGACACGGAGAGTCACTCATCCGAGTGACCGGGATACTCACAATCGGCTTGCTGTGCACAGATTTCCGATTTCCTCTGGCTTTCCGGGCCACTCGCGCTCACGCTAGGTAGTGGACGCGAAGCTCGGGTCCGTCGCACGAACGGGGAAATCGGATGGATGCGGTACGGCTCGTCAAAGTCAGCCAACACGCCCTGGCCCAGAGCCGGGCAGCGCTCGACATCGTGGCCGAGGCCTGGCAGGCCCAGGCCCTCGCCCAGGCGATCGGCGGCCACCTCGCCGCCACCGGCCCGCCGGAACTGAGGGGCGAAGCCCGCGGCCTCAGCGAAGCCGGCGCCCGGGGCTGCGCCGTCCTCGACCACCCCGGCACGCGCCGCGGCGGCATCCGGGCCGCCCAACTGACCGAAGTGGCCGCTCCAGCAGGGGCGTTGACCTCCCTGGGCGGCCTCCTCGGCGATGTCTCGATGGCCCTCGTCTCCGTGGCCTGCGCCACCGACGAGGAGGGGCTGTACTGGCAGTGCATAGAGGCCATCGACGCCGCCGACGAATCGAGCGACCGCATCCGCGGAATGCTGCGCCGGCTCACCTTGCGAGAACAGGAGAGATCAACCGAAGTACTGCGGGACACGGCCACGGGGCCGCCGTGATGACCGTCCGGGGTGTGGATATGCGCAGGCCGCGGTGCGCTGGGCAGTCGGGCACGCGCCAGGCCCGCGCGTACTCGACCTGGGCGCCGGAACCGGCAAGCTCACCGCCACGCTTGTCGCGCTGGGCGCCGATGTCGGCGCGGTCGAGCCCGATCCGGCGATGCTGACCTGCGCGCTCCGCGTCCGGTCCAGCTGATACGTCGCCAGACCACCGGCCGCCCGAGGCTTACCCGACCCCGGTTGCCCTAGACGAGTAGTTCCGATTGCTGGGTTCTCAGACGTGGGGAGGGTGTCCAACATCGGGTTGTGACGACCGATTTAGACACCCTCTTGACGGCAC
>NZ_JBSFIE010000023.1:0-116895 GCF_053597395.1 Streptomyces sp. NPDC001415
CGGAAGCTAAGCCTTTCAGCGCCGATGGTACTGCAGGGGGGACCCTGTGGGAGAGTAGGACGCCGCCGAACAAATTGTGGGGAAAGCCCCGCACCAGACTCTTCGGAGTCACGGTGCGGGGCTTTCTCGCGTTTCAGGGCATTTTGGGGCGGAATTTGGGGTCCGTGAGACCGGGTGCTCGTACCCCCTGTGCATCCGTGGGCTCTCGCTGACGGTAGGGTCAGGGGGCATCGTCGGCACATTTCCCACAGGAGGCCCCCGGGTGGAGGTCCAGGAGACTCGCGTTCAGACGGACCGGGTGCTCACCATCCCCAATATTCTCAGCATGGCGCGCCTCGTCGGCGTACCGCTCTTCCTGTGGCTGATTCTCCGCCCTGCCTTTGGCGGGCCGAACAGCGATGGCTGGGCCCTGCTGGTGTTGGCGTTGAGCGGTGTCAGTGACTACCTGGACGGGAAGCTGGCCCGGCGCTGGAACCAGATCAGCAATCTGGGGCGACTGCTCGACCCGGCTGCCGACCGGTTGTACATCCTTTCCACGCTGGTAGGTCTCACCTGGCGGGAGATCCTGCCGATTTGGTTGACTGCTGCCCTTGTGGCCCGTGAGTTGATGCTTCTGGTGATGGTGGGAATCCTTCGCCGGCACGGCTATCCGCCGCCCCAGGTGAACTTCTTGGGTAAGGCCGCGACGTTCAACCTGATGTATGCCTTCCCGCTGCTGCTGCTCAGTGACGGACATGGATGGCTTGCCTCCCTTGCGGCGATTTTCGGATGGGCGTTCGCCGGATGGGGTACAACTCTCTATTGGTGGGCAGGCATCCTGTATGTGGTTCAGGTCCGTCGGTTGGTGAAGGCGGACATAGCGGCCGATTGAGCTCGGCGACCAGTGGGCCCCGGCGGCGAGTCGGCAGCCGCGTGTGACGCCAGAGGCCTGCCCGGTCGGGCGAAGTCGGCCACACCGTCGTCTCTTCAAGGAGGACGTTTCCGACATGAAGGCCGTCGTGATGGCTGGTGGCGAAGGCACACGCCTTCGCCCCATGACCTCTAGCATGCCCAAGCCACTCCTGCCGGTCGTCAACCGACCGATCATGGAGCATGTGCTACGGCTGCTCAAGCGGCATGGGCTCAATGAGACCGTCGTAACCGTGCAGTTCCTGGCGTCGCTCGTCAGGAACTATTTCGGTGACGGAGAAGAGCTCGGAATGGAGCTCACCTATGCCAATGAAGAGAAGCCCCTCGGTACCGCGGGAAGCGTCAAGAATGCCGAGGAAGCCCTCAAGGACGATGCCTTTCTGGTCATCTCGGGTGACGCCCTCACCGACTTCGATCTGACCGACCTCATCAATTTCCACAAGGAGAAGGGCGCACTCGTCACGGTGTGCCTGACCCGTGTGCCCAATCCCCTCGAATTCGGCATCACCATTGTCGACGAAGAGGGAAAGGTCGAGCGTTTCCTGGAGAAGCCGACGTGGGGGCAGGTTTTCTCCGACACCGTGAATACGGGCATCTATGTGATGGAGCCCGAGGTATTCGACTACGTCGAGGCCGACAAGTCCGTCGACTGGTCCGGCGACGTTTTCCCGCAGCTGATGAAGGAAGGCAAGCCGATCTACGGCTATGTCGCCGAGGGCTACTGGGAAGATGTCGGCACCCACGAGAGCTACGTCAAGGCGCAGGCCGACGTGCTCGAAGGCAAGGTCGATGTCGAGATCGACGGTTTCGAGATCTCCCCGGGCGTATGGGTCGCGGAAGGCGCCGAGGTGCATCCCGACGCCGTCCTCCGTGGGCCCCTCTACATCGGGGATTACGCGAAGGTCGAAGCGGATGTGGAGATCCGCGAGCACACCGTCGTCGGATCGAACGTCGTCGTAAAGAGCGGTGCCTTCCTGCACAAGGCCGTCGTTCACGACAACGTCTACATCGGCCAGCACAGCAATCTGCGTGGCTGTGTGATCGGCAAGAACACCGACATCATGCGGGCCGCACGTATCGAGGACGGCGCTGTCATCGGGGACGAATGCCTCGTCGGTGAGGAATCGATCGTCCAGGGGAATGTCAGGGTCTATCCGTTCAAGACCATCGAGGCCGGCGCCTTCGTCAACACGTCGGTGATCTGGGAGTCGCGGGGGCAGGCCCACCTCTTCGGGGCCCGGGGCGTTTCCGGGATCCTCAATGTCGAGATCACGCCGGAGCTGGCCGTACGCCTTGCGGGTGCGTACGCCACCACGCTCAAGAAGGGGTCGACCGTCACCACGGCGCGCGACCACTCCCGCGGCGCGCGGGCACTGAAGCGGGCGGTCATCTCGGCGCTGCAGGCCAGCGCCATAGATGTACGGGATCTGGAGAACGTGCCGTTGCCGGTCGCGCGGCAGCAGACCGCGCGGGGCAGCGCCGGCGGGATCATGATCCGTACGTCGCCAGGTGTGCCGGACTCCGTCGACATCATGTTCTTCGACGAGCGGGGCGCCGACCTTTCACAGGCGGGGCAGCGCAAGCTCGACCGGGTCTACGCGCGCCAGGAGTACCGGCGGGCCTTCCCGGGAGAGATCGGCGATCTGCAGTTCCCCTCCAGCGTCTTCGACTCGTACACCGGGTCGCTGCTGCGCAAGGCCGACACCACCGGCATCGCGGAGGCCGGGCTGAAGGTGGTCGTCGACGCGTCCAACGGCAGTGCC
The DNA here is from genome assembly GCF_053597395.1 of Streptomyces sp. NPDC001415. Classification (NCBI taxonomy): domain Bacteria; kingdom Bacillati; phylum Actinomycetota; class Actinomycetes; order Kitasatosporales; family Streptomycetaceae; genus Streptomyces; species Streptomyces sp. NPDC001415. Next base: position 2,673 of record NZ_JBSFIE010000023.1, read on the forward strand.
GGTCTCGTGCTGCCCAGCCTGCTCGGCCGGCTCAAGGTGGACTCGCTGACGATCAACCCGGGTCTGGACGAGTCCCGGCCCACCGAGTCCGCGGAGAGCAGACGGGCCGGGCTCGTGCGACTCGGGGAGATCGTCGCCTCGGCGCGGGCCGCGTTCGGGGTGCGGTTCGACCCGGTCGGCGAGCGGCTCTCGCTGGTCGACGAGCGGGGCCGGATCGTCGAGGACGACCGGGCGCTGCTTGTGATGCTCGACCTGGTCGCCGCCGAGCGGCGCAGCGGGCGGGTGGCCCTGCCGGTCACGACCACCAGAATCGCCGAGCAGGTGGCGGCGTACCACGGCACTCAGGTGGAGTGGACGACCACTTCGCCGGACGATCTGACCAGGGTGGGCCGCGAAGAGTCCACTATCTTCGGCGGGGACGGGCGTGGCGGGTTCATCGTGCCCGAGTTCAGCAGCGTCTTCGACGGCGCGGCCGCGTTCGTGCGGCTCATCGGGCTGGTCGCACGCACCCAGCTCACGCTCAGCCAGATCGATGCGCGGATACCGCAGGCGCATGTGCTGCGGCGGGACATCCCGACGCCGTGGGCGGTCAAGGGCATGGTGATGCGCCGGGTCGTGGAGGCCGCCGGCGGCCGATTCGTGGACACGACCGACGGCGTACGGGTCGTCGAGGCCGATGGACGTTGGGTGATGGTGCTGCCCGATCCGGCCGAGGCCGTCACTCATCTGTGGGCCGAGGGGCCGGACGACGTGTCGGCGCAGGCGCTGCTCGACGAATGGGCCGCAGTGGTCGACAGCGCAGGTCACTGACGTTGTAGCGGTGTGCCGGGCCAAGCTTGGAGGTGCGGCTCGGCACACCGGTGGGGCCATTCGGTGGTAGCGGCGGCGACGTGCGACGATGTGCGGCATGCCGCAGCAGCCCCCCGTTCGGAGCACGCCGTCTCCGCCTCCGCGTCCCGACGCGTCGATGTCGCTGCTGACCAATGTCATGGACCACGCGCTTGACGACGGCTATGCGGAGGCGACCGCCCGCCGCAAGGCCGAGGGCGATGCCGGGATGCCGCGCACGCTGAAGGCCAAGCTGGGTCTCGCGGCCGGTCTGGTGCTTGCCGCCCTGGTCGTGACGGTCGGGGCCGCGCAGGCCCGTATCACCGCTCCCGTGGTCGCCAAGGAGCGCCAGGAGCTGATCAACCGGGTCGAGTCGGAGACCAAGGCCGCCGACAAGCTGCAGAACGATGTCGACGGGCTGCGGACCGAGGTCGGGGACCAGCAGCGCAAGGCGCTTGAGAAGCACGGCGGCGACCAGGGTGAACTCGTGGAGCTGTTGTCCGGCGCCACCGAGGTGCACGGGCCGGGTGTGAAACTGGTCGTCGACGACGCCAAGGACACGGCCCAGGGCGACGGGAGCCGCCCCCGGGAGAGCACGACCTTCGCGGACACCGGCCGGGTGCGCGACCGCGACATGCAGCGCGTCGTCAACGGGCTGTGGCAGTCGGGCGCGGAGGCCATCGCCATCAACGGGCAGCGCCTGACATCGTTTTCGGCGATCCGGGCCGCGGGCGACGCCATACTGGTCGACAACAGGCCACTGGTGCCGCCGTACACGGTGCTCGCGGTGGGGGACGGCAAGAAGCTGAGTACCGACTTCCAGGACAGCGCGGACGGTCAGTACCTGCATGTGCTGGAGCAGAACTACGGGATCAGGGCCAGCATTTCGGCCGAGGGAGACGTGCGTCTCCCGGCGGCGCCGAGCCTGACCGTACGGACAGCAAAGCCAATGGCCACGGGCGCCGGCAAGGGCGTGGCCGATACAGGGAAAGGCACATCGTGATCGCCGTACTTGGCCTCGTCGTGGGAGTCGTGGTCGGACTTTTCGTCCGGCCCGAGGTGCCTGCGGTGGTCGAGCCGTATCTGCCGATCGCCGTGGTGGCGGCACTCGACGCGGTCTTCGGCGGGCTTCGTGCCATGCTCGACGGCATCTTTGTCGACAAGGTCTTCGTCGTCTCCTTCCTGTCGAACGTGGTGGTCGCGGCTCTGATCGTGTTCCTCGGCGACAAGTTGGGCGTCGGCGCGCAGCTGTCGACCGGCGTGGTCGTGGTGCTCGGCATCCGGATCTTCTCCAACGCCGCCGCCATCCGACGGCACGTCTTCAGGGCCTGAGGCCGATGAGCGACGCGAAGAACACCGATCAGGGTGACGGCGACGAGCAGCGGCCCGTCGACGCGCCGGACGAAGCAGGCGAGGCGAAGGCTCAGCTGACGGGGCGCCAGCGGCTCGCCGCGGGGCTCTGGCCGCCGCGGGTCAGCCGTGCGCAGCTCATCGTGGCGCTGCTGCTGTTCGTCCTCGGCCTCGGCCTCGCCATCCAGGTCCGCTCCAACAGCGACAACAGTGCGCTGCGTGGCGCCCGCCAGGAGGATCTGGTGCGGATCCTGGATGAACTCGACTCGCGTACGAAGCGTCTTGAGGATGAGAAGCAGCGTCTGGAGGGTCAGCGCACCGAGCTGGAGACCAGCTCGAACCAGGCCGAGGAGGCGCGCAAGCAGACCGTGGAGAAGGAGCAGCAGCTCGGCATCCTGGCCGGCACGGTCGCGGCGCAGGGGCCCGGCATCACGTTGACGATCAGTGACCCCAAGGGCGCTGTCGAGTCCGACAAGGTACTTGACACCGTGCAGGAGCTGCGCGCAGCAGGGGCGGAGGCGGTCCAGATCAACGACGTCCGTGTGGTGGCCAACACCTACTTCTCGGACGAGACCGGTGGCATCGGTATCGACGGCAAGAAGGTCACCGCGCCGTACGTCTTCAAGGTGATCGGCAGGCCGCAGGATCTGGAACCGGCTCTGAACATCCCCGGTGGAGTCGTGCAGACTCTGGAGAAGGAGCAGGCCACCGCCACAGTGGCCCGCTCGGAGAAGATCGTTGTGAACGCCTTGCGAGCCGCGAAGCGGCCTGACTACGCTCAGTCGTCCTCGCACTGATGAGAGTGGGCGTGAGACCTGCCGCACAAGGGCAGGAGGTTGCGGGGGGTCGCCGCTTCGTAACAGTGGTGCGTGGTGGAAACTGTTTGGCGGATACGGACGTTGTGAGGATGTCCGGGTCGGCAGGTGTGTTGATTCTGGGTTCGTCCTGCCCCACGGGCGGGTCTATTTCGGTCAAGGGGAATCGCCCGTGAAGTTGTTTGCGAAGTTGTTCGGCAAGAGCGCACGCCAGGACGGCGGCAGCGCCGCCAGGCACCGTGCTCAGCGCCCCGGAGGGGCGGAGGAGCAGGGCGGCGAGCGTCCGCTGTTCCGCGATGAGGTGGCTGGTTCCGGTGGTGACATTCCGGGCGCGTCGTCTGTTGACCCCGCGGGTGCAGGCCGCATAGGTTTCGGAGAACCGTCAACCTCAAGTACGGGTGGAGGGTTTGACTCCGACCCGTATGCCACCAGTGCCCACGCGGTGCCGCCGCGGCAGGAGGATCCGTCGATGTCGGGCATGCCTGTTTGTACGAGGTGCGGGCACAGCAATGCCGCCGCCAGCCGTTTCTGCTCCAACTGCGGGGCCCCGCTGCGGCCCGGTGTCGTTCCGGAGCGCGCCTCCGAGACCACCTCGACCATCTCGATCTCGGGCCTTGAGGCGTACGACGCCGAGGTGACCGGCCAGACGCAGCTGCCGTCGCTCTCCCCGGAGGCACAGGCCGCGGTCGACGCCCTGCCGCAGGGCTCGGCGCTCCTGGTGGTGCGCCGCGGGCCGAACTCGGGAAGCCGCTTCCTCCTGGACGGCGAGCTGACCACGGCCGGCCGTCACCCGCAGAGCGACATCTTCCTGGACGACGTGACGGTCTCGCGCCGCCACGTGGAGTTCCGGCGCGGTCCCGACGGGCGTTTCACCGTCTCCGACGTCGGCAGCCTCAACGGCACCTACGTGAACCGCGAGCGGATCGACTCCGTCGACCTGGCCAATGGCGACGAGGTCCAGATCGGGAAGTACCGCCTGGTCTTCTACGCGAGCCAGCGCTCTCTCTGAGTCCCGGCCGGGGAAGATTCATGCTGCAGACACCGACCGGCGGTGCCGGATCCGGCACCGCCGCCGCGGGCGGCCGGCTGATGAGCATCGGCGGGGTGCTCAACCAGCTGCGCGACGAATTTCCCGAAGTGACGATCTCGAAGATCCGGTTCCTGGAGTCCGAGGGCCTGGTGGAGCCCCGGCGTACGCCGTCGGGGTACCGCAAGTTCAGCGCCGAGGACGTCGAACGTCTCGCCCAGGTACTGCGGATGCAGCGGGACCACTATCTGCCGCTCAAGGTCATCCGCGAGCACCTGGACGCGCTGGGCCGCGGCGAGCAGCCTTCCCTGCCGGCCTCCGGCGGCCCCCGGGAGCTGCTCGACGGCCTCGGCGAGCAGGACGCTGACCGGCCCACGGCCGCCCGGGTGGGCCGGGCGGAGCTGATGGCGGCCGCCGAGGTCACCGAGGCGGAACTGGCCGAGTGGGAGTCGTACGGCCTGGTCACGCCCGGGCCCGAGGGCGGCTTCGACGCGGAGTCGGTGAATGTGGCGCGACTTGTGGCGGATCTGGGGCGATTCGGTCTGGAACCGCGCCATCTGCGCGCCATGAAGGCCGCCGCGGACCGCGAGGCGGGTCTGGTCGAGCAGGTGGTGGCTCCGCTGCGGTTGCACCGTAATCCGCAGACCAGGGCCCATGCGGAGGCCACCACGAAGGAGCTCGCGGCGCTGTCCGTGCGGCTCCATGCGGCACTGGTGCAGACCGCCCTGGGTGTCCGGCTTCACTGATCTTGTAGGTGCCCGACTACCCAAACCTGCCGAGCACGTCCTAGGGTTGCTGTGTGAACGAGCTCGACGTCGTGGGTGTCCGGGTGGAAATGCCCTCCAACCAACCGATCGTGCTCCTGCGTGAAGTGGGAGGCGATCGGTACCTCCCCATCTGGATCGGTCCGGGGGAGGCGACCGCGATCGCCTTCGCCCAACAGGGGATGGCGCCGGCGCGGCCGCTGACGCACGACCTTTTCAAGGACGTCCTTGAGGCCGTGGGCCAGGAGCTGACCGAAGTCCGCATCACGGACCTGCGCGAAGGCGTCTTCTACGCGGAGCTGGTCTTTGCCAGTGGTGTGGAAGTGAGCGCCCGGCCGTCCGACGCCATAGCGCTGGCCTTGCGCACCGGAACGCCGATCTACGGCAGTGACGGGGTCCTCGACGACGCGGGAATCGCCATTCCGGACGAGCAGGAGGACGAGGTCGAGAAGTTCCGCGAGTTCCTCGACCAGATCTCGCCCGAGGACTTCGGCACCAACAGCCAGTGAGCACCGGATGCGCGTGATCCGGGGGCCGTCCCCGGGGTGCCGTGCGCGGCGCGTACGCCGGGGCGGTTTCGGCGCATTCGAGTAGCCTTTCCCACAAGAGAGACACGGGAAACCACTCTCAGGGTGATTATCACTCGGCGTGCCGAGTGTGGCGATCGTTGACGCACCCCGAGTGACTGCCTACCGTCGAGTGGGCAGGTCAAGGACGGAGGGTCGGCGTGAGAATGAGCGGCGACGGTACGGCAGGGGGCGCTCCCGGACGAAGTCCGGGGGAGAGCGGGCCGTACCCGCTTCACAGCAGTGCGGCCGACCCGAGTACCGAGACGATCGGATACCGGGGGCCGACCGCGTGCGCGGCGGCGGGGATCACCTACCGACAGCTCGACTACTGGGCCCGTACCGGCCTGGTCGAGCCCAGTGTCCGTCCGGCCTACGGCTCGGGAACCCAGCGTCTTTACAGCTTCCGGGACGTCGTCGTCCTGAAGATCGTCAAGCGCTTCCTCGACACCGGTGTCGCGCTCCAGAACATCCGCGCCGCCGTGCAGCACCTGCGTGAGCGCGGCTTTCGCGACCTGGAGCGGATGACGCTGATGAGCGACGGGGCCACGGTGTACGAGTGCTCGTCCCCGGACGAGGTCGTGAACCTGCTCCAGGGCGGCCAGGGGATCTTCGGGATCGCCGTGGGCGTGGTGTGGCGGGACGTCGAGGCGGCCCTTTCGCAACTGCACGGCGAGCGTGTCGACACCGGCGAGACCCTGGTCGGGCACAACCCGGCCGACGAGCTGGCCAGGCGCCGCAACCGCGCGGTCTGAGCCGCCCGGCGGCCGTGCCGGGGCCGATTGTCAGTGGCGTACGGCAGCATCAGTGATGTGAGAGCCGCGCCGACCATCCTGCATCTGGACATGGATGCCTTCTTCGCCGCCGCAGAGCAGGCGTCGAAGCCCAGCCTGCGCGGAAAGCCGGTCATCGTGGGCGGCCTCGGCCCGCGCGGGGTGGTCTCGACGGCGTCGTACGAGGCCAGACGTTTCGGGGTGCGCTCGGCGATGCCGATGGCGCAGGCCCGGCGGCTCTGTCCGAACGCGGCGTATCTGGTGCCGCGCTTCCAGCTGTACCGCACGATCAGCGAGCAGGTGATGGAGCTGCTCGGCCGGCTGTCGCCGCTGGTCGAGCCGCTGAGCCTGGACGAGGCCTTCGTGGACCTGGAGGCCGGCGGGGTGGCCTTCGGGTCGGTCACGGCGCGGGAGGCCGGTGAGCGGCTGCGCAGGGACATCAGGGCGGTCACCGGGCTGAGCGGGTCGGTCGGGCTCGCCGGATCCAAGATGCTGGCCAAGATCGCCTCCGAGCAGGCGAAGCCGGACGGGCTCGTGCTCATAGAACCCGGCACCGAGCGGGAGCTCCTCGCCCCGATGCCGGTGCGCACCCTGCCGGGCGTGGGCCCGGCCACCGGGGAGCATCTGCGGCGGGCCGGGATGACGACCGTGGCCGACCTCGCCGAGGCCGGCGAGGACGAGCTCGTACGGCTGCTCGGGAAGTCGCACGGGGCCTCGCTGTACCGGATGGCGGCCGGGCACGACGACCGGCCCGTGGTGGCCGAGCGGGACACCAAGTCGGTGTCGGTGGAGGACACCTTCGACGTGGACCTGCACGACCGGGTGCGGATCATGACCGAGGTCGGCCGGCTCGCGGACCGGTGTGTGCAGCGGCTACGGGCGTCCGGGCACTCCGGCCGCACCATCGTGCTCAAGGTCCGCCGCTACGACTTCTCGACGCTGACGCGGTCCGAGACGTTGCGCGGGCCCACGGACGACCCGGGGGTGGTGCGGGAGGCCGCCGGGCGCCTGCTCGACTCCGTGGACACCACGGGCGGCGTGCGGCTGCTCGGCGTGGGGGTCAGCGGGCTCGCCGACTTCACGCAGGAGGACCTGTTCGCGCAGGCCGCCGAGGAGCGGGCCTCGGAGGCGCGGGCCGAGGAGGAGCCCGAGAACGAGGAGACCCCGGCGGCCGCTGCGGAGGCGGAGCCCGTGGAGGACCCGGCCCAGCGGCGGTGGCTGGCCGGGCACGACGTCACGCACGCCGAGTACGGGCCGGGATGGGTGCAGGGCAGCGGCGTGGGGCGGGTCACGGTGCGCTTCGAGACGCCGGCCTCGCTGGTGCCGGGGCGGGTGCGGACCTTCAGGGTGGACGACCCCGGCCTGGCGCCGTCGGAGCCACTGCCCCTGGTGGAGAAGGCGGAGCCGCTGTCCCCGGTCGAGGAAATCGAGACCAAGACAGAGACAGAGACCGAGACAGAGGCGGAGACCGAGGCGGACGGGGAGGCGGAGGCGGAGCCCGGAGGTGGGGCCCCGGCCGGTCAGGAGTCGCCGTTGGCAAGGCGGCCGAAGTCGCGGTCGGACGGCGGCGGGCCGGGGTCGGGGGCCGCGATGTCCAGACCGTAGTGGTGATACAGCTGGAGCTCCTGTTCCGGGGAGAGGTGGCGGCCCACGCCGAAGTCGGGGGCGTCCTTGATCAGGGCGCGCTCGTAGGGGACGTGCAGCGCCTCGTCGACCAGGGTGCTGGGTTCGAGCGGGACGAAGGCGTCCCGGCTGAACAGGCCGGTGCGCACCGCCGCCCACTCCGGTGCGCCCGTCGCGTCGTCGAGGTAGACCTCGTCCACCGTTCCGATCTTGCGTCCACTGCGGTCGTACGCCTTGCGGCCGATCAGGCTGCGCGGATCGATATCGGTCTGCACGGTCCCTCCAACTGGTCGCAACCGTTCACAACTGCTCCATAAGCACTACGAAAGTGCACATCGCGGGTGTTGGCCACTTGAGCAGTTGGACAAAGATTCGGGCTCGGACCTCGCTGGTAGGCTGGCAAACGGCTGCTGACCCCGTGCGGGAGAGTCCTCCGAAGTGCTCACTGAGTTCTCGGCGGGCGCCGAAGGAGCAACTCCTCCCCGGAATCTCTCAGGCCCACGGACCGCACGGACGAGGTCACTCTGGAAAGCAGGACGGGGGATGCGCGGGCACTTCGGCCCGGGCGGAACCTTTCCTCACCGACGGTGAAAACCGGGTCGCCTCTACGCGCCCCGGTGAAGCTCTCAGGTTGAGATGACAGAGGGGGAGGCCGTCCGGGTACCCGCGCCGTGGTGCCCCTCGCAGGTCGTGCGACCAGGAGGCCTCCGTAATGACCGCCAACCGCATTCCGCTCAGCCAGCTGGAGCGTGGCATCCCGTTCGAGCAGCGCCACATCGGGCCCGATGCCGAGGCTCAGGCGAAGATGCTCGCGCAGGTCGGCTACGGCTCGCTCGACGAGCTGACCGCCGCCGCCGTCCCCGACGTCATCAAGAGTGCCGGGGCGCTGGGGCTGCCCGAGGCGCGGACCGAGGCCGAGGTGCTCGCCGAGCTGCGTCAGCTCGCGGACCGCAACCAGGTGCTCGCCCCGATGATCGGCCTCGGCTACTACGGCACGTTCACGCCGCCGGTGATCCTGCGCAACGTCATGGAGAACCCGGCCTGGTACACGGCGTACACGCCTTACCAGCCGGAGATCTCGCAGGGCCGCCTTGAGGCGCTGCTCAACTTCCAGACCATGGTCGCCGAGCTGACCGGCCTGCCGACGTCGGGCGCCTCGCTGCTCGACGAGGGCACCGCCGCCGCCGAGGCGCTCGCCCTCTCCCGGCGCGTGGGCAAGGTCAAGGGCGGGGTCTTCCTCGTCGACGCCGACACCCTGCCGCAGACCGTCGCCGTGATCCAGACGCGTGCCGAGCCGACCGGCGTCGAGGTCGTCGTCGCCGATCTGAGCGAGGGCATCCCGGCCGAGGTGGCCGAGCGCGGCGTCTTCGGCGTGCTGCTCCAGTACCCGGGCGCCTCAGGCCAGGTCCGCGACCTGAAGCCCGTCATCGACGCGGCCCACGAGCTCGGCGCGATCGTCACTGTCGCCGCCGACCTGCTCGCCCTCACCCTGCTCGCCTCCCCCGGCTCGCTCGGCGCGGACATCGCCGTCGGTACGACCCAGCGCTTCGGCGTCCCGATGGGCTTCGGCGGCCCGCACGCCGGGTTCATGGCGGTGCAGGAGAAGTTCGCCCGCAGCCTGCCCGGCCGCCTCGTCGGGGTCTCCGTCGACGCGGACGGCAACAAGGCCTACCGTCTGGCCCTGCAGACCCGCGAGCAGCACATCCGCCGCGAGAAGGCCACCAGCAACATCTGCACTGCCCAGGTGCTGCTCGCCGTCATGGCCGGGATGTACGCCGTCTACCACGGCCCGGACGGGCTGAAGCAGATCGCGCAGCGCACCCACCGCTACGCCGTCGTGCTCGCCGAGGGCCTGAAGGCCGCCGGTGTCGACGTCGCCCACGGCGCCTACTTCGACACCCTCACCGTGCGGGTCCCGGGCAAGGCCGCGGGCGCCGTCGCCGCGGCCCGCCAGGGCGGGGTCAACCTGCACCTGGTCGACGCCGACACCGTCTCCATCGCTTGCGACGAGACCACCACCCGGGCCCAACTGGCCGCCGTCTGGGCCGCGTTCGGGGTCCACGCGGATGTCGAGGCACTGGATGCCGCGGCCGTCGACACCCTGCCCGCCGCCCTGCTGCGCAGCGACGAATTCCTGACCCACCCGGTGTTCCACCAGCACCGCTCCGAGACCGCGATGCTGCGCTACCTGCGCAAGCTCGCCGACCGCGACTACGCGCTCGACCGCGGCATGATCCCGCTCGGCTCCTGCACCATGAAGCTGAACGCGACCACCGAGATGGAGCCGGTGACCTGGCCCGAGTTCGGCCAGATGCACCCCTTCGCTCCGGTCGAGCAGGCCGCCGGCTACCTCACGCTCATCCGCGAGCTTGAGGAGCGGCTCGCCGAGGTCACCGGCTACGACGCGGTGTCCATCCAGCCCAACGCCGGTTCGCAGGGCGAGCTCGCGGGTCTGCTCGCGGTCCGCGCCTACCACCGCGCCAACGGCGACACCCAGCGCACCATCTGCCTCATCCCGTCCTCCGCGCACGGCACCAACGCCGCGAGCGCCGTGATGGCCGGAATGAAGGTCGTCGTCGTCAAGACCGCCGACGACGGCGAGGTCGACGCAGACGACCTGCGCGCCAAGATCGAGCAGTACCGCGACGAGCTCTCGGTGCTGATGATCACCTACCCGTCCACGCACGGCGTGTTCGAGGAGCACGTCGCCGACATCTGCGGTCTGGTCCACGAGGCCGGCGGCCAGGTGTACGTCGACGGCGCCAACCTCAACGCCCTGGTCGGGCTCGCCAAGCCGGGCAAGTTCGGCGGCGACGTCTCGCACCTCAACCTGCACAAGACGTTCTGCATCCCGCACGGCGGCGGCGGCCCCGGCGTCGGCCCGGTCGGTGTGCGTGCGCACCTCGCGCCGTACCTGCCGAACCACCCGCTGCAGCCCAGCGCCGGTCCGGAGACGGGCGTCGGCCCGATCTCGGCCGCCCCGTGGGGCTCGGCCGGCATCCTGCCGATCTCGTGGGCGTACGTGCGTCTCATGGGCGGCGAGGGCCTCAAGCGCGCGACCCAGGTCGCCGTGCTCGCCGCGAACTACATCGCCAAGCGCCTGGAGCCGCACTACCCGGTGCTCTACACCGGTCCCAACGGACTGGTCGCGCACGAGTGCATCGTGGACCTGCGGCCGCTGTCCAAGGCGACCGGCGTCAGCGTCGACGACATTGCCAAGCGCCTGATCGACTACGGCTTCCACGCGCCGACCATGTCGTTCCCGGTGGCCGGCACGCTGATGATCGAGCCCACCGAGTCCGAGGACCTGGCCGAGATCGACCGGTTCTGCGACACGATGATCGCGATCCGCGGCGAGATCGAGAAGGTCGCCTCCGGCGCCTGGCCGGCCGACGACAACCCGCTGGCCAACGCCCCGCACACCGCGGCCGCGCTCGGCGGCGAGTGGAACCACGCCTACAGCCGAGAGGACGCCGTTTTCCCGGCCGGCGTGTCGGCCGCCGACAAGTACTGGCCGCCGGTCCGCCGCATCGACGGCGCCTTCGGGGACCGCAACCTGGTCTGCTCCTGCCCGCCGCTGGACGAGTACGACAACTGACCGGACATGCGTAAGGGCCGGTTCGGGGTGTCTTCCCCGGGCCGGCCCTTGTGTTTCCGTACGGGACGAGTCCGCTGGGACCAGTCCGCACGAGAGCTGTCCGTACGAGGCCGCGCTAGGCGGCCGTCGCCACCTGCTCCGCCGTGAGCGACCGGTGCGGGGCGATGATCTGCCCGTCCGGCAGCAGCTCACCGGTGTCCTCGAAGAGCAGGACACCGTTGCACAGCAGGCTCCAGCCCTGCTCCGGGTGGTGTGCCACGGGCTTCGCGGCTTCCCGGTCGGCGGAGAAGGCTGTCGGGCAGGCTGGCTGGTGCTGGCACATGGATGCGTTCTTTCGCTGCGTCGTGGTGAGTGTGCTGCGGCTCGATGCGTTGTTGTTCATGGCCGCCCCCCGTAGTAAGTCGGTCGGTCCGATCCCAGTGTTGCCCCACGGGAGTCAATCCGCAGGGATTTCGCGGCAGCGCTTCCTACTGCTTAATGACGTATCACCCGCACGGACGGTTCAGCTCAACTGGCTTGTCTTTTCGGGTGGTTCGCAGTGGCCCGCCAGGACTAGCCCGTATGGCGGAGACGGCGCGTACGCAGCATAGACACACCGGTGCCCCGCGGCCACACCGGTCGCGGGGCACTTTTCCGCGCGTCGCCGAAGGCGAGGTCAGACGGGCTGGCCGAGCAGCGGGGCAGGGGCCAGGCGCAGGGTGAGCACCGGCAGCAGTTCGCTGACCCGCAGCGGGCGGTGGGCGCAGATGCCGGGCGGGGCGGGCGCCAGCGGAACCAGCAGGTCGTGCGGTGCGGGCGTGCCCGAGGCGCCGTCGGCGGTGGTGTCGCCGTGCAGCCACAGCGTGAGCATGTACAGCTCGGGTACCGACAGCAGCCGGGGCTGGTAGTGCGTGGTGAGCAGTTCGGCCTGGCGCACCGCGCGTGCCGTCGAGGCGATGTAGGGGCCCTCGAAGAAATGCGAGAAGGTCCAGCCGTCCGGCGTGAGCCGGGTGTCCGCGGCGGCGACCGGGTGGTCGGGGTCGCTGATGAGGAAACGCCAGCCGGCCAGGCGGGTGCGCGGGGTCCGGCCGCCCGGGGTGATCCCGTCCAGGACGTGCAGCGGGAGCGGGAGTTCGGGGGTGAGCGGACCTGGGGCGGAGCGGAGGGCCGGGGTGCGGGCCTCGCGGACGGCGGTGGGGGAACCGAGTGCCGCGAGGACGCTGCGCAGGGCGGGCGCGGGGGCCGGGGGGACATGCAGCGGCATGGTGGGTCGCCTCTCACTTCGGAGACACGGTGATGCGTGGGCAGTGCGGACGGCGCTGTCTGCGGTGCGGGGTCAGAGGGGGGCCGTCGTGCGATGGCCGGGGCGCCAACTCTCTGCCTCGTTTGCGGAGTTTATACGACACGTGTTCACGCAATGTTTCGGCTAGCTGTCGTCGATATTGCCCGCAAGTCGGTATCAGGTCCTTCTGTGCAGACGATTTACCCGAGGAAATGTCCTGTGCGGACCCCTCACCTGGAAAGGTGCCCCGCCGGGGGTCGGCCGAATCTCGTCGGTGTTTTTCACCATTGCCGACCGCTTGGTAACTGCCCGTTGCGGTATGCCTGCTGAATGTGCCGGAGACCTCAGCTTCTGAGGCTACTCCTTCGGTGCTGGCCCCGCAGGCGTTATGGATCAGTGAGGCTGGGCATTATCGACCGTGACGCGAGCGGCCGGTGTCGCTGGCTGCCCATTCGAGGAGGGACCCTTCGATGGGGGAGAAGGTCGTGGCAGGCGGATTCGACCTGTCCGATCGGCACCGCTACCGGGACAAGTTACAGCAGTGCCTGGAGGGGCTCGGGAGTCTCCTGGCCCAGAAGCGGTTCGACCGTCCCAGGAACCTGATGGGGCTGGAGCTGGAGTTGAATCTCGCGGGTCCCGACGGTATGCCGCGCATGATGAATGCCGAGGTGCTCGAACGCATCGCGAGCAGGGATTTCCAGACCGAACTCGGAATGTTCAACCTGGAAGTGAACATAGCCCCGCACCGGCTCGGCGGCCGCGTATTCGATCAGCTCGCCGAGGAGTTGAGGACCGGACTCGGGTATGCCGATCGCAAAGCCGCCGAGGTCGACGCGGGCATCATCATGATCGGAATTCTGCCGACCCTGACCCGGGACGATCTCGTACCCGGGAACCTTTCCGACGTCGACCGCTACACCCTGCTCAACGATCAAATAGTGGCGGCCCGGGGGGAGGATTTCACGCTCGACATCCAGGGGGTGGAACGGCTCGTCTGCACCTCCGCGTCGATCACCCCCGAAGCGGCCTGCACCTCCGTGCAGTTGCACCTCCAGGTGACGCCCGCGCGGTTCGCCGCGGTGTGGAACGCGGCGCAGGTGGTCACGGCCGTGCAGATCGTGGTGGGCGCCAACGCGCCCTTCCTGTTCGGGCGGGAGCTGTGGCGCGAGTCGCGGCCCCCGGTGTTCGCGCAGGCCACCGACACCAGACCGGCCGAGCTGCGCGCCCAAGGGGTGCGCCCGCGCACCTGGTTCGGGGAGCGCTGGGTGACGTCCGCGTACGAACTCTTCGAGGAGAACCTGCGCTTCTTCCCGCCGCTGCTGCCCATCTGCGACGAGGAGGAGCCGCTGAGCGTCATCGCGGACGGCGGAGTGCCGCGCCTGAAGGAACTGGTGCTGCACAACGGCACGATCTACCGCTGGAACCGGCCGGTGTACGGGATCGCCGACGGCGTGCCGCACCTCAGGGTGGAGAACCGGGTGCTCCCGGCCGGGCCCACCGTCACCGACGTCCTCGCCAACGCGGCCTTCTACTACGGCCTGGTGCGGGCGCTCGCGGAGGAGGCCAGGCCGGTGTGGACGCGGCTGCCGTTCGAGTCGGCCGCCGCCAACTTCGACACCGCGTGCCGGTACGGCATCGACGCCGAACTGCTCTGGCCTGCGCCCCGGCGCGGCGGCGGTCTCGCCCGGGTGCCCGCGGTCAAGCTCGTACGCGAGGAGCTGCTGCCGCTGGCGGCGGCCGGGCTTGACGCGTGGGGGGTCGAGCCGGCCGACCGGGACCACTACCTCGGCATCATCGAGGAGCGCTGCCGGCGTCGCGTCAACGGCGCGTCCTGGCAGGTCGACACCTACCGTCGGGTGCTGGCCACGGGGCTCGGCCGGGAGGCGGCGCTCGCGGCCACCACCCGGCGCTATCGGGAGCTGATGCTCGCGGGCGAGCCCGTGCACACCTGGCCGACGGGCTTTCCCGGCCAGTGACCAGCGCTAACCGCGCCGCTGGGCCTGCCCCAAGGCCGTGATCGCCTCAAGGATCACTGCCTGGATGTCGGCCGGGTCGTTCACCTGGTACCCGGCGCCGCCGGTCGCCTTCGCGATCTGCTGCACCTCGTTCTTGTCGGCGTCCGGGCCGACCGCGATGGCGATCAGCGGCACCGGCTTCGAGGGATCGGTGAGCTTCTGCAACTGCGCGACGAGGTCGGCCCGAGAGATGCTGCCGGGGTCCTCGTTGGCGCCGTCGGTCAGCAGCACCACCGCGTTGAACTTGCCTCTCGCGTACGTCGAGGTCGCCTCCTTGTAGGCGGCCAGTGTCGTGTCGTAGAGCCCGGTCGCGCCGCCCGGCACCGGTTGGAGCGCGGCGAACGCGTCCGTCAGCTTGTCGCGCTGGGTGCGGCCGCCGGCCGCCGGGTCGCCGAGCCGGGCGGTCGGCACCAGGCGGCGGTAGTCGCGTGAGCCATCGAGGTGGGTGGAGAAGTCCCACAGACCGATCTCGTCCTCGGGGGTGAACTGCGAAAGCGCCTGGAGCAGCGAGGCCTTGGTGACCTCCATCCGCGAGCGTCCGCCCGAGCCGGGCACCGTGGCCGCCATCGAACCCGACGCGTCCACCACCGTCGTCAGCCGCGCGCTCTGCACGGTGATCGTCCACATGCCGAGCGTGTCCTGCAGCTCCTGTGCCGACGGGGGATCGGCGGTGGCGCTCGCGTACGGCTGCGGCGAACCGCCCCCGGCGGCCGAGGCGACCGGGCCGACGGCGGGCTGGCCCGGCGTGCGGAAGCCCTGCCCGGCAAGCACCCCGACGGACTCGGGGTCGCCGAGCAGCGTCAGAAAACGCATCGCGGCCCGGCTCTCATTGGTGCTCATGCCCGCCTCGCGGACCATCGTGTACGGATAGTCCAGCTGCGGCGCGCCGTCCTTGGGGTAGAAGAGCCGCACGCCCTGTCCCGCGCCGCGTGAGGCGTTGTGCGCGAAGGCCGCCTGCTCGGACAGGATCACCGCCCGGTTGCGGCGCGCATCGCCGTTCTCTGCGGCCGAGTTGTCGCGAGCCAGTGTGTCCGCGACCTGGCCGTCGCTGTCGGAGACCCGCTGCGAGAGCAGCTTGGCGAGGGCCGCGGTCTGGGTGCTGCCGTCAGGGCCCCGGCTCGCCGCCGACTTGCCGATGCAGCTCAGCGCGAGCAGCCCGGCGGCGCTGTGCGCCGGGTCGGCCGAGCCGAGGCGCACCTTGCCGTCCTGCGCCGCGGCCCCGGTCAACTCGGCCCAGGTGTACGTCTTTGCGGGCCAGCCGAGAGACGTGGCGGCGGCCGGCACCGCGGCGAGGGCGACGGGCGAGGCGGCGACGTGGCCCGCGGTGACGACGGTGGCCGACCCGCTCGTGTCCTTCGCCCGGTCCACCCACAGGGAGGAGTCCGGAATCCACACGGAGAAGTCGGGTTTGCCGCCCGAAGTGAACGAAGCCGCGACCTTGTAGGAGTCGCGGGCGGTCACCCGGACGTCCATGCACGAGCCGTCCGAAGTGATCTTCTCCTTGCGGGCCCGGTCGGCGACGGTCTTCACGGCGGGCGCCACATCGGGCGAGGCGACCAGATCAAGCCGCACGGCGGAGGCCGCGCAGGAGCGGCCGAAGGAGAGCAGCCCGCGCTGTACGGCGATGGCCGTGCCCCCGGCCACGGTCAGGACGAGAGCGGTGGCGAGGGCGACCGTGCGGCGCCGACCGGTACTCCCGCGCTCCCCGGTGCTCCCGGTCGCGGCGTCGTCGGGCAAGCTGTGACGTCCCATGGCGGTGGTGCCCCTCCTTGAATCCTGAACAAGGAAAAGGGAGACCGCACCATCGCAATGGCGCCCGTCCCCCGGCCTGTCGCGCGCGATCTTCGTAATTTCTTTCGAGACCCTAGCGGGGCGGCGGTGGGGATGGAACGCGATTCGTCAACTGGAGGCAGGTGTGCAGGTGGAGGCCGAGCGTGTGGCTGATTCTCTTCCCGAAGAGGGGACTTCACCGCGGATCTTGCGGTCCGAGACCGTGCTTGTACTCGCGCTGTCGCTCGGCGCGAGCGGAGTTTCGGCGCTGATCAGCTTCATCGGCTCACTCACCAAGCCGGGCGGCCTCAAGCACCAGGCGGCGAACCTCAACACCTCGTACGCTCCCGGGCGGCCGTGGCTCGATCTCGCCTGGCAGCTCTTCGGGATCGCGACGGCGCTCGTGCCGGTCGCCCTCGTGGCGCATCTGCTGCTCCGCGAGCGGACCGGCGGCCTGCGGGTGATCGGTTTCGACCGGACGCGGCCCTGGTCCGACCTCGGCCGGGGCGCACTGATCGCCGCTGGGATCGGCAGCGCGGGGCTCGCCTTCTATCTGGTGGCGCGGGCGGCGGGCGGCAATCTGACCGTCGTCCCCGAGTCGCTGCCCGACGTGTGGTGGAAGTACCCGGTGCTCGTTCTCTCGGCGCTGCAGAACTCCGTGCTCGAAGAAGTGATCGTCGTCGGGTATCTGCTGCGCAGACTCGGGCAGTTGGGGTGGACGCCGATGGCCGCGCTCGTCGCGAGCTCCGTCCTGCGCGGCTCGTACCACCTCTACCAGGGCATCGGCGGCTTCCTCGGCAACATGGTGATGGGCGTGGTCTTCGTCCTGCTCTACCGGCGCTGGCGGCGCGTCGGGCCGCTGGTGGTGGCGCATTCGCTGCTCGACGTCGGGGCCTTCGTCGGGTACGCGCTGCTCGCGGGGAAGGTGAGCTGGCTGCCGACGATGTGAGCCGGAGCGAGAGGTGATGAGCCGGAGCGGCGAGGTAAGGGGCGTACGTCTATTGCGTACGCCCCTTACGTCGTTTGAGGCGTGCCCCTGGGACCGCGTCGTTGAGGCGCCTCCCTAGGGCGCGGTCAGCAGCTCGCCGTCAATGACGGTCACCGCACGGCCGGTGAGCAGGGTGCGCTCGCCCCGCAGCTCCGTACGGACGAGGCCGGAGCGGGCCGAGGCCTGGAGGCCCGTCAGCTCGGCCCGGCCGAGGCGCGCCGACCAGAACGGGGCGAGCGCGGTGTGGGCGCTGCCCGTCACCGGGTCCTCGTCGATGCCGACGTTGGGGAAGAAGCAGCGCGAGACGTAGTCGTATCCGGCGGAGGGGTCCGCGGCCGCGGCCGTCGCGATGATGCCGCGCCGGGAGTGCCTCCCCAGCGCGCGGGCGTCGGGCGCCAGGGCGCGTACGGCCGCCTCGTCGGGCAGCTCCACCAAAAGATCGCCGATGTCGGCCGAGGTGTCGTGGACCGAGACGATCGGGGCGCCGAGTGCCTCGGCGAGGCCGTCCGGGACGGCCTCCTCCTTGAGGGGCGAGGTCGGGAAGTCCAGGGTGATCGTGCCGTCCTCGGCGGCGGTCGCCCGGAGGATGCCGCAGCGCGCGGCGAACCGCACCGTCCCGGACGCGGCCCCCGTGGAGTGCAGGACGTGCGCGGTGGCCAGGGTGGCGTGGCCGCACATGTCGACCTCGGTGGCCGGGGTGAACCAGCGCAGCGCCCAGTCGGCGTCCCCGCCCGGCGGCAGCGGATGCGCGAACGCGGTCTCGGCGTGGTTGACCTCGCGGGCCACGTCCTGGAGCCAGCCGTCGGCCGGGAAGGCATCGAGCAGGAGGACGCCGGAGGGGTTGCCGGCGAAGGGGCGGTCGGTGAAGGCGTCGACGATTCGAATGCGCATGGCGGCACCGTACGGGACCGGAAAACCCGCAGGCCAAGGCCAATTCGCGGTGGCTGGACCGCTTCTGGGGGCGCTCCTTGCCCGGAAGGGGGTTGCCAAGCGACTGCCACCGATATATCGTTGACGCATCGCGACAGATCAACGATGGAAGGAAGCGAAACCATGCGTTCCCATGGATACGGACAGCAAGGACCCGGCCATCGCGGTCGGGGCGACTTCGAGGGGCGGCGTTCCGCCTTCGGGCCCTTCGGCCCCGGCTTCGGCGGGGGACCGTGGGGCGGACCGTTCGGTCCCGGTGGCCGTGGCGGCCGGGGCGGTCCGCGGGGCAGGGCGCGGCGCGGCGATGTGCGCGCGTCGATCCTGGCCCTCCTGAAGGACCGGCCGATGCACGGCTACGAGATGATCCAGGAGATCGGCGAGCGCAGCGGCGGGGCCTGGAAGCCCAGCCCCGGCTCGGTCTACCCCACCCTCCAGCTCCTGGAGGACGAGGGTCTGATCACCAGCGAGAGCGAGGGCGGCAAGAAGCTGTTCACGCTCACCGACGCCGGGCGCACGGAGGTCGAGTCGGGAGCCGAGGCCCCCTGGGAGGACGCCGGGCGCGGAGTCGACTGGGAGGCCATGCACGAGATCCGGCAGGCCGGCTTCGGTCTGATGGAGGCGTTCGGCCAGGTCTGGAAGACCGGGTCCGCCGACCAGCGCCAGAAGGCACTCGCAGTCATCAACGACGCCCGTAAGAAGCTCTATCTGATCCTTGCCGACGAGGACTGAACCTCGCGCAGAGCAAAGCCCCGCGGCCGCCACAGGCTCTCAAGCCGGCCGCGGGGCTTCGCGCGCTCAGACGCACAGGCCCCCGAGCTTGCGCAGCGACTCGTTGAGCGCGGCCGTCGCCGAGTCCTTGAGCTTGCCCGCCATGAGCGAGACCGCGGCGCCCGTGAACTCGCCGTCGATGCGGACCGTGGTGGCCGCGCCGTCGGCGATGACCGTGTACCGGTTGGCGACGTTCACACCCATGGGGCCCTTGCCCCGGATGCCGAAAACCCGGCCGGCCTCGAACTCGTCCACCGTCCACGCCACTTCGGCGGGGAAGCCCATGAGCTTCATGTTCTCCGCGTAGGTCGCGCCCAGCTCCAGCTTCTGGGGGCCGCCCGCGGGGAAGCTGGTGTGCGTGGCGTTCCACTCGCCGTACGAGGAGAAGTCGGTGAGCTGTGCCCAGACCTTCTCGGCCGGAGCCTCGATGCGTGCCTCCGCGCTGACCTCGGCCATGCGACCACTCCTTCGTGGGACTGTGACTTCGTGGGACGGTGACGGGGACGTGCGCGGAACGTAGCGGGAGCCGGACGAACATTCAATACTGATGAACCGTCAGATTCCCGGAGTTCGCGAGGCCCGCGGGCTCCGCACCGGCCTGCCCCGTGCCCCGCCCCGCGTCCTGCGCTCAGATCTTCTGGGTCTCCAGCGCCCAGATCCGCGCGGAGTCGAACAGGTCCGAGGCGCGCGGCCGCGCCGACTCGTCGTGGCAGTGGAACGCGGCCCAGAACAGATCGCCCGGCAGCGCCTCGCGCGGCGCGTACACCCGGTACACGTACTGCAGTCCGTCCTGGGCCAGGAGGGCGACCATCCAGCACATCGGCGCTCCCTCGGCGGGCGGTGGGGACGGCTGTGTCATGGGGGAGGGACGAGCCCCGGGCGCGGTGCGGTTGCGCCGGGGGCGCGGGCGCAGGGCGCCACGCGCCGTTGGGTTGCCCTCAGGGGGGAGATTTCCGAGATCTCATCCGTAAGGAGGAGAACCCGGTCATCCGTGCCCAACTTTCGCGGGAGAACGAATGCTCCTCCTCGGGGATGTTCTTCGAGCCGTCGGCTGATGAGGTTGAGGGGTGCACAGTCCTATCCCAGGGGCCCCTCACCAGGTCCCGTCCCCCGCAGACATCGAAGCCCGACTCACCGCGGAGCTGGCCTCGGTGGTCGCGGGCGCCCGCAGGCGTGCGCTGCGCGACGGGGACCGGCAGTTGGACACCGCGCATCTGCTGCACTCGCTGATGGAGAGCGACCCCGAGGTGCGGGCCGCGTTCGAGGACGGCCCGCAGGTGGCGCGCGTGCTCGGCTACCTGGTGCAGCGCAGCATCGGATACGGGCTGCGCTGGCAGGGCTCCGTGGAGGACTCGGGGGCGGTGCCGCTGATGACGCAGCCCGGCTGGTCGCCCAGCGCCCTGACGGCGATGGAGTACGCCCTGCGCCGGTCCGCGGCCCGCGGCGGTGAGCGGCTCACCGGACGGGACCTTCTTGCCGCGCTCGCCGCCGATCCGGAGTGCCGGGCCGTCCAGGTGCTCCAGCACGCCGGGGTGGACGCGGCCGCGCTGAGCGACGGCTTGGCGGAGCCCTCCGGCCAGGGGCTGACCGGCCAGCTGGGAGAGCCCACCCGGCAGGCCTGAAAGCCCCGGGCCGAGCCGCGTCGAGGCCTTCCGTGCGGCCGGGTTCCGCTCCCGCGTCTCGACAGGTGTCATGCGGATGACGGTCCTGACCCGGGCTGCCATGATGTGCCGATGCACGCGTCTCAGGGAAGAAGCGTCGGCCTGGGACTCGCCCTGGTGTCGGCCTTCGCGTTCGGTGGTTCAGGTGTGGCGGCCAAGCCGCTCATCGAGGCGGGGCTCGACCCGTTGCACGTGGTGTGGCTGCGGGTGACCGGTGCCGCGCTCGTCATGCTCCCGGTGGCCTGGCGCCACCGCCGCCTGGTGCTGCGCAGGCCCGCGCTGCTCGCCGGGTTCGGCCTCCTTGCCGTCGCCGGCGTCCAGGCCTGCTACTTCGCGTCGATCTCGCGCATACCCGTCGGCGTCGCCCTGCTCGTCGAGTACCTGGCGCCCGCGCTCGTCCTCGGCTGGGTCCGGTTCGTCCAGCGCCGGCCCGTGAGCCGCGCCGCCGCCGTCGGTGTGGTGCTCGCCGTCGGCGGGCTCGCCTGTGTCGTCGAGGTCTGGTCGGGGCTGAGCTTCGACGCGGTCGGGCTGCTCCTCGCGCTCGGCGCCGCCTGCTGCCAGGTCGGCTACTTCGTCCTGTCCGACCAGGGCGGCGAGGGCGAGGACGCGGCCGACCCGCTCGGCGTCATCGCCTACGGCCTGCTCATCGGCTCGCTTCTGCTGACCGTCGTGGCCCGACCCTGGGGCATGAAGTGGTCGGTGCTCGGCGGCAGCGCCGACATGAACGGCTCCCAGGTCCCCGCCGTGCTGCTGCTTTGCTGGATCGTGCTGATCGCGACCGTCCTCGCGTACGTCACCGGAGTCATCTCGGTGCGCAGGCTCTCGCCGCAGGTGGCCGGTGTGGTCGCCTGCCTGGAGGCGGTGCTCGCGACCGTCTTCGCCTGGGTCCTGCTCGGTGAACACCTCTCGGCGCCGCAGATGATCGGTGGCGCAGTGGTCCTGACCGGCGCGTTCATCGCCCAGTCCACGGCCCCCAGAGCGGCCTCGGGACCAGTCGCCTCGGGTGGCCCCGCGCCCTCCGAGGGGGAGTTGTCGGCCGGGCACTCCGCCGCCTAGGCTGGCGATCATGCATTCGACCGTACTGCCGCCTCCCGCCGCGTAACGCGGGCGGCCGCACTCCTGACGAAGACCCGGCTCGGGCAGTCCCCGAGCGGCTCGTCGCTGCCCGCGTACTCCACGCCAGCGCCCAGCCAGCCGTCTTCCTCCGCGGAGTACGTACGTGTCGAACTCTTCCACGGGCCTTGCCATGGGCCCCTCCACCACCCTGCCCGTAGGGCGCGGTCTGCTCTGTCTCGCCTTCGCCGGAGTCGCCTGGGGCACCGCGGGCGGCGCCGCGGCCCTGGTCTTCGGGGCCAGCGACCTCGGACCGCTCGCCCTGTCCTTCTGGCGCTGCGCCGGCGGACTCGTCCTGCTGCTCGGCGCGATGGCGCTGCGCCGCCGACCCGTACCCAAGGTCGCTGAACCGCGCGGCCGCCGGCTGCTGCGCATCCTCGGCAACGGCATCGGCCTGATGGTCTTCCAGAGCGCGTACTTCGCCGCCGTCGAGGCCACCGGCCTCGCGGTCGCGACCGTGGTGACGCTCGGTGCGGGCCCCGTCCTCATCGCGCTCGGAGCCCGCGTCGCCCTGGGCGAGCGGATCGGCCGGGCCGGCACCGCGGCCGTCGCCGGGGCGCTCGCAGGCCTCGCTGTCCTGTGGCTCGGCAACGGCGGCGGCACGGTCCGGCCCGCCGGGGTCGTGCTCGCCCTGCTGTCGGCCGGCGGATACGCGGCCATCACCCTGCTGACCAGGTGGCTCGGCCGCGACGGAGGCGCCGCCGACCCGTCGGCCACCACGGCCTGGGCCTTCGGCGTCGCGGCCCTGTGCCTCCTGCCGTTCGCCGGCGCGGAGGGCCTGCTTCCGCATACCGTGGAGCCGATGCGGGTGGTGTTCCTGCTGCTCTACGTGGCGGCCGTGCCCACCGCGCTCGCGTACGCCCTCTACTTCGCCGGGGCCGCGGTCGTCCGTGCCGCGACCGTCTCCGTGATCATGCTCCTTGAGCCGGTCAGCGCGGCCGTGATCGCGGTGTCCGTACTCGGCGAACGCATCACCCCGGCCACCGCGGCCGGCACCACGCTGCTGCTCCTCGCGGTGATCGGGCTCGCGGCGGCCGAGACGAGGCAGGCGGCCAGGGCCCGCCGCGAGGCGGTGGCGCGGTAGCGAGCGGTGGGCCCCCGCAGGACGGGGGCCCACCGCGGCGGGGACGCCGTGCGGGGGCTGCCGTCAGAGCGCCGACAGGTAGGCGGGCACGGGCAGCGCCGGGTCCAGGCCGTCCGCCGGGACGGGGGCGCCGTAACCGGGGGTGAGCGGCAGGACGCCGGACCAGTGGGGGAGCGAGAGGTCCTCGGGATCGTCGTTCGGGCCGCCGGTGCGGAGCTTCGCGGAGACCTCGTTCAGGTCGAGGCTGATCACCGCGGTCGCGGCCAGCTCCTTCGCGTTCGCGGGGCGCGAGTCGAGGGAGCGGCCCGGGACGACGTGGTCCACCAGCGCGTCGAGCGCGGTGCGCCGCTCCTCGGGGTCGGTGACCTCGTGGGCGATGCCGTGCACCACCACCGAGCGGTAGTTGATCGAGTGGTGGAAGGCGGACTTGGCCAGGACCAGGCCGTCGACGTGGGTCACGGTCAGGCACACCGGAAGGCCGGGATCGGCCTGGCCCGCCGCGCGCAGCGGGCGGGAGCCGGTCGAGCCGTGTATGTAGAGCCGCTCGCCGACCCGGGCGAAGAGCGTCGGCAGCACGACGGGCGCGCCGTCGCGGACGAAGCCCAGGTGGCAGACGTACGCCTCGTCGAGGATGCCGTGCACCAACTCGCGGTCGTACGAGGCCCGCTCGCGCGAGCGGGTCGGTACGGTGCGGTCGGTCGCCTGATAGGGGGCTGCGGTCGCGGTGTCCGACATTGCGTTCTCCATTGCACTAGTGCATAATCTATTTTGTGCTAGGAGAATATCGGATCGAAGGGCGCCGCGCATCGGAGATTGCCGAGAGCGTGGAGCGCGCGGTGGGCTCCGGAGGGCTCGAACCGGGTCAACTGCTGCCCCCGCTCAGGGAGTTGGCCACCGAGCTCGGCGTGAATCCCAACACCGTCGCGGCCGCCTACCGGCTGCTGCGCGACCGTGGAGTGATCGAGACGGCCGGCCGGCGCGGCAGCCGCGTGCGGCCGAGGCCCGCGAGCGCCGCCCGCGACCTCATCCGCGTGGACGTGCCCGACGGCGTGCGCAACATCGCCGACGGCAACCCGGACGCGACGTTGCTCCCGTCGCTGGGCGAGGCGCTGGCCGCCGCCGCCCGCGGCAACGCCGAGCAGCCGGAGCGCTACATGTACGGGCAGGAGCCCGTGGACGAGGAGCTGGCCGGCCTCGCCCGCGCCGACTTCGACGACGGGGGTGTGCCGGACGGGCCGGTCGGCGTGCTCTCGGGTTCGCTCGACGCCATCGAGCGGGTGCTCACCGCCCACCTGCGCCCCGGCGACGCGGTCGCGATCGAGGATCCCGGCTGGGGCGCGCTGCTCGACCTCGTACCGGCGCTCGGGCTGCGGCCCGAACCCATGGCCCTCGATGACGAGGGCCCGCTGCCCGAGGGGCTCGAACGTGCCCTGGCCGCGGGCGCCAAGGCCGTCGTGATCACCTGCCGGGCGCAGAACCCGACCGGCGCGGCCGTGAGCGCGGCCCGCGCCCGGGCCCTGCGCGGCGTGCTCGCCGCGCACCCCGGCGTGCTGCTCATCGAGGACGACCACGGCCACGGAATGGTCGACCTGCCGCTGCACTCGGTCGCCCCGGTCACCGAGCACTGGGCCTTCGTGCGGTCGGTGGCCAAGGCGTACGGTCCGGATCTGCGGCTCGCCGTGCTGACCGGGGACGCCGTCACCCTCGACCGGGTGCGCGGGCGCCAGCGGCTCGGGCCCGGGTGGGTCAGCAGGCTGCTCCAGCGGGCGGTCGTCGAGCTGTGGACGTCGGGCGCGGTCGACCCGGCGAAGGTCGCGCGCTCCTACCGCGAACGGCGCGAGGGCCTGTTGGGGGCGCTGCGCGAGCGGGGCGTCGAGGCGCACGGGCGCAGCGGGTTCGTGGTCTGGGTGCCGGTGCCCGACGAGACGGGCGCGGTGTCCCGGCTGCTCCACGCGGGTTGGGCGGTGGCGCCCGGCGCCCGCTTCCGGATGGCCTCGCCGCCCGGCGTGCGGCTCACCGTGTCGAGTCTGGCCCAGGACGAGATCGGGCCTCTGGCGGACGCCATCGCCTCCGCGATCGGCCCGGGCACCGGGACGCGCTACGCCTACTGAGAGCCTGTGTCCGAACCCGTGGACCCGGTGCGGCCGAGACGCGGACTCCAAGCCCTCGGCTTCGCGCGGGCGCGGCTCTGGGTGAGGGCCGCGCCCGCGAGCACGATGGCGGCGCCGACCGGCGTGTTCCAGCTGAGGCTCTCGCCGAGGACCGCGACGCCGGCGGCCGTGGCGATCACCGGGATGAAGTAGGTGACCATCTGCGCCGTCGTCGGGCCCACCTCGTTGACGAGCCCGTACTGGACGAGCACCGCGAGCCCCGTGCCGAGTGCGCCGAGCGCCGCGACCGCGAGGAGCGGAACGAGCGGGAAGGAGCTCGGGAAACCGGCGAACAGCGGGGTGACCAGAGCCAGTTGGAGGGTGGCGACGCCGAGCTGCGAGCCGATCAGGGACAGGTTGGAGTGGCCGCTGCCCGCCAGCGTGCGCCGGACGTAGATCCAGCCGATCGGGTAGCAGAGCGAGGCGAGCAGAGCCATCGCCGTGCCCGTGACGTCCAGGCCGTGGAAGCCCTGCCAGGCGCCGAGCACCGTGAGCACCCCGAGGAAGCCGAGGCCGAGCCCGGCGACCCGGCGGCGGGTCGGCCGGTCCTCGGAGAGCGCGACCATCGACAGAGCCATGCCCCACAGCGGCGAGGTCGCGTTGCAGATGCCGGCCAGTGTCGAGGGGATCGTCAGTTCCGAGTACGCGAAGAGCGAGAAGGGCGCGGCGTTGAGGAGCAGCGCCGCCACCGTGAGGTGCAGCCAGGTGCGGCGCCCGCGCGGCAGCCGCTCGCGTTTGACGGCCATCGCCACGGCGAGCACCAGCGTGCCGAACAGCAGCCGTCCGAAGGTCACCTGGAACGGCGCGTAGCCGTCCGTGCCGACCTTGATCAGCAGAAAGCTGAAGCCCCAGATCAGCGAGAGCGCCGCGAACCGGATGCGCCAGTCCAGGGCGGGGCGGCGCGGGACGGTTGTCGAGGTGGGTGTGGAGGAGGTGGCCCGGGACGGGGCGGTGGTGCTCATGACGACCAGGATGAGGCCGATAACTACGTAGCACAAGCGAGAAACCATGCGGGTAATCGGTTAGCATCGCTTACATGTTGAATCTGGAGCGCCTGCGCACCCTCGACGCGGTGGCCCGGCACGGCTCGGTGGGCGGTGCGGCCGATACCCTGCACGTGACGACCTCCGCCGTCTCCCAGCAGCTCGCCAAGCTGGAGCGGGAGGCCGGCCAGCCGCTGCTCGCCAAGAACGGGCGCGGCGTGCGGCTCACCGACGCAGGCCGGCTGCTCGCCGAGCACGCGGCCCGCATCCTGTCCCAAGTGCAGGTCGCCCAGGCCGAGTTGGAGGCCCAGCGCGGCCGGGTCGTCGGCGAACTCAGGATCGCGGGCTTCGCGACCGCCGCCCGCGGCCTGTTCCCCGCCGCGCTCGCCTCGCTGCGCGCCGAGCACCCGGGGCTCGCCGTCCGCTCGGACGAGCTGGAGGCCGACGAGTCGGTGCGGGGCGTGCTGCTCGGCGACCTCGACCTCGCGCTCGTACTCGACTGGTACAACAAGCCGCTGCCGCTGCCCGACGGGCTCGCCAAGCGGGCGGTCCTCGACGACCTCGCGGACGTCGCCCTGTCCGCCGGTCATCCGCTGGCCGACCGCGAGGCGGTGGACCTGGAGGAGTTCGCGGACGACGAGTGGATCACCTGGCCCGAGGGCGAGTTCTGCAACGAGTGGCTGATGTTCACCCTGCGCGGCAAGGGCATCGAACCGAAAATCGCCCATGTGGCTCGCGAACACGCCACCCAACTCGCCCTGGTGGAAGCCGGGTTGGGGGTCAGCATCGCCCCGCGCCTCGGCCGCGGTCCGATCCCCGACGGGGTACGGGTGGTTCCGGTGCGCGACGCGATGAGCCGCCACGTGTACGCGGTGTGGCGCGCCGACGCCGACCGCAGGCCCTCGATCCGGGCGGCGGTCGACGCGCTGGCGGCGGCGGGGGAGCGGCTGCTCTGAGGGCTTGGAGCCTCTCGCCCCCGCTCGGTTCAGACGGGGGCCACTACCGCCCGAACTCGCCGCCCAGCTTGCGGAAGTCCCACGACACCACGGTGTCCGGCGTCAGCCGCAGCCACGCGTGCCGCCCGTCGTGGACCATCTCCTCCAGGCCGAAGTTCTTCGCCGCGAACAGCCGCTCCACATCGGCGAGTTCAGGACACGGCTCCCCGGTGCGCGGGGCCTCGCCGACCGGCGCGACGCGACCGCTCAGCTCCACCCCGCGCAGTTCCCCGTACTCCGTGCCGTCGTCCACCACCACCGCGACCCGCGGGTCCTTGCCGAGCTGGGCCCAGCGGCGGCTGCGGGTGATCGAGTACAGCCAGAGCGAGCCGCCGTGCCAGACGTACCAGAGCGGGGCGACATGCGGGCTGCCGTCCGCCGAGACGGTGGCGACCCGGCAGGTGCGCTGCTCGCCGAGGAAGGCGTCGCGCTCCTGGTCGGTCATCATGATCCGGTGACCCCGGCGCTGTGTGGCGGCCATGTGCGCCATCCCTTCCACGGTTGCATGCCGAACAGGCATTCTGACGGTACGTCAGAAATCATGGCGCGCTCTTCCCCCGGAACGCAATGGCGGTTAGCCTCCCGCGCCATGGCGACGAAGGAACTCCTCGCGGAACAGCTCGACCCCGCCTCCACGGTCCTGATGACCGTCGAGTGCCAGCAGGGCGTGGTCGGCGCGGACAGCGCGCTGCCCGAACTCGCCAAGGAGGCAAGGGAGTCGGGGGCGCTGCGCAATGTGGCCCGCCTTGTGGCGGGCGCGCACGAGGTGGGTGTCCAGGTGCTGCACGCGGTCGCGGAGCGCCGCCCCGACGGGCGCGGGTCCAACCGCAACGCGCGGCTGTTCCGGGCCGCCGAACGGCTGCCCGTGCAGCAGTACTCCGGCTCGCGGGCGGTGCGGATCGCCGAGCCGATCGAGGTGGCCGACGAGGACATCGTCGTACGCCGCCTGCACGGCCTGTCGCCCGTGGCCGGCACGGACGTGGACCCGCTGCTCCGCAACCTGGGCTGCCGCACCCTCGTCGTCACCGGCGTCTCGGCCAACGTGGCCATCCCCAACGCGGTCTTCGACGCCGTCAACCTCGGCTACACGGTGGTGGTCGCGGCGGACGCGATCGCGGGGGTGCCGGCCGACTACACCCCCGCGATGATCCGCAACACCCTCGCCCTGGTCGCCACGGTGGCCGCCACCGACGACATCCTGGGCTGTCTCAAGGTGGCCCGCCGCGTCACGCGAGCTTGATCGAACCTCCCTCGACGGAGATCGCGGCGGCGGGCAGCGGGGACGGCGCGGGGCCGCCCTTGACGCTGCCGTCCGCGACGTCGAACTTGCTGCCGTGACAAGGGCAGTTGATGGTTCCGCCCGACACCGACGACACGGCGCAGCCCTGATGCGTGCACTTCGCCGAGAACGCCTTGAACTGGCCCGCGGTCGGCTGGGTGACCACGACGCCCTGCGCGGCGAAGATCTTCCCGCCGCCCTGCGGTATGTCCGACGTCCTGCCGAGTACACCCCCGGCGTCCTTGCCGCCGCCCCCGGCGGGCTTGGCGTCGTCGGCGCCCGCGTTGTCCGAGCCGCCCCCGCACGCGGTCAGCGCGGCGGCGATCCCGGCCGCGCCGACACACGCGATGACGGTGCGGCGCGCCGGTACCTGCACGGGTACGGACTGCGATTCGGTGCTCATGCTGACTGTCCTCTCGATGTATGACGCGTAGCTGCGTGAGGGTGTACGGGAGAGGCGCGCGGGGCGTTCAGCGATCCGCTCGGTTCTCGGAACCTGTGTCCAAGTCCAGTCGCGGTACCGCCCAGCGCCAATCGCCAGTTGCCCCGCCGCGGCACGGCCGAGGAACGGCGTACGGTTGCGCATGCCCGCCGCGGCAGCGGGTGCGGCCCCTCCCGTGCGGGGGAGTCGCTGAAACCGTCCAGGGACGAGGGGTGTCGGAAGTGATTCGAAAGCTGCAGGCGGTCGCGCTGGACTGCGCCGATCCGGTACGGCTCGCGGAGTTCTACGCGGAACTGCTCGGTGGCCGGGTGGTCGCGGACCCGGGGGATTCCGACTGGGTCGAGGTGCACGGGTTCGAGGGAACGCCGCTGGCCTGCCAGCGGGTGGACGGCTACCGGCCGCCCGAATGGCCCGGCCAGCAGCACCCGCAGCAGCTCCATCTGGACTTCGACGTCGACGACTTGGAAGGGGAGGAGAAGCGGGCGCTCGCTCTCGGCGCGACCGTCCTTGAGCGGACGGACCAGCTTCGCCCAGAGGCCAACTGGCGGGTCTACGCGGACCCGGCCGGCCATCCGTTCTGCCTCTGCCTCCACTGAGCCCACCGAGCCCTGCAGGGGCTGAGGCGGCCCTCGGGATCGTCACTATGCTCACTTCATGCCGAAAATGTTGAATGAGGTCGTCGCGACCCGGTACGTCACGCCGTTGCGTGAGGGCGGATCGCTTCCGGGGATCGTCGAGGCGGACGATTTCGGAACGTATGTCATGAAGTTCACCGGCGCCGGCCAGGGCCGCAAGACGCTCGTCGCCGAGGTCATCTGCGGCGAACTCGGCCGGCGCCTCGGGCTGCGCGTCCCGGAACTGGTCACCATCCAGCTCGACCCGGTCATCGGCCTGTCCGAGCCCGACCAGGAGGTGCAGGAACTCCTGAAGGCGAGTGGCGGCCTCAACCTCGGGATGGACTACCTGCCGGGCTCGCTCGGCTTCGACCCGCTCGCCTACCAGGTGGACGCGGCCGAGGCAGGGAAGGTCGTCTGGTTCGACGCGCTGATCAACAACGTCGACCGGTCGTGGCGCAACCCCAACATGCTGGTGTGGCACGGCGACCTGTGGCTCATCGACCACGGCGCCACGATGATCTGGCACCACAACTGGCCCGGTGCCGCGGCCTCCGCGGCCAAGCCGTACAACGCCTCCGACCACGCGCTCGCGCCGTTCGGCCCCGACGTCGCCGCCGCTGCCGCGGAGCTCGCGCCCCTGGTCACCGAGGAGCTCCTGACCGAGGTCGCGGCCCTGGTGCCCTGCGAGTGGCTGGTCGACGAGCCCGGATTCGACAGTACCGACGCGCTGCGCCGCGCCTACGTCGAGCCGCTGCTCGCCCGCGCCGCGACGATCCACGAGCGGATCACGCTGGACGCCCCCACCGCGGCCAAGCCCTCGCAGGCCCCCGGCTGGCTGACCGAGCCCGCCAAGCCGTGGCCGCACCCCACCAAGAACACCCAGAACAGCAAGAGCCCCGAGAAGGATGCCGAACGTTGAGCAAGCGCGATGTCTTCGAGTACGCGCTGCTGCGCGTGGTGCCACGCGTCGAGCGCGGTGAGTGTTTCAACGCGGGTGTGCTGGTCTACTGCCGCGCCCGCTCCTTCGTCGCGGCACGCACGCATCTGGACGAGGCGAAGCTGAAGGCGCTCGACCCGGCCGCCGACGTCGTGGGCGTACGGGCCGCGCTGCGCGCCGTCGAGGGTGTCTGCGGCGGCGGCGAGGGGGCCGGACAGGCGGCGGGCGACGACGCCGGCCGCCGCTTCCGCTGGCTGATCGCGCCGCGCTCCACGGTCGTCCAGCCGGGCCCGGTGCACACCGGCCTGACCGCCGATCCGGCGGCCGAGGCCGAGCGGCTGCTCGACCTCCTGGTGCGCTGAATTCCGCCCCGGCAGGGGTGTGACATGCGCCGGGGGATCCGTGGGCCGTTGACACCGGGTGCCAGGGCTTCTAGCGTCTCGACTGCTGAAGCTACTAAGCGGTTGCTCAGTGACTGAGGGCCGCGGATCCCAGGGCGAGGAGAACAGCATGTCCACCACCGAGCAGCGTGTCGCCATCGTGACCGGGGCGGCGCGGGGCATTGGCGCCGCGACCGCCGTCCGGCTTGCGGCCGAGGGCCGGGCCGTCGCCGTACTCGACCTCGACGAGGCGGCCTGCAAGGACACCGTCGACAAGATCACCGCGGCGGGCGGCCGGGCCATCGCCGTCGGCTGCGACGTGTCGGACAGCGCCCAGGTGGAGGCGGCCGTCGAGCGCGTCGCGGCCGAGCTCGGCGCGCCGACCATCCTCGTCAACAACGCGGGCGTGCTGCGCGACAACCTCCTCTTCAAGATGAGCGAGTCGGACTGGGACACCGTGATGAACGTGCACCTCAAGGGCGCGTTCCTGATGGCCAAGGCCTGTCAGAAGCACATGGTGGATGCCAAGTGGGGCCGCATCGTCTCGCTCTCCTCGTCCTCCGCCCTCGGCAACCGCGGCCAGGCCAACTACTCCGCCGTCAAGGCCGGCCTGCAGGGCTTCACCAAGACCCTCGCCAAGGAGCTCGGCAAGTTCGGCATCACCGCCAACGCGGTCGCCCCCGGCTTCATCGTCACCGAGATGACCGCGCAGACCGCCGCCCGGGTCGGCATGGGCTTCGAGGAGTTCCAGGCAGCGGCCGCCACCCAGATCCCCGTCCAGCGCGTCGGCTTCCCCGAGGACATCGCCAACGCGATCGCCTTCTTCTCGGGCGACGCCGCCGGATTCGTCTCCGGACAGGTCATGTACGTGGCCGGCGGACCGCTCAACTAAGGCCAGGGGCAAGGGACATGACTGAACTTCCTGAACTGTCGGGCAAGGTGGCCCTGGTCACCGGAGCCAGCCGCGGCATCGGCTACGGCATCGCCGAGGCGCTCGTCGCCCGCGGCGACCGGGTGTGCATCACCGGACGCGGCGAGGACGCCCTCAAGGAGGCCGTCGAGAAGCTCGGCTCCGACCGGGTCATCGCGGTCGCGGGCAAGGCCGCCGACGAGGCCCACCAGGCCACCGTCGTCGAGCGCACCATGGAGGCCTTCGGCCGGGTCGACTTCCTGGTCAACAACGCCGGCACGAACCCGGTGTTCGGCCCGATCGCCGAGCTCGACCTGAACGTCGCGCGCAAGGTGTACGAGACGAACGTGATCTCCGCGCTCGGCTTCGCGCAGCAGACCTGGAAGGCCTGGCAGAAGGACAACGGCGGCGCGATCGTCAACATCGCCTCCATCGCCGGCGTCTCCGCCTCGCCCTTCATCGGCGCGTACGGCATGAGCAAGGCGGCCATGGTCAATCTGACCCTCCAGCTGGCGCACGAGTTCGCGCCGGTGGTCCGGGTCAACGCGATCGCCCCGGCCGTGATCAAGACCAAGTTCGCCCAGGCGCTCTACGAGGGCCGCGAGGCGGAGGCGGCCGCCGCCTATCCGCTGGGCCGGCTCGGCGTGCCCGCCGACATCGGCGGCGCGGCCGCCTTCCTCACCTCCGAGCAGTCGGACTGGGTCACCGGACAGACGCTGGTCGTCGACGGCGGGCTGTTCCTGAACGCCGGAGTGCACTGACGCGAAGGAGTCCGCGAACACTGAGCGGATTTGCTCCTGAATATTCCAAAGTGCCCTGCTGAGACGGTCGGTCGAATCAGCGGGGCACTGCGGTATGGTCTGCCGACCCATGGCCGATCGAGGAGCGTGCACGTGTTCAAACGGACCATCTGCCGGCGCACCATGGCGGCCCTTGCGTCCATATCCCTGCTCGGTGGCTGCGGACTGCTCTCGGGGGGCAGTTCTCAGGCGCAGCAGGAGATCACAGTGGGGACGACGAGCGAACCGAGCACACTCGACCCGGCCGCGTCCTGGGACGGATCGTGGGAGTTGTACCGGAATGTCTTCCAGACCCTGGTGGCCTTCCCGACCGGCAGCAGCTCCCCGCAGCCCGACGCCGCGCAGTCCTGCCAGTTCCAGGACAAGTCGAGCCGCACGTTCACCTGCACATTGCGCAAGGGAATGACCTTCTCCGACGGAGCCAGGCTCGACGCGAACGCCGTCAAGTACTCCATCGACCGCATCGTGAAGATCAATGTGAAGGCGGGCCCCAAGGGGCTGCTCAGCAGCCTGGACCACGTCACCGTCGACAACGACCTGACCGTCACCTTCCACCTCAACAAGCCGGACGCGACCTTCCCGTACGTGCTCGGCGCGCCCGCCATGTCGATCGTGGACCCCAAGGCCTACCCGGCCGACAAGCTCCGCGACGACGGCGGGCTCACCGGCTCGGGCCCGTACACGCTCGACTCGTACAAGCCGGGCGACCGCGCGGTCCTGAAGAAGAACGACAGCTACCAGGGCTTCGCGCAGCTCAAGAACGACGGCGTCACCATCCGCTACTTCCGCGACTCCAAGACCATGGTGGACGCCCTCAAGAGCAAGCAGATCGACGTCACCTACCGCGGCATCACCGCCGACGAGGTCGAGGACGTACGCAACGAGAAGGCCGCGGGCAAGCCGCTGGAGCTCGTCGAGAACACCGGCACCGAGATCCGCTTCCTGGTGTTCAACCCCAAGGACCCCGAGGCCGCGAACCCGGCGGTACGCCGGGCGGTCGCCCAGCTCGTCGACCGCGACGCCCTCGTCGCGAAGGTCTACAAGGGCACCGCCGAGCCGCTGTACTCGATGGTCCCGACCGGCGTGAACGGGCACACCACCAGCTTCTTCGACGCCTTCGGCTCGCCCAGCGTCGACAAGGCGAGGCAGATCCTGCGCAAGGCCGGCATCACCGCCCCGGTCCCGCTCACCTTCTGGTACACCACCGACCGCTACGGCTCCTCCATGGCGGCGGAGTTCCAGGAACTCAAGCGCCAGCTCGACGCCTCCGGGCTGTTCAGCGTCACGCTCAACAGCCGCCCCTGGAAGACGTACACCGAGGGCTTCCAGGCCGGCGACTTCCCCGTCTTCGGACGCGGCTGGTTCCCCGACTTCCCCGACCCGGACAACTTCATCGCGCCGTTCGTCGGCAAGGAGAACGCGGTCGGCACGCCCTACGATCCGCGCGAGATCACCACGCAGCTGATCCCGCAGTCCCGCGAGATCTCCGACCGGGGCGCGGTGAGCAAGCAGTTCGAACGCGCCCAGGACATCCTCGTCGACGACGTACGGCTGCTGCCCCTGTGGCAGGGCAAGCTCTACATCGCGGCGAGCGACGACATCGCGGGCGGCGAGCGCGCCATGGACCCGCAGACCGTCATGCAGATGTGGGAGCTGCACCGCAAGACCAGCTGGTAGGAGCGGGCGCGGACGGCGTTGTCAGTGCCTGGGGGTAGGTTCGGAAATCCGCAACGAGAGTGCGGTAACCGAATGTCCCACGGAGGTTGTTGACGTGACCGATATCGCCATGCTGCCCGAATCCTGGCAGGGCGTCCTCGGCGAGGAGCTCCAGAAGCCGTACTTCAAGGAGCTCACCGCGTTCGTCGAGGAGGAGCGGGCGAAGGGCCGCGTCTTCCCGCCCCGCGAGGAGGTCTTCGCGGCCCTGGACGCGACGCCGTACGAGAAGGTGAAGGTCCTGATCCTCGGCCAGGACCCCTACCACGGCGAGGGCCAGGGGCACGGCCTGTGCTTCTCGGTGCGGCCCGGTGTCAAGACGCCGCCGTCGCTGCGCAACATCTACAAGGAGATGCGCGACGAGCTCGGCCTGGACATCCCCGACAACGGCTATCTGATGCCATGGGCCGAGCAGGGCGTGCTGCTGCTCAACGCGGTGCTCACCGTGCGTGCCGGCGAGGCCAACTCGCACAAGGGCAAGGGCTGGGAGAAGTTCACCGACGCGGTGATCCGCGCGGTCGCCTCGCGGCCCGACCCGGCGGTCTTCGTGCTGTGGGGCAACTACGCGCAGAAGAAGCTCCCGCTGATCGACGAGGAGCGCCACGTCGTGGTCAAGGGCGCCCACCCCTCGCCGCTCTCGGCCAAGAAGTTCTTCGGCTCGCACCCGTTCACGCAGATCAACGAGGCGGTCGCGGCGCAGGGCCACGCCCCGATCGACTGGCGCGTGCCGAACCTGGGCTGAGGCGGATCGGTCAAGGGGGTGGCCGGGCGTTGTGACGGCGTCCGGCTGACAGGCCCGGGACCCCGCCCGAGCCTGAGGCCGATTGTCAGTGGTGGCCGCTAGCTTCGGAGTCGTTCGGCTTTTCGTGACGACTGGACGACTGGTGGAGACAGCGGTGACGGACATGCAGGAAGCCCCGGGGGACATCGTGATGACCCGGATCGGGCAAGCGATGATGCTGCTGCACGGCGGGGACCGCGAGGAGGCCCGCAACCGCTTCGGCGCCCTGTGGACGGAGATCGGCGAGGACGGCGACGCGCTCCACCGCTGCACCCTGGCCCACTACATGGCGGACGCCCAGGACGATGCGGGGGACGAACTGGCCTGGGATCTCAGGGCGTTGGCGGCGGCCGACGGCCTGAGCCAGGAGCGCCTCACCGAGCACCACGCCTGGCTCGCGGTGCGGGCCTTCTACCCCTCGCTCCACCTCAACCTCGCCGCCGACTACATGAAGCTGCACCGCCCCCAGGAGGCCCGGCTCCACCTCGACCGGGCCCACGCCGCCCTGGACGCACTGTCCGACGACGCGTACGGGAACGACATCCGCGAGGCGGTGCGGCGGCTTGAGAGACAGCTGGACGCCGTATGACGGGCCGTCAATTGCCATAGGCCTCACGGCAGATGCGTGCCTCCGGGCTGTCCGCCTGCCAGCCGCCGTAGCCCTGGCCCAGTGCGCAGATGCCGCCCGCGGCGGGCGGCGCCGGGGCGGGCCGGGGGTGCTGCTTCCTGGGAGCGGCGGTGTGATGCCTGGGCTGCTCGGCCCGGGGACGGTGGTGAGGGCGGGGCGCGTCCCGATGCTCCGCCTTCGGCGGCGGTGTCGGCGAAGGGGGAAGGGAGGGGGAGGGGGCGTCCGGGGGTGTGAGCGTGTCCAGGGCCTCGCGGGCCGGGGCCTGGACGACCTGCGGGGCGACCTCGCCCTGCTGCCGGGTGGGTGGGGCGGGTCGCTGGGCGGGCGTGGTCCGGGCGTCGACGGAGACACAGCCCGAGACGCATCCGCAGACGGTGAGGGCCGCCAGGGCCGTCATGAGCTTCAGCGCGTTCCTGGTTCGGTGCATCAGGCAACTCTGCTGGCTGCGGCGGGAGTTGGGCGACCGTGCGGGCCCACAATGGCCCGCACGAGTGACCCGGGCACGCCCCGGTGTACCCGGCTGCCCCGGTGTTTCCCTGGGGCTCACTCGCCCGTCGAGCCGTCGATCGCCTCGCGGATCAGGTCGGCGTGGCCGTTGTGGCGGGCGTACTCCTCGATCATGTGGGTGTAGATCCAGCGGAGGTTGAAGTGCTGGCCGCCCCGGGCGGTGCCGATGCTGAGATCGTCCAGGTCGTGCTTGGCGGCGTGCGAGCGGGCGGTCGCGACCTCGCGCCGCCAGGTGGCCAGGGCATCCGCGTAGGTGTCGTCGGCGCCGAAGTGGAAGTCGCCGTCCGGGTCCTCCTCGGTCCCGTACACCCAACTGTCGGGCTCGCCGCCGAACACCGTGGTGAACCACCAGCGTTCGACCTCGGTCAGGTGGCGCAGCAGTCCGAGCAGGGTGAGCGTCGAGCTCGGCACGGCGGCCCGCTTGAGCTGCTCGTCGGTGAGCCCGGAGCACTTCCAGACCAGCGTTCGGCGGTGGTACTCCAGCCAGCCGTCGAGCATCGCCCGCTCGGTCGCGTCCAACGCGGGCTCGTTGCGCTCGTCCGGCTCGGTCGTCTCGGTCTTCTGGGCCGGAGGTACTTCGGAGGTCGTCATGCCGTCATCCTGGCCGACGGCCTCGGCCCGCGGCCAACGGTTATCCGAGCGGCGGCCCGGTCAGCATCCCGCGCAGCAGCTCGGTGAAGCCGCGGCGGATCTCCGGCTCCGACGGCACCTCGGCATGGTAGGAACCGGCCACGCAGGAGAACATCAGGCCTTCGCTGAACGAGATCAGGCAGAGGGCGTGGCGTTCGGGCGCGCCTGACCCGGCGGCCTTCATCAGCGCCACGAGCGGCGCCCTGAACTGCCGCCCGGCCGCGTCGTAGTACGCGCGCAGCTCCGGTCGCCGGGTCGCCTCCAGGGCCAACTCGTAGCGGGATACGAGCAGTTCGCGGTGGCCGGTGAGATAGCGGTGCAGGGCCAGGGCCAACGCGCCGGCCAGGCCGTCGAGACCGCTCCCCGGCGCCGGCATCTCGGCCGGGACCAGCACCTTGGCCTCGCGCTCGGCCAGCCGCCTGACCGCCGCTTCGAGCAGCGCCCGGCGGGTCCGCGCCTGGTTGGAGGTCGAGCCCTGAGGCAGCCCCGCCAGTTCGTCGACGGCCCGGTGGGTGAGCCCGCGCATGCCCCGCTCGGTGAGCAGGGCGAGCGCCGTGTCGGCGATGAGTTCGGCACGCGAGGTGCCCGGGGTGCGTGCGGCCATGGGATCAATCTATCCCGTGCACTACGGCTGTAGTACCGTGAGCTTCTCACTACAGGCGTAGTCGACAGGGGGCGTCATGGACGGATGCAGCGGCAACGGGGCACCTCGCGCGGTGGTCGTGGGCGGCGGAATCGGCGGGCTCACCGCCGCCGTGGCCCTGGTACGGCGGGGCTGGCGGGTCACCGTCCTGGAGCGGGCGGCGGAGCTGAAGCCGGTCGGCTCGGGGATCGGCCTCGCTCCCAACGCCCAGCGGGCCCTCGACGTCATCGGCCTCGGCGACGCCATCAGGGCGCTCGCCGCCTGGCAGGGGGAGGGCGGCCTGCGCACCCCGAGCGGCCGCTGGCTCTCGCGCACCGACCCGCAGGCCGCGGCCAAGGCCTTCGGCGGCCCGATGGTCCTGCTGCACCGGGCGACCCTGATCGACACCCTCGCCGCCGCGCTCCCCGAAGGGGCCCTGCGCACCGGCGAGTCGGCGGAACTGGCCGACCCCGGGGCCGCCGACCGCCCCGCCGTGGTACGCACCGCCGACGGGGACATCGAGGCGGACCTGGTCGTCGGCGCCGACGGCATCAACTCCGCTCTGCGCAAGGCCCTGTTCCCCGCCCACCCCGGCACCGCTTACTCCGGATTCACCACCTGGCGCGTCGTGGTGCCAGGCCACGGCCGGCCCTTCGCTCCGCACGAGACCTGGGGGCCCGGCCGCATCTGGGGCACCCAGCCGCTGAAGGACGGCCGCGTCTACGCCTACGCGGCGGCCAGGGCCCCACAGGGCGGACAAGCCCCCGACGGTGAACTCGCCGAACTGCACAAGCTGTTCGGCGCCTGGCACGATCCGATCCCGGCCGTCCTCGAAGCAGCCGAGGGCGTCCCGGTGCTGCGCAACGACGTCCACCGGATCGCCGAGGCGCTGCCCGCCTACCACCGCGGCCGGGTCGCCCTCATCGGCGACGCCGCCCACGCCATGGCGCCGACGCTGGGCCAGGGCGGCAACCAGGCCATCGAGGACGCCATCGTCCTCGCCCACCACGCGGATCCGTACGGAGGTCTCGCCACCGGCCTCGCCCACTACAGCGCCGAGCGGCTGCCCCGCACCATGGGCATCGTCCGCAAGGCGGAGCGGACCGCACGGCTCAACATGCTGCGCAACCCGGCAGGCATCGCGGTCCGCAACGCCCTGATCAGCGCGGTCTCCGCCCTCGGCCCCGCTGTCGCGCTCCGCTCCTTCGCGGACATCGCCACCTGGCAGCCACCCGTGCGCACGTATGCTGACCAGGCAAGGAAGCAGGACACCGCTCGGCGACAGGAGACCCCGTGAAGGTCGGATGCATCGGACTCGGGGACATCGCGCAGAAGGCCTATCTGCCAGTTCTGACCATGCTGCCGGGCACGGAACTGCATCTGCAGACCCGCACCCCGGCCACCCTCGCGAAGGTGGCCGACACCCACCGCATCCCGGCCGCGCAGTGCCACACCGACCTCGACGCGCTGCTCGCGCAGGACCTCGACGCGGCGTTCGTGCACGCGCCGACCGAGGTGCACCCGGCGATCGTGGCCCGGCTGCTCGAAGCGGGCGTGCCGACCTATGTCGACAAGCCACTGGCGTACGAACTCGCCGAGTCCGAGCACCTGGTGGCGCTCGCCGAGGAGCGCGGCGTCAGCCTCGCCGTCGGCTTCAACCGGCGGCTCGCGCCCGGCTACGCCCAGTGCGCCGACCATCCGCGCGAGCTGATCCTCATGCAGAAGAACCGCGTCGGGCTTCCCGAGGACCCGCGCACCCTGGTGCTCGACGACTTCATCCACGTCGTGGACACACTGCGCTTCCTCGCGCCGGGACCGATCGATCACACCGTCGTACGGGCCCGGGTCCGCCGCGGGCTGCTGGAGCACGTGGTCCTCCAGCTCTCCGGCGACGGCTTCACCGCGATCGGCACCATGAACCGGATGAGCGGGTCCGCCGAGGAGATCCTGGAGGTCTCCGGGCAGGACACCAAGCGCCAGGTCCTCAACCTCGCCGAGGTCGTGGACCACAAGGGCCAGCCGACCGTGCGCCGCCGCGGCGACTGGGTGCCGGTCGCCCGCCAGCGCGGCATCGAGCAGTCCGTCCACGCCTTCCTCGACGCCGTACGGGCGGGCAAGACGATCAGCGCGCAGGACGCGCTGGCGACCCATGAGCTGTGCGAGCGGGTGGTGCGGGAGGCCCTGGAGCAGGCTTCCTGAGAGCGCGCGCGCCTTCGGCCGCGCAGAACAGGGCGAGCGCCGCGAGCGCCGAGTACACCGCCCAGTCGCCGAGCCGCACATAGGGCGTGGTGCCGGTGGCGAGCGGGACGTCGTAGACAGCCGAGGTGCTGGCGGAGGTGGGGAGCCACGCGCCGATCCGGCCGCCGTCGGGGCCGTAGACCGCGCTGATCCCGGTCAGCGTCGCATGGACCGCCGGGCGGCCCGTCTCGGCGGCGCGCAGCGCGGCAAGCGAGGCGTGCTGGGCGGGCGCCCAGGTGTCCTGGAACGTCGAGGTCGACGACTGCGCGATGAGCAACTGGGCGCCCCCGCGCACCAGATGGCGGCTCATGTCGGGGAACGCGGACTCGAAGCACACCAGCGGCCCCACCCGCACCGCGTCCGGCAGCGTCATCACCACGGGCGTCGTGCCGCGCTGCCGGTCCTCGCCGGCCGCCTTGCCGACCGAGGTCGCCCAGCCGAGCAGCGAACGGGCCGGGACGTACTCGCCGAACGGCACGAGCCGCATCTTGTCGTAGCGCTGCCCGGTCGGGCCGCGGGGCCCCACCAGGACCGAACTCTTGAAGATCCCCGGCTTGTCGGACCTGCGCGCGTCCACGTTCACCAGGATGTCCGCGCCCAGGTCCTTGGAGAGCGCCGCGATCCGAGCGGCCAGGTCGGGGCGGGCCGCCAGATCCTGTCCGACGCTGCTCTCGCCCCACACGACGAGGTCCACGTGCTGCCCGGCCAGCGCACGGGTCAGCGCCTCGCTGCGGGCGAACCGGACGTCACCATTCTCGATCACGCCGGGCTGCACCACGGCGACCCTGATCCGGCCGTCCCGCTCCATGTGCGGCGCCCACATCCACACGGCCCCGGTGGTGAGGGCGCACACCACCAGGACGGACACCATGGCGATACGTACAGGGGGGAGCGCCACACAGAGGACGACGGCGGTGTTGACCGCCACCACGAGCAGGCTCACCAGCCACACCCCGCCCACCGACATCAGCCGCAGCGCCGGAGCGACCTCCCACTGGCTCGCGCCGAGCAGCCCCCACGGCCCGCCGAGCCCCTGCCACGACCGGACGAGCTCCACCACCAGCCATCCCGAGGGCACCACCGCGACGGCGGTCAGCGCGCGCGGGACCGAGGGCCCGCAGCCCAGCGTCGCGCGCACCAGGATGCCCCACGGCGCCCAGAGCAGCCCGAGCA
Source organism: Streptomyces sp. NPDC001415 (assembly GCF_053597395.1). Lineage (NCBI taxonomy): Bacteria > Bacillati > Actinomycetota > Actinomycetes > Kitasatosporales > Streptomycetaceae > Streptomyces > Streptomyces sp. NPDC001415. The sequence continues at coordinate 43,392 of NZ_JBSFIE010000023.1, forward strand.
GCCCGGCCAGGACCACGATGAAGACGTTGAGGCTCGGCAGCAGCCAGTGGTGCACCGCGAGCATGAACCCGACGCCGCCGAGCCACCCGTCGAGCGCCGCCCGCCGGGCGCTGCCAGCGGAGCGGACAAGCAGCAGCCAGGGCACCAGGGCGACGTACGCGAACCACCACAGCGAAGGCGCCGGGAAGGCGAGGGAGGGCAGCGCCCCGGCGAGCACCGCGGCCGCCCCGCGCCACCGGGCATCGCTTTGACGCGGTGTGTGACGGCCGACCGGAATCCGCATGCAGCGCCTCCTTGCCCGCCCCCGTGATCAGTTGGGTTCTCCTGCCAGTGTGCAGGTCAGGGACCGCCGCGCACAGACGGCCCGGCGCCCGGCGCGTCCCGCCCGCCGCTCATTCCCCGGCGAGCGCCCCCGACATCCGTCGCCACTTCTCGTGCACGGTCACCGACCTCAGCCGCCAGCCCGCGTCCGTACGGACCAGCGAGAAGGCGTAGCGGCCGCCGGACTCGAAGTCGGGGGCGGGCGGGGTGCCGTCGCCGTTGGCGCCGAAGCACATCGGGTTGAGGTAGTCGGCGCGCAGCTCGGCCCGGTCGCCCGGATAACCGCCGAGGTCCTGCAGGGTCAGCAGCCGGTTGGCGATCAGGTGCTGGCGGACCGGGAAGAGCCGCATGGTCTCCGCGAGCCAGCGGGCCACCTCCTCGGCCGAGCCCTCGATGCCGCCCGCCGGGCGGTAGTCCGCGCGGCCGTCGGCGGCGAACAGGGCGCGGTAGGCGGTCCAGTCCCCGTCGTCGACGGCCGCCGCATATCCGGTGATGAGTTCGTCGACGGCCAAGCGGTCGAGCAGGGTCCCGAGATCCACGCGCTGCGTCATCGGCTCAGTCTGTGCCAGCGAGCCCGGAACGCCAAGAGCCCTGCACTTGTGGCTGGTTGGCGCCCCGTGCTACCGCTGGCGCCATGACTGATGAGACGGCTCCGGCGGTACGCAGCGAACGGCGCGGCCCGGTCACGACGGTGATCCTTTCGCGGCCCGGCGTGCGCAACGCGGTGGACGGCCCGACCGCGAAGGCCCTCGCCGACGCCTTCCGCGCCTTCGAGGCCGACGAGGGGGCCTCGGTGGCGGTGCTCTGGGGCGAGGGCGGCACATTCTGCGCGGGCGCCGACCTGAAGGCCATCGGCACCGAACGCGGCAACACCGTCACCGAGGACGGCGACGGCCCGATGGGACCGACCCGCCTCAGGCTCTCCAAGCCGGTGATCGCGGCCGTCGCCGGTCACGCGGTGGCGGGCGGCCTCGAACTCGCGCTGTGGTGCGATCTGCGGGTGATGGAGGAGGACGCCGTGTTCGGCGTCTTCTGCCGGCGCTGGGGCGTGCCCCTGATCGACGGCGGGACGGTACGGCTGCCGAGGCTCATAGGGGCGGGCCGCGCCATGGACCTGGTTCTCACCGGGCGGCCGGTGGACTCGGCCGAGGCCCACGCCATCGGCCTCGCCGACCGGGTCGTCCCCACCGGCACCGCCCTCGCCGCGGCGCAGCGGCTGGCCGCCGAGATCGCCGCCTTCCCGCAGACGTGCCTGCGCCACGACCGGATGTCGCTGCTCGAACAGGAGGGCCTCGGCGAACCGGAAGCCCTGCTGGGCGAGGTGCGCCACGGCGCCCACGCGCTGGAGGAGGCGACCAGGGGAGCGGCGAGGTTCGCGGCGGGGGCCGGCCGGCACGGAGCGTTCGAGGAGTTCGAGGGCCAGGGCTGACCGTCGGCTCTCGCGGCTCCCCGATGTGGCGCCGCTCTCACGGTCGGCGGACAACGCGCCCGCGCTTACGGCCGGCGGATGTACGGCGTCGTCACCGTCAGCGGGGTGAAGCCGAGGCGCTGCAGGATGGGGCGGCTCTGGTCGGACGCGTCGACCTGGAGGTAGCGGTAGCCGCGCTCGGCGGCGATGCGGGTGCGGTAGGCGATCAGGGCGCGGTAGATCCCCTTGCCGCGCCACTCGGGGAGGGTGCCGCCGCCCCACAGACTGGCGAACTCGGTACCGGGGTGGAAGTCCATGCGGGCCGCGCTCACCGGCACGTCCCCGGCCATGGCAACGACCGCCGTGATGGTGTCGGGGGCCTCGGCGAACTGGGCGAGGAGGCGTTCCCTGACACGCGCGGAGGAGTCGTTGCCGAAGGCCCGCTCGTGGACGTGCGTCATGAGGTCCACCCCGGCCGTGTCGGTCACCGGGCGCAGGGTGATGCCGTCGGCGGGCTCCACGTCGAGGGGGAGGTCCGCGACCCGGGCGACCATGAGGGTCTCCTCTGGCTCGGCCTCGAATCCGGCCGCGCGCAGGCGCTGCCCGAGGTCGGCGGGGCGGTCGTGGGCGTACAGCTTCCACTCGCACTCGTTGCCGAGCGAGGCGAAGTGGCGGGCCTGGGCCGCGATCTCCGCGTCCGCGGTCGCCGCGGTCAGGTCCGACCAGAGGATGCCGTTCCACACATGGCCGGGACCCACCTGCCGTACGACGTCGCCGGTCCGCTCGATCGTCGCGCCAAGGCCGTCCGGCAGGGCGTTCTGCCGTATCTGCCGGTCGAAGATCGCGAGCAACTCGTCATCGGTGCCGCTGTGCGGCGTGTTGGTGTGCATCCGGCCACTCCAACACCGTGACCAGGGCCACAGCAACTGGAATTCGCGGGGCTCAGGCCCGCCGACGCGAGGCGGCTCCCGCTGCCACGGGGGTGCTTTCGTCCACCGCCGCGGCCCACTCGGTGAGCAGCCGCTCGTACTCCTCCGCGGGCCAGTGCCCGTCCGCGCCGTCGACGAGCGCACGGATGGCGTCGTTGGCGGCGTTCAGGTCGGACGGCGCGGGGCCGGGCCGCTCGGAGGAGGAGGACATGCGACCAGGCTACGGGGCCGGTCGGACAACCGACCCGGCCAAATGCGCCGAACCCCAGGTGGGAGCGGTGGGGTGGTGGGCAAGATCACAGGCTGTGGGACGTTTGGCCCGCCCGATGTCAGGCCGCCTGGGCGGCGTCATCGCGTACGGCCGCGGCCCACTCGACCAGGAGCCAGTGGTAGCGCTCCTCCTCTTCGGGCGAGAGGCGCCCGTCGGACCGCTCCCACAGCGAGCGGATCTCCGCGTTCACCACGTCGGCAGGGCGAAGGGAGCGGCGGTCGAAAGTCGGGGGCATGGGGAGAAGCCTACGGCCATCAGGTGACCCAGCGCCACGGAGTGGGAACTCTCAGCCAACATGAGGCAGTTGAGGGAGGTGAGGAGGCCGATATGAAGCGGTTCCCGGGGGCGGAATCCGGACAGGTGGCCGCACCGGCGCGACAACTGCCCGGCTCGGTCGGGGCGTTGCCCGGCACCGGGGCGGACGTCGCCGCCTATCCTCGCGGCATGGAGCAGAGCGAGGTTCTCAAGCGAGTGATCGGCATTCTCACCGAGGCCGGGGACTACCGCCGCCGCATCGAGGCGGACGCCGAACGGGGCGCCCGGGACACGGAGATCGGCATCGTCACCGCTCTGCTCAACGAGACGATGCCGCACATCGAGATCCCGGCCGACGCCACCCCGCAGGAGATGGCCGCCCTCGTGGCCAGGGAGGTCGGCGGGGCCATCCGCCAGCTCGTCGCCGCGTTCAGCCTGGCGTTCGTGGCGCTCGCCCAGGTCCACGACTCCGGCGAGCAGGACGTGACATCGGCCGACGTGCTCCAGGACCTGGCGCTGCGCGCGGAGGAGCTGAAGGGGGACGGCCCGGAGTCGTCGGCGGGCTGACGGAGGCAACTCCCGTACGGATCCCCTTGCTTGTGGCTCAACTCCCTTACGAATGGCGCGAGTTAGAGGCCGCCGCCCGCGTCCGGGCTGAGGGTGCCCGCGGCGATGAGGACGAACAGGGCGATGCCGAGCACGATGCGGTAGACCACGAAGGGCATGAAGCTCTTGCTGGAGATGAACTTCATAAACCACGCGATCACCGCGAACCCCACGCCGAAGGCGATGACCGCGGCGAAGAGCGTCGGAAGCATCGGAGCCTGACCCGGGCCGCCCGCGTCCTTCAGCTCGAAGACCCCCGAGGCCAGTACGGCGGGGATGGCGAGCAGGAAGGAGTAACGGGCCGCCGCCTCGCGGGTGTAGCCCATGAGGAGGCCGCCGCTGATGGTGGCGCCGGAGCGCGAGACGCCCGGGATGAGGGCCATGGCCTGGCAGATGCCGTAGATCAGGCCGTCCCTGGTGCTGAGTTCGCGCAACGACTTGCGCTCCTTGGCGGCCCGGTGGCGGCCGCCCGACTCGTCGCGGGCCGCGAGCCGGTCGGCGATGCCCAGCACGAGGCCCATCGCGACCAGGGTGGTGGCGATCACCCGCAGATCGCGGAAGGAGGTGTCGATCTGGTGCTTCAGGACGATGCCGAGCACCCCGATCGGGATCGAACCGATGATGACGAGCCAGCCCATCCGCGCATCGTGGTCATCGCGCAGGGAGCGGTCGGTGAGCGAGCGGAACCAGGCAGAGACGATCCGCGCGATGTCCTTGCGGAAGTAGATGAGGACGGCCGTCTCGGTGCCGATCTGCGTGATCGCCGTGAACGCCGGACCCGGGTCCTGCCAGCCCGCGAAGGCCGCGGTCAGCCGCAGATGCGCGCTGGAGGAGATGGGCAGGAACTCCGTCAGCCCCTGGACGAGCCCGAGTATGAACGATTCGAACCAAGACATGGGTTGCTGTGCCATCCAAGAGGGTCGGGGGCCGCGGCCGGTGGGCACGACGGGGACCGGCCGGAGCGCCGGGGCAGCACGGCTGCACCGGAGATCTTGCGCGGATCGAGGGCACGGTAACGGCCGTGGGTTAACGGATGGTTGACACTACGAGGCGTGGGGGAAGCGCGGCCGGTACGGCGAAACAGGGGGGCTCCCCGCGAGGGCGGCCGTACGTCGGCTCCGCCCTGCCGCTACCGCTACCGCAGCCGGTGGCGCTTGCGCCAGGCCACCGCGGCGGCCGCGGCTCCGCTCAGCACGATGAAGCCCATCGCGATCAGGAAGGCGGGCGAGGTCGGCGACGAGGCGCTGCTGCCCGCGACGACGTACGCGAGGGTGTTGGGGACCGAGCCGAGGCCGGTCGCGAGGAGGAACGGCGCCCAGCCCATGCGCGAGACCGCCGCGCAGTAGTTGGCGGCGGCGAAGGGCACGCCGGGGAACAGCCGGATCGCCATCATCGAGCGGAACCCGTGCCGCGACAGCTGGCCGTCCGCCGCCCTCAGCCAGCGCCCGCGCAACAGGGGCCGCAGCGCGTCCTGCCCGAGCACCCGGCCGAGCCCGAACGCAATGCCTGCGCCCAGCACGGTGCCCGCGAGGGAGGACGCGAATCCGGCCCAGGTGGCGAAGAGGGCCCCGGCGGCCAGATTGAGGATCGGGCGCGGCACGAACGCCGCCGTGCACAGCCCGTACGCCACCGCGAAGAGCACCACCGCGCCGGCCCCGCCCACCTGCGGCGGCCAGCCGTCGGCGAGCAGCCGCTGGGGCTGCAGCACCAGCACGGCACCCCCTGCGGCCGCGAGCACCACGACGAGCAGCCCGAGCCGCGCCCACGGCGAGAGCACTGCTCTCGCGCAGCGGGCGGCGAGGCCGGGGGACGGGCGGACGGCGGGGGCGAGCATTCGGGGAGACTAACCGACGCCGACGGATGCCCGGTGTAAGAGCCGGCCTGCGCGAGGACGCCAACACCGACCCGGGCGCGGTACGCGCCACAGCGGCGGCCGAGCGCGAACGCCTGTCGCCGCTGTCCGTGCGCGGGGCGTCGAAGCACCTGTGGGCGGCGCCCGACGCCCCGACTTCCGCCCGCCGAAAACCATTCGACGCCTCCCCGCCCACCAGGGATGATCGGCGACATGTCCAGGTACGCCTTCCTCGCAGCGCCCTCCGCGGGCGCGGACACGCCGAAGGCTGCCGTCATCACAACGGCCTCCGCAGTCGCAGCGTCCCTCGGTGGCGCCCGAAGCTGACCCTTCCCGGACAGTCCGGCGGACCCCGCACGGGGAGGGTCGGCCGTATCGAGGGGTCCGAGCACAGCTCCGCGACCACGCGAGGGACATTCAGCCATGCCCAAGACGGCATACGTACGCACCAAGCCCCACCTCAACATCGGCACCATGGGCCACGTCGACCACGGCAGGACGGCCCTGACCGCCGCCATCACCAAAGTGCTCGCCGAGCGCGGCAGCGGCACGTTCGTGCCGTTCGACCGGATCAACCGGATCGACCTGGTCGACCGGGCCCCGGAGGAGGCCGCCCGCGGCACCACCATCGACATCGCGCACGTCGAGTCCGAGACCGGCACCCGCCACCACGCGCACGTCGACATGCCGGGTCACGCCGACTACGTCAAGAACATGGTCACCGGCGCCGCCCAACTCGACGGCGCGATCCTCGTGGTCTCCGCACTCGACGGGATCATGCCGCAGACCGCGGAGCACGTCCTGCTCGCCCGTCACGTGGGGGTGGACCACATCGTGGTCGCGCTCAACAAGGCGGACGAGGGGAACGAAGAGCTGACCGACCTGGTCGAGCTGGAGGCCCGCGAGCTGCTCTCCTCGCGCGGATACGGAGGAGACTCCGTGCCCGTCGTACGGGTCTCGGGGTTCAAGGCCCTTGCGGGCGAGCCGCGTTGGACCGAGGCGGTCGGCGCGCTGCTCGACGCCGTGGACACATATGTGCCCATGCCCGAACGGTACCTGGACGCGCCGTTCCCGCTGCCCGTCGAGAACGTGCTCACCATCACCGAGGTGGGGGATGTGGGCGGATTTACGTTCCGAATGGAGTGCGGTGGGTGTGTTGAGGGGTTGCGCGCGGCTGGGGTGAGGGGCTGGCCCTTCCGCCGTGGTGAGTGAGCCGGCATGCGGGGGAGAGCCGCGCGAGGCCGGGCTCTGGGGCTGATGGCCGGCAGGGAATGCGAGGTGCCCCGGCCGGCCCTGCCTGGATTAGCCGTCGAAGATCATCATGTTCAGGCCAAAGTTTTTCGCCCGATTCTCTACGAATTAAATGGGTTGGGTAATTTCTGTCGGGAGTTGAATTTGGCGGGGCGGTGAAATTGTGCCAACCGATGCGTTTGGTGCTTCCTCTGTGATCCGGTATTTGCGGCCTGGACGCCTCGTGTGCGCCGTCGTCGGCGGTGCCCCGATGGATCGGCCGATTCCGGGGAGCCTGGTCACGGTGGAGCCGGGGCCGATTGAGGTGGCGTGATTGCATGGGAGGGGTATCGCAGGACCACTCGCCATGAACGGAGCAGCCATGATAAAGAGTTCGGGACGGACTTTACAGAATTTCTCGGACAATTGTCTCGGCCCTGTCGGCCGGTGTTTCCATGGTTATGGCTCACGTCGTGGCCGTGACGGCGTCCGTGGTCTGTCCGTTCTGCTCGCGCCGACAGCGCTGGTCCCATTGGTTCCACAGACAAGGGGCAAACGTGCTTGAACTGCGTGAAATCGAATGCCTCATCACCCTCAGCGAGCAGCTCCATTTCGGGCGGACGGGCAGCAAGCTGCGCATTTCGCAGTCGCGGGTGAGTCGCCTGCTGCGGGATGCCGAGCAGAAGGTCGGTGGCCAGCTCTTCGAGCGGAGCAGCCGGCATGTGCGGATGACCGCCCTGGGAAAGCTTCTGATCGACAGACTGTGGCCGCTGCACGAAGGGTTGAACGACGCCTGCGCCGATGCCGTCGCCCTGTCACGCGGCACCGCGGGCACCGCGCGGCTCGGATTCACCGGTGCCGCGGGCGGAGGATATGCGGCCAGGCTGATCCGCTCGGCACGCGCGTACGCCCCTGCGCGAACCGAACGGCCTCGCGTCCCGTGACGAAGCCGGTCAGGATGCCGACGCCGTCGCCGGGCGGGGAGTCGTCCACCGTGGACAGGAGCGGGCCATCGGCACTCACCGACCAGCCGGAGAGCCCGTGATCACGCCAGAGCGGGCGCGGGTACACGAGGTGCACCTTGACGGCGCAGCCCGGGACCGTGGTGGAACCGGCGCGACGGAAGGGCAGCCCCGGACGGTACTCGATGGCGTCGGCGAGCAGCGGGGGCACGGCGACGATGAGGGAGTCGGCCTCGTGGACACCCCGGTCGGTGTGCACGCGCACCGTGGAGCCGTGTTCCTCGACCACGCGCGCGGGCTCCCCGAGAAGGACCCGGTCCCCCAGCTTGGCGGCGAGCAACTCGCTCAGCCGATGGGCGCCCCCGTCGACCCGGTCCTCCTGCGCGCCGCCCGCGAACGCGTTGAGATAGCGGATGCCGCCGCCGGACTTCAGATAGAAGGCCATGTGCAGGACGGACACGTCGGCCGGGTCGGCGGCCATCATCTCGCCCAGGAACAGTGGGAAGAACAGCCGGGCGTCGGCGTGGTCGACATGCTGCCCGACCCATTCCGCCGCGCTGATCCGGTCCAGGCGCTCGGCGTCCGGCGTGAGCCACGGAGCGTCGGTGCGGACCGATCGGGTCACCTCGTCCAGGGCATCGAACAACTGCCCAAGGGCGACGGCGCTCAGGGGCGGGAAGCGGCCTTCGCTGCCCTGTGGGCCGCCGCCGAGGGAGAACCTGCTCCGGCCGTCGGTGGTGGTGGGCGTGGTGACCAGGCCCAGGCGGGCGATGAGGGACTTCAGTTCGGTGTGACGCTCGCCGAGGTAGGCGGCGCCCGCGTCCGCCCACTGGCCCGGGGCCGCTTCGATGCCGTGGGTACGGCCGCCCACCCGGTCGCGGGCCTCCAGTACCGTCACCTGCCGTCCCGCATCGGCGAGTGCGGTGGCGGCGGTGAGCCCGGCGAGCCCGGCTCCGACGATGAGGGTGGTCACGCGGTCACGCTCGCAATCAGCTCGGCCATGCGTCCCGCCATTGCTGTGACGTTGTACGGCGCCACCCGGGTATGCGCTGCCAGTCGGGTTCAGTCAATTCCTTGCGCTGATATGCGTAGAGCTGGTGAGGCATGCTTCCCCCGTTGGAATAAAGCCGGAAGCCCGAATGGGGGGAGTCGCGAATTCGCGCAGAGAGAGCGGAACGCCTGGGAATGCCCCCCCGTGTATCAGGCATGTTTCCTGCCGCTCACAGGGATCTTGGCTCAGGCCCATGACGTGATCAAGCGCGATATTCGCATCGTGTGATGCCCCTGGGGAATCGTCGCAGGTGAGAGGGGGTTCTGTCGCGCGTCAGTTCATCGCCTGTTCGTCTTCGCCGGGCGGAAACAGGCCGTTTTGCTGCGCGGGAAAGGGGAGGTCGTGCGGCTGCCCGACTGGCGGAACGGATGGGCACCTGCGGGCCGGCATGGCTGGTCCGCTCCCTTGGCGTCCGGGGATGGAAATCAGTCACGGCTGGGTCCCGTCGTGCCCTTCAGTTTCCGGCGCTATGGATGTCACCGCAGGTCAAAAGCTTATGCCTGGTAGGGGTTGGCGACTTTTCCAGCCAGAAGCCGGACCCTTCTTGCCCCCGGTGAGTGCCCGTTCGTAGATTGGAGGCCTCTTCGTGATCTTGAATGTTGTGGCTTGAATGCTGTGGGGGGAGCGAGCACATGGGGGAGCCGGCGATACGTCCGCCGGGGCGCAATCGGACAACGGCGTCCGTGCAGGAGACCAACGGGTGGCCGGCCGTGCTGTGACGCGGCCCCTCCCTGACACGACACACGACGACACGACACACGACTGCGATCGGCTTCGACCCCGGCTCCTGTCCGGTTCGGCGTTCGCGATCCTTCTTGTCCCACTGGGCCGTTGAGGCCTGAGTTCTCATCCCACATGTCCAGGCCTCGCGCATCGTGCGCCGAAGGCCAGTCCGGTGTGCTTGGCCGTCGCCGGGCACAACCGTCACGGAAAGGCTGTCATGGAAAGGCTGAGCGAGGTGCACGGGAGCGCTGGCGCGCTCGCAGCGACCGACGTGCCGGAGATACCGATTCCGGACAGCGGTCTGAGCGAGGTCTTCGAGAAGCAGGTCGCCGAGACACCCGACGCGGTCGCAGTCGAGTACGGGCCGAACGGTGAACACCGGCTCTCCTACACGGAGTTGAACGCCCGTGCCGATTCTCTAGCCCGGCGTCTCGTCGCCCACGGCGCCCGTCGCGGCGGCCGCGTCGGCGTGCTGGTCGAGCGGTCCGCCGCCGTTGTGGTGACCCTGCTCGCCCTCGCGAAGACGGGCGCCGCCTATGTGCCGCTCGACGCGCGTTCTCCCGAGGCGCGGCTGGGCGCGATCCTCGACGGCTCCGACTGCGTGCTGCTGGTGGTGGACGCGAGCACCGAGCAGCACCCCGTGGCGGCGGGGCGGCGCACCGTGCTGATCGGCGAGGGCGACGTGGCCGACGGCATGTCCGACGGAGTGCAACCGCCGTACGACGCCGCCGTCGACGAGCCGGGCGCCGAGGCACCCGGGGCCGACGACGTGCTGTGCGTCATGCACACCTCCGGGTCCACGGGCATCCCCAAGGGGGTGCGGGTCACGCACCGCAACCTGCTCGCCCTGGCGCTCGACCGCGTGTGGCGCGGCGGCGCCCACGAGCGGGTCCTGTTCCACTCGCCGCACGCCTTCGACGCCTCCGCGTACGAGATCTGGGTGCCGCTGCTGTCCGGCGGCCGCGTCGTGGTGGCCCCCGAGGAGATCAACGCCCCGCTCCTGCGACGCCTGGTGGGCAGTGGCCGGGTCACCGCACTGTGGCTCACCGCGGGCCTGTTCGGGGCGCTGGCCACCGGCGACCCGGGATGTCTGAACGGTGCCCGTGAGGTGTGGGCCGGCGGTGACGTGGTTCCGGCACACGCGGTGCGCCGTGTCGTCGACGCCTGCCCCGGGATCACCCTCTACAACGGCTACGGCCCGACCGAGACCACCACCTTCGCCACCCGCCACCGCATCCACCCCGGGCCGCCGGTGGACGGGGACATCCCCATCGGCCGCCCGATGGACCACACCCGCGTGTACCTCCTCGACGAGGAGCTGCGGCCCGTCACGGACGGGGAGACCGGGCAGCTGTACGTGGCCGGGGCGCATGTCACCGCCGGGTACGCGGGCGACGAGGCACTGACCCGGGAGCGGTTCCTGCCCGACCCGTTCGGCGAGCGGGGCGAGCGGATGTACGCCACCGGGGACCTGGCTCGCAAGGACGCGGCCGGTGACCTGCGGTACGTGGGGCGCGCCGACCGCCAGGTCAAGGTCAACGGGTTCCGCATCGAACCGGGGGAGACGGAGGCGGCGCTGGTGCGGCAGCCCTCCGTCGCCCAGGCGTCGGTCGTCGTCGACAAGGACGGAGACGGTGGTGGCCGGATGACGGCCTATGTCGTTCTCGAAGACGGAGCGCAGGACGGATCGGGGGACGGATCGGGCGTCGATGTCGTGGCGTTGTGCCGTGCCCTGCGGGACGAGCTGCCGTCCTATCTGGTGCCCGACGACGTGGTGACGCTGCCGCGCCTCCCGCTCACCACCAACGGCAAGATCGACCGCGCCCGGCTCGCCGAGACCTCGGGTGTGCCCGCCCTGGTGGAGCGCTGGGTGCGCCGCCGGCCGACCGAACCCGCCGTGCACGACCCGGTGACCGGCACCCGTCTGACGTATGCGCGGCTGTGGCAGCGCTCCGGGCGGCTCGCCGCCGCGCTCGCGGGCCGCGGCGTGGGGCCCGGTGACCTCGTGGCCGTGGACCTGCCCCGCTCCGCCGACCTAGTGGTGGCGTTCCTCGGCATCGCCCGCGCCGGTGCCGCGTACCTGCCGCTCGACCTCAAGGCGCCGCCCGAACGGGTCGCCGAGCTGCTGGCCGAGTCGGGTGCGGTCGCCGCGGTGGCCGGTGAGCGGACGCGTGTGCCGGCCTCGACTCCCGTACTGCACCCGGACGGTGGGGACGACGCCGGACGGCCTCCGGTGCTCGCCACCCGGTCCGGCGAGGACCCGCTGTACGTCACGTACACGTCCGGTTCGACGGGGCGCCCCAAGGGCGTCGCCGTACCGCACCGCGCGGTCGAGCGCTTGGTGGAAGGTGCCGAGTACTGCCCGATCGAGCCCGGCGACCGGGTGGCGAGCACCTGCAACCCGGCCTTCGACGTGACGACCTGCGAGATCTGGTCGACGCTCTGCGCGGGCGGCACCGTCGTGCCGCTGCCCACCGTCACCGACCTCGCCCTGGACGAATGGGTCGCGCTCGTCCGCGACCAGGGCATAGCTGTCATGTTCCTGACCACGTCGCTGTTCCACACCGCCGCCTGGGAACTGCCCGACGCCTTCTCCACCCTGCGCACCCTCGTCGTCGGCGGCGAGCAGCTCGACCTGGCCGCCACGCGCCGGGTGCTCGCCGCGGGCGGGCCACGGCGCCTGGTCAACGGGTACGGGCCCACCGAGGCGACGGCGTTCGCCACCTGGTTCCTGTGCACCGAGGAGAGCCTCGCCGGGCGTGAGCGCATCCCGATCGGCGGCCCACTGCAGCGCACCACCGCGTACGTCCTTGATGACGAGCTGCGGCAGGTGTCGGCCGGCGAGCCGGGGGAGCTCTGCCTGGGAGGGCCGGGGGTGGCGCTCGGCTACCTGCACCGCGAGGAGCTGACCGCCGAGCGGTTCGTCACCGTACCCGGCACCGGCGAACGCCTTTACCGCACCGGCGACTTGGCGCGCCTGCTGCCCGACGAAGAGCTGGAGATGCTCGGCCGGCGCGACCGGCAGGTCAAGCTGCGCGGCTTCCGCATCGAGTTGGAGGAGGTCGAGCGCGCCGCCGTGGCCACCGGTCTCGTCGAGGCCGCCTTCGTCGAGAAGACCGACGACAGCAATCTGGCGGCCTGCGTCCTGCCCGACGCGAGCACCGCCGTGGCCCGCCAGGACCTGCCCGGCGCCCTGTCCGCCCGCCTCGCCGAGCGGCTGCCCGAGTACATGATCCCGGCGCGCTGGCTGGTCCTGGACGAGCTGCCGATCGGCTCCACCGGCAAGGCGGACCGGGCCCGCATGCTCGAACTCCTCACCTCGCAGCCGGAACAGGACGGCTCGGCACCGCAGGTCGAAGACCTGCGCACGCCCACCGAGCGGACGCTGGCCGCGATGTGGTCGGAGCTCCTGGAGGTCCCCGTGACCTCGCGGGACGCCTCGTTCTTCGATCTCGGCGGGCACTCGCTGCGCGGCGTCACGCTGGTCGCCCGGATCCGGGAACGCCTGGGTGTGCGGCTGAGGCTGCGGGATCTGTTCCGCGCCCCGGTCCTCGCCGATCTGGCCGCACGCATCGACACCGAGGCGGAGCCCGGCGAACAGAGCCCGGCCGCCCAGCCGGTCCCTGCTCCGCAGGAGATCGAGGCCACCGCGTTCCAGCAGCAGATCTGGCTCGCCGAGACCCTCGATCCGCAACCCGGGCTCTACAACGTGCCGTTCGCCTGGCGGGTGGACGGGCACCTCGACACGGATCGGCTCGCCGCCGCCCTGGAGCGGGTGGTGGCGCGGCACGAGGCGCTGCGGACCACGTTCGCCCGGCGCGCGGACGGGCTGCGCCAGCTCGTCGGCGGGCCCTGGCGGCCGGAGATCGGGACCCGGCGGGCCGACGGGCAGGAGCATCTCGCGGCCCTGCTGCGGGCCGCTGCCGCCGACCCCTTCGACCTCGTGGCGGGACCGCTGCTGCGCGCAAGGCTGATCGACGGTCCCGACGGACAGGTCCTGGCCCTGACAGCGCATCACATCATCTTCGACGCCGGGTCGTTGCCGGTCCTGCTGGAGGATCTGCGCGAGGAATACGAAGCGGGCGGAACCGGCCCGCTTGGTGCGCCCGGGCCGCAGTTCCGGGAGCTGGCCGCCGTCACCGAGCGGCCCGACCCCGAAGCGCTCGCCCGCTGGACCGACAGGCTGAGCGACGCCCCCAGCCGGCTCGCCCTGGCCGCACCGGCGGCGCCCGAGCCGCACGGCACCGTGCCGCTCGATCTGCCCGACGGCCTGCTGCGGCGGATGCGCCCCCTCCAGGAACGCCTGGGTATGTCGTGGTTCATGGTGGCCTCCGCCGCGCTCGCCGCGCTGCTGCACCGTGTCACCGGTGACACCGCCCTGACCTTCGGGTTCCCCGTGAACACGCGAGAAGGCGACGGATTCGCGCGGGTCGTCGGCCCTTGCCTCAACACCGTGGTCGTGCCCTCCCGTTGTGGTGAGGACACGACGGTCGGCGAGCTCCTCGAAGCGGTCCGCGACAGTGTCCTCGACGCCCTGGAGGACGCGAACGTCCCCTTCGGGCACGTCGTCGAAGCCCTCAACCCGCCCCGCAGCGCGGGCGCGACCCCGTACCTCGACGTGGTGCTCGCTCCGCAGACGCGTGCGGAGACCCCGCCGCGCATCGGCGACGCGACCCTGTCGGCCCTGGAGGGCACACAGGGCAGCGCGACGTACGGGAAGTTCGCCCTGACCGTCGGCCTGACCGTGACGGGCGAGCGGCTGAGCGGGGAGCTCGTGTACCGGGGCGACCGGCTCTCGGCCGACGCCGTACGCGAACTGGCGCGCCTGTACCCGGCGTTCCTCGCGGCGTTCGCCGAGCAGAGCGGGACCACCCTGGCGCGGCTCGCGGCATCGCTCGGCGTCCCGGAGGGCGCCATGCGGGCCGAGGAGACGACCGCACCCGCGGTCGCGGCCGATGCCCCCGGCACTTCCCCCGCCTCCGACGTCGAACAACGCGTCGCCGCGATCTGGGCGTCCGTCCTCGGTCTCGACCCGGACCGGATGCCGGGAGGCGACGCCAACTTCTTCGACTGCGGCGGCACATCGCTGAAACTCGTCACCCTGCACGCCGAGCTGTGCCGGGCCTTCGGCACCGAACCGCCCATCCAGCGCCTGTTCGAGAGCACCACGGTCGGCGCCATGGCGCGCCTGGTCGAACGCCGCGACGAACAGCCGGCGGCAGCGGCGAACGCCGCGAGCGACCTCGACGCCCGCGCCGCCGCCCGCCGACGCACCCGCCGCCCCGGCACGGGGGGCCGCATATGAGCACCCAGTCCCACCCCTACGACTCCGAGACCGCGATCGCGGTCGTCGGCATGGCCTGCCGCTACCCGGGCGCGCCGGACGTGCGCGCCTTCTGGGGCGGGCTGCGCTCCGGCGCCGAAGGGATCACCCAGTTCAAGCGCGACGACCTCGTCGCGGCCGGCGTGGACCCCGACCTGGCGTGGCACCCCGACTACGTGGCGGCACGCGGCGTGCTCGACGGCTCCCGCCGATTCGACTGGCGTGCCTTCGGCTACAGCCGCGCCGAGGCCGCGTTGCTCGACCCGCAGCACCGCGTGTTCCTGGAATGCGCCGCCGCGGCGCTGGACGACGCGGCCCTCGACCCGGCCCGCTTCCGCGGCTGGATCGGCCTCTACGCCGGATCCGAGGGGCCCGTCCTGCCCGAGCGCGACGACGTGGACGCACTGGCCCAGATGATCGGCCGCCGGCCGGACTTCCTGACCACCCGCGCCGCGTACAAACTGGGGCTGCGCGGCCCGGCCGTGACCGTGCAGACCGCCTGCTCCACCTCGCTCACGGCCGTTCACACGGCGGTGCAGAGCCTGCTGGCGTACGAGTGCGACGCGGCCCTCGCCGGAGGAGTGTCCCTGACGCGGCAGGGCGAATGGGGCTACATGTACCAGGAAGGCGGCATCCTTTCGCCGGACGGGCGCTGCCGGCCCTTCGATGAGGAGGCGCGGGGCACCGTGCCCGGCGAGGGGGTCGGCATCGTCGTCCTCAAGCGGCTCGACGACGCCCTGCGCGACGACGATCACATCGCCGGTGTGCTGCTCGGCACCGCCCTCAACAACGACGGCAGCGACAAGATCGGCTACACCGCGCCGTCCCTCGCCGGACAGCGCGACGCGATCCTGCTCGCGCAGAAGACGGCCGGTATCGACCCGGCCGAGATCGGCTATGTGGAGGCGCACGGCACCGCCACCAAGATGGGCGACCCGGTCGAACTCCAGGCGCTCACCGACGCGTTCCGCACCTCGACCGATGCGGTGGGCAGCTGCTGGATCGGAGCCGTCAAGAGCAACATCGGGCACACGGGCTCCGCGTCCGGCGTCGCGGGACTCATCAAGACGCTGCTCATGCTGGAACACGGCGAACTCGTCCCCACCCTCCACTACCAGCGGCCCAACCCGCTGCTCGGCCTGGACAAGACCCCCTTCAAGGTGTCCGCGCGGCACGCCCCGTGGCCCGAGCCCGAAGGACACCGGCCCCGGCTCGCCGCCGTCAGCTCCTTCGGGGTCGGCGGCACCAACGCCCATGTGGTGCTGGCCGAGTCCCCGGTGCGGGCCGTGCCCACCGCCACGCGCGGCGGGGCCCGGCTGCTCGCCGTGTCCGGCACCTCGGCACGCTCGCGTGACGCCCTGCGCGAAGAGCTGGCAGACCTCTTCGAGTCCGACGCCGCGCACGAGGAGAGCGCGAGGACGCCCACGCGGGACGGGGCGACCGGCGACGAGCTGTTCGCGCAGGCCGCCCGGACCCTCGCCGACCGTCCACGCCACCCCTGGCGCCAGGCTGTCGTCGCCGACAGCCCCGCGAGCGCGGCCCCCGCCCTGCGCGCGGCAGCACCGGCCGTACCGGGTGCGGGCCTCGACCGGGTCGCCTTCCTGCTGCCGGGCCAGGGCACCCTCACGGATGCGGCGGGCGCCGCCGCGTACCGGCTGCAGCCCTCTTTCCGTGCCGCCTTCGACACCTGGCGGGAGACGGTGCGCGACGTGTGCGGGGTCGACCTCGCCCCCGTCGTCGACGAACAGGCCGCACCGCCCGGGTGGTTCGAGGACACGGTGCACCAGCAGCTCGGGCTGCTCGCGCTCGGGCACGCGCTCGGCCGCCGCCTCATGGACGTCGGTGTGACGCCGAGCGCCCTGCTCGGCAACAGCATCGGCGAGTACACGGCCGCGGTCCTCGCCGGGGTGTGGACCCCCGAGCAGGGCGCCCGTCTGGTGCACGCCCGGGCCACCGCCATGCGGGACACCGCGCCCGGCCGGATGGCCGCCGTCACCGCGTCCGCCGCCGAACTGACCCACCGCCTGGGCGAGGCCCACGCCGGTGTCGAGGTCGCGGTCGCCGGGCCGGGCCGCACCGTCCTGTCCGGCCCCAGCGCCGCCATGGACCGGCTGCTGGACAGCGACACCCTCGCAGGGCTCGACGTACGCCCCCTGGAAGTGCGGCACGCCTTCCACTCCTCCGCCATGACGGAGGCGGCCGACGCCCTGCGCGCCGCCTTCGCCGCCGTGCCCGCCCAGCCACCGGCGCTGCGCATGGTGGCCAACACCACCGGCACCTGGGCCGACCCCGAGCACCTGCGCACGCCCGACTACTGGGCGGCCCAACTGCGGGGCACCGTACGCCTGGAGGACGGCCTGACCGCCCTCCTCGACGCGGACTGCGACCTGTACGTCGAGCTGGGCCCCGGAACGTCGACGATCGGGGCGCTGCGCCGGCACACCGCGTGGGACCCGGCACACACGACCCTGCCGCTCATCGGCGGCGACGCGGACCGCGCCGAGGTCACACTCCTGCGCGCCCTGGGCACGCTGTGGGAGCGGGGCGCCGACATCGACCTCGCGGAACTCGCCGGTACGCCCCGGCCCCGGCGGCGCTCGCTGCCCGTGCCGGCCTTCGACCCGGTGGAGCCGGACGACGATGCCGCTGTCACCGCCGACAGGGACACCTCCTCACCCGCCCCGCAGCAGCCGGCCGGACCGGGAGGGGACAGCGGCGGAGCAACGCGCACCGTCGAACGACTCTGGTGCTCCGCCCTCGGCACGACCGGCGCCCGTGCCGACGACGACTTCCTCGCGCTCGGCGGGGAGTCCCTCACGGCGGTGGTCCTGATGGGCGACGTACGACGGCACACCTCCGTCGCGGTCCCGGTGGCCGACTTCCTCGCGCGTCCGACCTTCGGCAACCTGCTCGCCCTCGTCGAGCGGGCCGCCGAGGCGGCGACGCCACCGGGAACGGTCCCGCTGCGGCGGGGCGCGGGCCGCCCGGTGTTCCTGGTAGCCGACTCGCTGGACAGCACCGCCGGATACCGGGAGCTGGCCGCCGCGCTCGACACCAGCCGGCCGGTGTACGGGCTGGAGAGCGAGCACGCTCTCGGCGCGTCCGTCGGGGAGATCGCCGAGCGGCACGTCGCCGCGCTGCGCGCCGTGCAGCCGGAAGGCCCGTACACGCTCGGCGGCTGGTCCTTCGGCGCCGTCGTCGCCCAGGAGGCCGCGCGGCAGCTCACCGACGCGGGGGAGCGGGTGGACGTGCTGCTGTGCCTGGACGGGTACGCGCCCGACCGGAAGGGACGGCCCGTGGCCACCGACCCGGCCTTCCTCGCCGCCCAACTGCGCCTCCAGGCGGACGTGTTGCTCGGACGCGGCACGTTCGGGGCGAAACTGGCCCGCGCGCCCCGGATGCGCCGGATCTTCCTCTCCCGTATCCGCGCGCTGCTGCGCCACCGGCCGCGGCCGGTGCCCTGCCCCGCCGTCGTCCTCACGGCGGCGGCGCGCCCCGCCGACGCGGCTCGAATCCGGCGGGGGCTCGCACCCCTGCACTCGTCCATCGAGATCAGGCCCGTTCCCGGCGACCACTGGTCGATGCTGACCGCACCCCAGGTCGCCGCCGTCGCCCGCGAGGCGGGCCGGGCGCTCGCCCGTCACGGGCACACCGGCAGCACAGAAGGCGAGACCCGCCCGTGACCCGATCCGAGACGCCGACCGAGCCGACCGCTGTCGGCACCGTGCCCGATGCGGACGTTCCCCTCATCCGCAACCGCGACTTCCAGGCCCTGTGGATCAGCCGCTTCCTCGCGTCCATCGGCAAGGAGTCCGTCGAGGTCGCCTACCCGCTGCTGATCCTCGCCATCACCGGCAGGGCGGCCTACGCGGGCGCCATCGGCGCGGTGCAGCTGCTCGTCGCCGGTGCCACTTCGATCTGGGGCGGAACGCTCGCCGACCGCATGGACCGGCGCCGCCTGATGATCCTGTGCGATGCCGGACGGGCCGTCCTGCTCGGCCTGTTCAGCCTGCTCGTCGTCAGCGGCCACGCGAACGTCCCCTCCGTCTTCGCCCTCGTCGGGCTCTCCGCGCTGTGCCTGGGGCTGTCCGAGCCGCCCGCACTCGCCGCGATCAAGCAGGTGGTGCCGCCCTCGCAGCTGACGAAGGCCACCGCGCAGAACCAGATCCGGCCGCTGGGCGCCACTGTCGCCGGTGCCCCGCTGGGCAGCTCGCTGTTCGGGGTGGCGCGTTCCCTGCCCTTCGTCGCGACCGGCCTGGCCTTCGCCGCCGCCGCCGTCTCGCTGCTCTTCGTGCGCAAGCCGCTCCAGGCCGCGCCTGTCGCGGGCGGTGAGCGCGGCAAGGCGAGGGAAGGGTTCCGGTTCATCCGGCGCACGCCGGTGCTGCTCGTCTGGATCGTGTGGATCATGGGCTCCAACATGGCGTTCAACCACACCGGCGCCTTTCTCGCACTGATCGCCGCAGGCAAGGACCGGGGAGCCTCAGAAGGCTCGATCAGCCTCATGCTCAGCATCGCCGGAGCCGGCGGCCTGGTCGGCGCGGCCCTGGCGACCTGGGCTCTGAAACGGCTGAAGCCCGCCACCCTGTTCCTCGCGGCGGCGTGGATCGGCCCCGTCGCGGCCGTCCTCCTGATGACCGTGCCCGGAGTGATCTCGCTCGGCGTCGTACTCGGCCTCGTCTTCCTGCGCGGTCCGATCGTGAACGCCCTGTTCTTCGCCTACGTCGCCGTGCTCGTCCCCGACCGGATGCAAGGCCGCGTGATGGGAGCCGTCACCTTCCTCGCCTACGTCGCCCAGCCGCTCGGCATCCTCGCGATCGGCACCATCTTCGACGCGGGCGGAGCCCCCTGGGTGTTCGCCTTCATGGGCCTCGTGTCGACTCTGGCCGCGCTGCCCACCCTGACCGGCCTGATACGGCGACTGCCCGCCCCCGAGCAACTGGCGGAGAGGGAGGAGGAGCACCCCGCTCCGGAAACCCCCTGACCGCCCCCCTGACGCCCCACCGACTTCCGCCGTACCAGGCACATCTGCCCTGACCGAGGAGTGAGCAGTGTCCGCCCTTCCCGAGGATTCCCGGTGCCCGTTCTCGGGTGACGAGCCCGTCGTTCCGGCCCAGTACGTCACCTGCCCCGGCTCCGATCCGCACTCCGCCGCCGCGCGGCTGCGCGAGCGCGGTCCCGTCCACCCCATCGACTTTCCGGCGGGCTCCGCCGACCACGCGTACGTCGTCGTCGACCACGCGAGCGTCCTGCACGCCTTCGGTGACCCGGGCATCTCCAAGACCCTGGAGGCGGCACCCGCCTGGTTCCGCGAACAGACCGTGCAGAGCAGTTCCGTGCTCACCAGCAACATGCTGCTCGCCGACCCGCCCGAGCACACCCGGCTGCGCAAACTCGTCAGCCGGGCGTTCCTGCCGCGCCGCATGGAACTGCTGCGCCCGCGCGTCCAGGAGATCACCGACGACCTCATCGACGCGTTCCCCGAATCCGGCGAGTTCGACCTCCTGGAGGCCTTCGCGCTGCCGCTGCCGATGATGGTGATCTGCGCGTTCCTCGGCGTCCCCTACGCCGACCGGGACCGGTTCATCGACTGGGGCCGGGTGCTCAGCCAGGACCCGAGCCAGGAGGGCGAGGCCGCCCTGGAGCGCAAGCGCGTCAACGACCAGGTCGTGGAGTACTTCACCGACGTGCTGGCCCAGCGTCGTGCCCGGCCGCAGGAAGACCTGCTCGGCGACCTGGTGCGCGCCGCCGACGAGGACGGCATGTTCACCGACGAGGAACTCGTCTCCACCGCCATCTTCCTCGTCATCGCCGGCCACAAGACCACCGCCAACCTCGTCGGCAACGGCGTCTGGGCCCTGCTCCGCCACCCCGACCAGCTCGAACTCCTCCGCGCCAGGCCGGAGTTGACCGACTCGGCGATCGAGGAGTTCTTGCGCTACGAAGGCTCGGTCGACCGCGGAACGCTGCGCACCGCCGCCCGGGATCTGACTCTCGGCGGACAGGACGTCCCGTCGGGCAGCTTCGTCCACCTGTCGGTGTCCGCCGCCAACCGCGACCCCGCGGTCTTCGCCGAACCCGACCGCTTCGACATCACCCGCTCGCCCAACCGCCACCTGACCTTCGGGTACGGCCCCCACTTCTGCGCCGGCGCACCGCTCGCCCGGCTCGAAGGGCGCATCGCCTTCGAGACGCTGCTGCGCCGCATCCCGGACATCGCGTGCACGGTGCCGCCTGAGACGCTGACGTGGGTCGCGGACAGTTCCATCAGCCGCGGCCTGGAACGGCTCCCCGTCCGCATCGCGGGCAAGCGGCCGCGCCACCCGGACACCTTCTGACACGTGATCACAGAACCGCAGAACTCGTAGAGCAGGAGCACCACTTCATGACTGACGAAGCCACCGCCCCCGTAGCCCTGATCACCGGCGGATCCAGCGGCATCGGCGCGGCCACCGCCCGCAGACTCCTCGCCGAGGGGCACCGCGTCGCCGTCACCGGCCGCAGCGGCGAACGGCTGCAGAGCTTCGCCGAGGAGACCGCCGCCAAGCCCGGCACCCTCCTCACGCTCCCCGGCGACGCAGGCGACCACGCCTGCGTCGAGGCCGCCGTGCGCGCCACCCTGGACGCGTACGGCCGCATCGACACGGTCGTCGCCAACGCCGGGTACGCCACGCACGACACGCTCGACGCCGGCGACCCGGCCGGGTGGCGCGACATGGTCCTCACCAACGTGCTCGGCCCCGCCCTCCTCATCCACTACGCGCTGCCCGCGCTCAAGGAGGCGCGCGGCCGGATCGTGCTGATCGGCAGCGTCGCCGGCGTCGTCTACACGCCCGGCAACATCTACGGTGCCACCAAGTGGGCGGTCACCGGCCTCGCCGAGAACACCCGCCGCATGGTCACGGCCGACGGCGTCGGTGTCACCCTGGTCGCCCCCGGACGGGTCGAGACCGGCTTCTGGGATGCCGCGGGCGGCGCACCTCAGGGCGGCATCAACCTCACCGCGGACCAGATCGCCGACTCGGTGGTGTGGGCCGTGCGCCAGCCCGCCGGCGTCGACATCAACTCCGTCGTGGTCCGCCCGGTCGGCCAGATGGTCTGACCCTCGGTCAGCGCGACGCCCGCCCCGCGTGGGTGCCCTGGACGAGGGGCGCCCACGCGGGGGGAGGGCCGCGCGAGGGAGGGCGGCCGTCATCGGCCACGCCCGTGCCGTCCTCCTCACCCCGCTCTCCTCCCGCCCTCTGCGCCCCGACCGCCGGGGAGGCGCCACCTCTCGCGTCCGATCTGCCCGCCCCTCGCCTTCCGCCTTCGCCCACTCCCGGCCCGTGGGCCGACGACCGCGGCCGCGCGAGTGCGGCCGCCACCCCGCCCTGCCAGGACGCCCGCACGCGTCCTCGCCCTTTCGCAGCCCCCTGCCCACATCACCCCGCCCCGCAGCACCCCAGGAGCGCAGTCATGTCCACCGAGACGTCCGCCACGGTCCCCGCCCCGGCACACGAAACCTCGGCCGGCGACCCGCACACCGCACACGACCGGCTCCGCGCCGACCTGGCCCGCATATGGGGCGACGTGCTCGGCACCGGGCCGGTCGACGCCACGGCCGACTTCACCGAACTCGGCGGCAACTCCCTGCAGGCCGCCCGGATCGCCGCCCGCGTCCGCACCCGCCTCGGCACCCACGTGAGCGTGGCCGAACTCTTCGAGCACGGCACCGTCACCGCCCTGGCCCGCCTGCTCGCCGACCGGCCCCGCGACACCGGTGACGCCCTGACCCCGGTGACCCCCGCTCCCGGCGACGGCCCGCTGCTCGCCCCGGCCCAGCGCCGCCTCTGGTTCCTCGACCAGCTCAGCCCCGCCGCGGGCACCGCGTACAACGTGCCCGCCCTCACCCGGCTGCGCGGCCCGCTCGACAGCACGGCCCTCTACGCCGCCTGGCAGGACGTGGCCGACCGGCACGAACAGCTGCGCACCGTGTTCACCTTCACCGGCGACGTGCTGCACGCCGAGCCGACCGACAGCCGGGCCGGACTCGACCTCGTCGACCTGACCGGCCAGCCCGACCCGTACGGTCACGGCCTGCGCGCGGCCGACGAACGCGCGGCCCAGCACATCGACCTCGCCAGTGGCCCCCTGGCCCGGCTCACCCTGTACCGGCTCGCCGCCGACGATCACCTGCTCCTCCTGGTCCTGCCGCACCTGGTCTCCGACGGCCGCACCCTGGACGTCATCGACCGGGACCTCGCCCACGCCTACCGCCGCCGCACGGGCGGCGCACAGGCGCGGGAGCTGCCCGAACTCACCCTGGAATACCGGGACTTCGCCCGCTGGTCGGCCGGCCTGGACGCCGAACGCCTCCTCGCGGCATGGCGCCCCCGCCTCACGGGCGCACCCACCGTCCTCGACCTGCCCGCCGACCACCCCCGCCCGGCGACCCGCTCACACCGCGGCCACCGGCTCACCCGGCACACCACCGGCGCCCTGCTCACCGCGGCGGGCCGGCTCGCCGCCGCCACCCGCACCACCCCGTACGCGGTGACCCTCACCGCCTACGCCACGCTGCTCGGCGAACTCACGGGCCAGGAAGACCTGTTGGTCGCGACCCCCATGGACGGGCGCCCCGATCCGGCTCTGGAGGACGTCGTCGGCTTCTTCGCCACCACCGTGCCGCTGCGGCTGCGCCCGTGCGGCGACCCCGGCCGTCCCGGCGCGTTCCGGCGGGCGGTGAAGGAGACGCACGGCGTGGTGCTGGACGCCGCGAACGACCAGCACGTGCCCTTCGAGCGACTCGCCGCCGAACTCACCTCCGCGGGCGACCTGTCCCGCACCCCGCTGACCCAGGTGGCCCTCGCCTACCAGGGCCGCCGCCGTCCACTCGCCCGGCTCGACGGCCTCGACGCCGAGCCCCTGCCCGTGGACAACGGCACCGCCAAATTCGACCTCACCGTCGAGATCCACGAGCTGGGCGACGAGTTCGAGGTCACCGTCGAATACGCCACGGACCTGTTCACCCGGGAGCGGGCCCAGCGGATGCTCGACCGCTATCTGGAGATCCTCGGTGCGGCGGTGCACGCGCCCGAGGCGCCGGAAGCGGCCGATCCCCATCAGGCACCGGCCGTACGGCAGTCCACTCAGGACGTGGCCGATCCGCGCTGCCTGCACGAGATCTTCGCCGAGACCGCCGCCCGGCACCCGCACTCCGTCGCCGTCACCGACGGCACCCGCAGCCTCACCTACGCCGAGCTCGACCGCGCCGCCAACCGGCTCGCCCACCGCCTGCGCGCCCACGGCGCAGCTCCGGAGAGCCTCGTGGGCCTGTGCGCCGAGCGGACCGTGGACCTCGTCGTCGGCCTCCTCGCCGTCCTCAAGTCCGGTGCCGGCTACCTGCCGCTCGACCCCCGGCACCCGGCCGCCCGGCTGCGCGACACCCTCGCCGACGCCGAGTGCCGCATCCTGCTCGGCGACTCGGC
Source organism: Streptomyces sp. NPDC001415 (assembly GCF_053597395.1). Lineage (NCBI taxonomy): Bacteria > Bacillati > Actinomycetota > Actinomycetes > Kitasatosporales > Streptomycetaceae > Streptomyces > Streptomyces sp. NPDC001415. Next base: position 67,787 of record NZ_JBSFIE010000023.1, read on the forward strand.
GTCCTGCGCCCCGCTGCTCGACGGCGAGGCCCCCGCCTTCGTACCGCTGACCGCCGACGGCGAAGCCGGACCGGACCAGGCGCCCGCGCCCCACCCCGGCGCCGGGCCCGACACCACCGCGTACGTCATCTACACCTCAGGCTCCACGGGCCGCCCCAAGGGCGTCGTCGTCACCCACACCAACGTGACCCGCCTGTTCACCGCCACCCGGCACGACTTCGGCTTCGGCGCCGACGACGTGTGGACCCTCTTCCACTCCATCGCCTTCGACTTCTCCGTGTGGGAGCTGTGGGGGCCGTTGCTGCACGGCGGCCGGCTCGTCGTCGTGCCGTACCTGACCAGCCGGGACCCTCACGCGTTCCTGGACCTGCTGCGCACCCAGCGGGTCACCGTCCTCAACCAGACGCCCACCGCCTTCCGGCAGCTCGCCGCGGCGGCCGAGGACGCCGGTCACCCCGAACTCGCCCTGCGTACCGTCGTGTTCGGCGGCGAGGCCCTCGACCCGGCCACCCTCGAAGACTGGGTCGCCGCCTACGGCATCCGCAAGCCACGCCTGGTCAACATGTACGGCATCACCGAGACCACCGTGCACGTCACCGTCCGCCCGCTCGCGCTCGCCGACCTCTCCGGTTCCCTCAGCCCCATCGGCCGCCCCATATCCGACCTCCGCGTCCATGTCCTGGACGCGGACATGAACGAGGTCCCGGACGGCACCGAGGGCGAGATGTACGTGGGCGGCCCCGGCGTCGCACGCGGCTACCTCAACCGCCCCGAGCTCACCGAACAGCGATTCGTGCCCGACCCGTTCGGCGCTCCGGGGGAGCGCCTGTACCGCTCCGGCGATCTCGCGGTGCGACGGGAGGACGGCGAACTCGAATACCGTGGCCGCATCGACCACCAGGTCAAACTGAACGGCTTCCGCATCGAACTCGGCGAGATCGAACGGGCCCTCCTCGACCAGCCCGGCGTCCGCGCCGCCGCCTGCGTCCTGCGCGAGGACACTCCCGGCCTGCCCCGCCTCGTCGGCTACGTCGTCCCCGCACCCGGCCACGACGACCTGCGGCCGGCCAGTCTGCGCGAGGCGTTGAGCGTACGGCTGCCCGCCCACATGCTCCCGGCCGCCGTCGTCCCCCTCGCCGAACTTCCGCTGACCGGCAACGGCAAGCTCGACCGCGACCGCCTGCCCGCCCCCGGGACCAACCGCGCCACCCCCGCCGAGCACCGGACGACCGGGCCCCGCACCCCCGCCGAGCACACGCTCGCCGCCGTCTGGCGCCAGGTCCTCGACGTGCCCGACCTGGGTGTCGACGACAACTTCTTCGCGCTCGGCGGCGACTCGCTGCGCGCCGTCCGGGTCGCCGCGCTCGCCCGCGAGGCCGGCCTTCCGGTCTCGATCGAGCAGATCTTCCTCCACCCGAGCGTGGCCGGCCTCGCCGCGGCCGCGGTCATACGGGACGAGCGCCCCGCGCCCACCCCGGCCGCCTGCTCGACGACCCTCGCCGACCTGGACCCCTCCCAACTGCCCGCCGGTACCGTCGACGCCTATCCCACCGCGGCGATGCAGCTCGGCATCCTCTACGAGTGCGAGTTCGCCGAGGACGAGACCCCCGGCCTCTACCACGACCTGATCAGCGTCCGCCTCGACAGCCCCTTCGACCGCACCGCCCTCGAACGCGCCCTGGCCACGCTGACAGCACGCCACGCCATCCTGCGTACCTCCTTCCTCCTCGGCACCTTCCGCGAACCGATGCAACTCGTCGCCGAGACCGCGCGGATCCCCCTGACCGTCGAGGACCACCAGGCGCCGCGACCGGACGCCAAGACCCACGAACACCTGCTCCGCACCTGGTGGGACGGGGAGAAGGCGGACCTCTTCGACACCGAGCACGCCCCGCTCGTGCGCTGCCATGTGCTGCGCACCGACCCCGACAGCTTCCAGCTCTCCCTCGCCGTGCACCACGCGATCCTCGACGGCTGGAGCCTCGCCCTGCTCGCCACCGAACTCCTCCTCGCCTACGACGACGAACTGAGCCCCGACACCACCGAGCCCGCCCTGCCGCCCGCGACCGGCGCTCGCTACCGCGACTTCGTCGCCGCCGAACAGCGCGCCCAGGCCGACCCGGCCGCCCGCACCTGGTGGGAGGAGCTGCTGCGGCAGGAGGGCGAGCCCGCCGCTCTCCCGCTCGACCCGGGCGGCGCCGCCGAGGACGAGTTCGCCTTCCACGTACCGCTGCCCGAGCACCTGGACACCGCCCTCGACGAGACGGCGGCCCGCCTCGGCCTGCCGGTCAAGAGTCTCTTCCTCGCCGCCCACGTCCGGGCCCTCGCCGAACTCACCGCGTCCGACCGCACGGTGACGGCCGTCCAGGTCAACGGACGCCTGGAAGAACCCGGATCGGACCGCGTCCTGGGTCTGCTCCTGAACATGGTGCCGCTGCACCTCACCGCCCGCGGCACCTGGGCCGAACTGGCCGGCGCCGCCTTCGACGCCGAACGCGAGCGCCAGCCGTACCGCCGCTACCCCCTCGCCGCGCTGCAACAGCTCACCGGAGGCGGCACCCCCCTCTTCAACGTCGCCTTCAACTACACCGACTTCCACGTCTTCGACGAGCTCGCCGAGCTGCGCGCGATCAGCCCGCGCGACTGGTGGTTCTCCGACCAGCACAGCTTCCCGCTCATGGTCGAGATCACCCGCACCCCGCACACCGGCCGGCGCGCCCTCGCCGTCACCCTCGGCGCCGGCAGCCCGTACGCGGCGACGGGCGCCCGCCTGGGCCGCCTGGTACTCCACGCCCTGCACGCCATCGCCGCGGACCCGCACGCGACGGTCTCTCCCACCGAGGTGACCGAACCTCGGCGATGAACCGCTCGGTGCCGCGACCGGCAGGCCCGCCTTCTCCAACACCCCGGGGGAGGCGGGCCGTTGGCGTTACGGCACACTGCGATCATGACGGACACTGCACTGGTACTCGGTTCGGGCGGCCTCACCGGAGTGGGCTGGGAGATCGGCATCCTGCACGGGCTCGCCGAAGCGGGCGTGGACCCGACCGACGCCGAACTCGTCGTCGGAAGCTCGGCGGGCGCGGTCGTCGGCGTGAACACCGCGGGCCAAAAATCCCTCGCCGAGCTCTACGAGCGTCAACTGGCCGACCCCAAGGGGGAGATCGCCGGCCGCCTGGGCGCGGGCAAGGTCTTCCGCTACGCCCGGGCCGTGATCGGCTCCCGTACGCCCGAGGACTACGGCGCGAAGATGGGCCGCATGGCGCTCGCCGCGGACACCCCGAGCGAGGCCGACCGGCGCGCGGTCATCGCCGGACGGCTGCTCACGCACGAGTGGCCCGAGCGGGCCCTGAAGCTCACCGCGGTCGCCGCCGACACCGGCGAGTTGAGGGTCTTCGACAAGGACAGCGGTGTCCCGCTCGTCGACGCGGTCGCCGCGAGCTGTGCGGTCCCGCTGGTCTGGCCCCCGGTCACCATCGAGGGGCGCAAGTGGATCGACGGCGGCCTGCACTCCACGGCCAACGCGCACCTCGCCGCCGGCTGCCGCCGCGTCGTGATCATCGCGCCCAGCCCGGCCGGCGGCGGCCCGCTCGATTCCCCCGCCGGCCAGGCCGCCAAGCTCACCGCGGCGGGCGCGAAGGTCGTGCTGATCACCCCCGACGCCGCGGCCAAGAGGGCCTTCGGGCGCAGCAGCCTCGACCCCGCGCGGCGCGCCCCGGCGGCCCGGGCCGGCCTCGCCCAGGCCCCGGCCCACGCCGCCGCCGTCAAGGCCCTCTGGGCCTGAGGGCCCGTGTCCGAACCCGCTCCGGGTCGGACACGGGCTCCGACATACGGGGCCCGGAGGCCAGTACCCGGCCGCACGGCGCACAATGGGACGGTGAACGACGACCCGCGCGCCGAACCGATACCCGTCATCCGGGAGGTCGACTGGGGCACCGCCAAGCTGCTGCCCGACGTCGACCGGGAGCGCGCCTGGCTCCTGACCGTGGACGGTGCCCCGCAGTCGTACGTGGACCTCGACGACCCCACGTACATCGAGTTCGAGTACATGCGCCGGCTCGCCCACGTCGTGGACTGCGCGGCCGACGAAGGTGCCCCGCTGGAGGTGCTGCACCTCGGCGGCGGGGCGCTCACCCTGCCCCGCTACGTCGCGGCGACCCGGCCGGGCTCGCGGCAGGACGTGGTGGACGCCGACCGCGCGCTCGTCCAACTCGTCCGCGAACACCTGCCGTTGCGCCCGGACGCCGGGATCACCCTGCACGCGGCGGACGCCAGGGCCTGGGCCGAAGGAGCGCCCGCGGCCTCCGTGGACCTGCTCGTCGCGGACGTCTTCGGCGGCTCACGCGTGCCCGCACACCTCACCTCGATCGAGTACGCACGCATCGCCCAGCGGGTCCTCAGACCCGGCGGCATCTACGCGGCCAACCTCGCGGACGGCGCGCCCTTCGCCTTCCTGCGCTCCCAACTCGCCACGTTCCAGGCGGTGTTCGCGGAGGTCGCGCTGATCGCCGAACCGTCGGTGCTGCGGGGGCGGCGCTTCGGGAACGCGGTGCTGCTCGCCTCGGAGCGCCCCCTGGACGTCGCGGCCCTCGCCCGGCGCACCGCGGGGGACGCCTTCCCGGCCCGGGTCGAACACGGCGACTCGCTGCGACGGTTCGTCGGGGACGCCCAGCCGGTGGGCGACGCGGACGCGCAGCCCTCACCCGAGCCGCCCGACGGCGCCTTCAGCATCGGCTGACACCCCGGGACCACCGGCGGCCACCGGCTCGGTGCGCCGGGTCAGGCCGCGTACCTCCGGCACGCACAGGACGGCGGCGGTGAGCAGCACGACCAGCGCCGAGCAGCCCCACAGCGCGGACGTGCGGCCGACCGCGCTCTGTGCGGGCCCGGCGAGCGCGGTGGCCAGCGGCACCATCGCGATCGAGCCCAGCCAGTCGTAGGCGGAGACGCGCGAGAGCTTCTCCTCGGGGATCTCCTGGTTGAGGGCGGTCATCCACGAGACGCCGAAGACCTCGATCGATACGCCTGTCACGAGCATGACCGCCGCGAGCGCGGGCACCGGCAGCGGCACCGCGAGCGCCGCCGAGGGCAGGGCCAGCGGGAAGACGCACAGGCTGCCCGCGAGCAGCAGCCGACGCGGCTTCCAACGCATCATCAGGAGCGCTCCGCAGAACGTGCCGACCCCGAACGCGGCGAGCGCCAGCCCCCACGGGCCGGGACCGCCCAGCTCGTCGCGGGCCACCAGCGGTCCGTACACCGCCTCGGCCGCCGCGACCACCGCGTTGACCACCGCGAACTGCACCACGATCGACCACAGCCACGGCCGGGTGATGAACTCCCGCCAGCCCTCGCGCAGATCGGAGATCATGCCGCCGCCGGCTTCGCGCGGCGGTAGGTGACTCACGTCGAGGAAGGCCCGCAGCGCGCCCGCCACCGCGAAGGCCGCCGCGTCGATCGCGAGCACCCAGCCCGCGCCGAGGACAGCGATCAGCGCGCCGCCGAGCGCGGCCCCGCCGATGCCCGCGCCGTGCATCGCCATCCGGTAGAACGCGAAGGCCCGGCCCGCCTCGGTGCCGCGCACGCTGGACATCAGCATGCCTTCGGAGGCGGGGCCGAAGAACGCCTGGCCCACGCCGCCGAGCGCGGTGAGCGCCATCATCTGCCACAGCCGGGCATCGCCGGTCAGGACGAGGAGCGCGAAGGCGCCCTGGGAAAGGAAGTTGAGGGCATTGGCGGCGACCATCACCCGGTGCCGGGGAAGCCGGTCGGCCAGCGCCCCGCCGACCAGGAGGAACAGCACGAGCGGCACGGTGCGGGCCGCCGCGACCAGGCCCACGTCGCCGCCGCTGCCGCCGGACTGGAGCACCGCGAACGCCGCCGCGATCAGCGCACCCTGGCTGCCCAGGTTGGTGACGACCGCGGCGGCGGTCAGCAGGGTGTAGTTGCGGCCCGCCCAGGACGGGCGGCGCGCAGGCGAAGGGGTGGCGGCGGAAGTCACTCAGGGACTATCGCCGCCGCCACCCCGTGGCGACAAACGGTTTGCGGCCTCGCCCGCATCAGGAACCCGGTCCCTTTCGGGACCGGATCGCAGCACCGGTACGCGTCAGGAACCGGAGTCGGTGACCGGGACGAGGCGGATGGTGCTGAGGATCTTCTGGATGGTTTCCTCGGGGACCGCGTCCGGCACGCCCGTGTTGGCGATGAGGCTCCACGCGGCGAGGTCGCCCTTGGCGGTCTTGAAGCCGAAGAGCACGGACTGGCCGTCGGTGGAGCACTTGTCCGTCTTCTTCACGCCCGTCGCCTTGGCGCGGACCACGCTGCCCTGAAGACCCGACTTGGTCGTGAACGGGACCGGCTTCTCGGAGGTGATGTGGGTCTTGTCCGGCTGGGTGTAGGCGTAGTACAGCCAGTCGTCGGCCTGCTCGGCCGCCTCGTCGGTCGACTTGGCGCCGTTCGCGCCCTTGGTGCCGACGCTGGCCAGCGCGGTGTTCTCGTCACGGCCGCTGCCGTTCTTGGCGGTGCACCACTTGGACTTGTAGTAGGCGGGGGCGGACATCATCATGCCGCCGAAGCCGTTGGGGTCCGCCTTGTCGGACCAGCCCACGCTCATGCCGGGGCTGTCGACCTCCCAGTCCGGCGGTACGTCGAAGGCGTCGCCCTTCTTGGGGTTCACCACGACCTTCCAGCCCGCGATCACCGGCTGGACCTCGGTGCCCGCGCCACGCGGGTTGGCGGCCGGGGAGGACGGCGCCGCCGGGGCCGAGGCCGGTGGCGACTTCTTGTCCTTGCCGTCGGCCTGTGGACTGCTCTTGCCGTCGTCGTTGAGGACCACCACGCCGGTCACGGCGGCGGCCACGACCACGGCGGTGGCCGCGATGATGGCGATGAGGGTGGTCTTCTTCTTGTCGTTGTTCTCCGGCGGCTGCGGCGGCCCGGGCGGGCTGCCCACCGGGTACTGCGGCACCGTCGGCTGCTGGTACGGGTTGGGCGTCTGGTAGCCCTGCGGCGGATATCCCGGCGGCTGCGTGGGCGGCTGCTGCCCCGGCTGCGCATAGGGATTCGGCTGCTGGTACCCCGGCTGCTGGTACGGGTTCTGATTCGGATCCTGCGGGTTCTGCTCGCCCCCGGGCGGCTGCTGTCCTGGCCACATGGCCAGTAACCATAGAGGGGCACTCCCGCTCCGGCTACGCCCGCCCCCGACAGGGGATGGCCAATGGCGGCTACTGATGGGTAACATCGGGCCCCATGAGCGCTGATCAGATGTCCGTGGGCGAGATGCTCGCCGCGACCGTCCCCATGGCCCGCACCCTGAACCTCGAATTCCTGGAGACCACCCCCGAGCGTGCGGTGGTACGGCTGCCGGACCAGGCCGAGTACCACAACCACGTGGGCGGACCGCACGCCGGAGCGATGTTCACGCTCGCCGAGTCCGCCAGCGGCGCCATCGTCATCGCCGCCTTCGGCGACCAGATGAACCGTGCGGTGCCGCTCGCCGTCAAGGCGGAGATCGGCTACAAGAAGCTCGCCATGGGCGTCGTCACCGCGACCGCGACGCTGGGCCGCCCCATCGCCGACGTGGTGGCCGAGCTGGACGCGGGGCAGCGCCCCGAGTTCCCCGTCGTCATCGAGATCCAGCGCGCGGACGGCGCCGTGACCGGCGAGATGACGGTTGTGTGGACGCTTCGCCCCCATGACCTGGGTAAATGAGCACCGTGGTGACGCGTGGGTCCCATAGGGGTCCCGCCTCCCTCTGATGACGTTCGGTCAAACCCCCGCCGGCAGGGCCGGCGGGGGCTCAGAGGTTTCTCTGCGGCGCGATGCGGGTGTTACGCGAGATCGGCAACCGTGGGGACGACGACGCCGTACAGCTCGGTGATCGTCGCCAGGGCGCCGTCGTGGATCTGCTGGGCGTCCATGTGGTTCTGGCCGGCGGCCGTCGTGGGCAGGGCGCGGGTGGCGCAGGCCTGGGCGACAACAGTGGGGCGGTGGCCGCTGAGGAAGGCGCCCTGGGCGGTGAACAGGACGCACATGTTGGTCATGAAGCCGGCGAGGACGACGTCCTTCTTGCCGGCCTTGTCGACCAGCTCGGCGAGGTCGGTGTTGTGGTACGCGTTCGGCGCGGACTTGATGACGGAGAGTTCGCCGTCGATGGGGGCGACCTCCGCGATGATCCGTCCGCCCTCGGAGTCGACGTCGTAGCCCTGGTCCTGTACGTGGATGACGGTGGCTCCGGCGGCGCGGGCGGCTTCGAGGAGCTTCTTGCCCTCGGCGACGGCGGCGGCGTGGCCGTCCAGCTCCATGGTTCCGCCGGTGTAGGTGTTCTGGAAGTCGATGAGGATGACGGTGGCGTCGGCGAGGGAGGCGGGCGTCTCGTCGAAGCTGTTGAGCTGGCGCAGGGTGGTCGTGGCCATCGGGTCCTCTTCGGGTAGGAGTGTGCGAGTCCTCGCTGGTGGGGACCTCGCGATGTTGACGACGCTAACACAGGACGTAATCAGTCTTTACGTAGACGGCGGGGTTCCGACTGAAGGGCTGGCTGGATTTTCGCAGCTCACGGCCGTTAGCGGGGTGTGCGTGAACTGTTAGCATTCGTTGCATGAGTACGGCGAGAGAGCGCATTTTGTCCGCTACGCACGAGCTGCTCCGGTCGCAGAGTGCGGAGGAGATCTCCACGCGTGCGATCTGCGCGAAGGCCCAGGTGGGGGCTCCGGAGATTTCCCGGCAGTTCGGGGGGAAGCAGGGGCTCCTGGCGGCGACGGCCGACGAGGGGTTCGAGAGGTTTCTGGCGGGCAAGCGGCGCAATCCCCGGACGGCGGATCCTGTGGCGGATCTGCGTACGGCGTGGGACAGCCACACGGTGTTCGCGCTGAAGAACCCCCATCTGTACCGCTTGATGTTCACGCCGGTGGGGGAGCCGAAGCCGCAGGCCGTGAAGGAGGCGAAGGCGTTGCTGCTGGCGGCGCTGGAGCGGTGTGCGGCGGTGGGGCGGCTGCGCATGACGGTGGAGGCGGCCGGTCAGGCGGTGCTCGCGTCGAATGTGGGGGTGTGCCTGATGATCCTGACGTTTCCGGATCTTTTCGGTGATGAACAGGTGTCGCACGTGGTGCGGGATGCGGTGATCGGCCAGGTGACGGGAGAAGCCGAGGAGGACTGCCGGCTCGGGCAGGCGGCCGTGCTGGCGCGGGCTCTCGCGGGAACGCTGACGGGGACGGTCACGGTGGAGGACGAGGTGGTCGCGGCGGTGGCGCGGTCGCTCGGGGGATGATTCTTGTCGGTGGTGTGTGGGGCCCTGTCCGTGCGGGACGGGGCTCTTTTGTTGCCGGCCGGGACACCTTGTCCATTCCCGACGGCCGCCCCGTTCACTCTCGTTGACTCTTCCACCGGACGGTCCTAGGTTTCCCGGCGCCTCGTGGCGCCTGACGGGTTGTCAACTCGGTCGTGACGCATAGTGCGTTCACAGGTCGAACGCCGGCCCGCCGCCTTTTGTGCCGCGGTCCACCACGTCGTGCCCGCACACAAAGGAGTGACGGTCCATGTCCGACACCGTTTCCCGAAGGTCAGCACTGCGTCTGCTCGGCGGCGCCGTAACGGTCGCGGCGACCGCGACCGGCACCCTCGCCAACTCCGCCCGCGCGCTCTCCGACACCCCGGCCTCCCGCCGGGTGGAAGCGCTGACCGCCCGCCTCACCCTGGACGAGAAGATCGGCCTCCTGCACGGCGCCGACGACCCCAGGAGCCTCGGCCAGGCCGGCTACGTCCCCGGTGTGCCGCGGCTCTCGATCCCCCCGCTCAGACTCGCCGACGGACCGGCGGGCGTCCGCGTCACCGCCCACGCGACCGCGCTGCCGGCTCCCGTGCTCCTCGCCTCCGCCTTCGACCCCGCGCTCGCCCGCGAGTACGGCGAGGTCATCGGCCGCGAGGGCCGAGCCCTTGGCCAGGACGTCCTGCTGTCGCCCATGGTCAACCTGATCAGGACCCCGTACGCCGGACGCAACTTCGAGACCTTCTCCGAGGACCCGCTGCTTGCCGCGGACCTGGTCGCCGCGGAGATCGACGGCATCCAGAGCCAGGGCCTCATCGCCACCGTCAAGCACTTCGCCCTGAACAACCAGGAGAAGGACCGCACGTCCATCGACGTGCGGATCGCCGAACAGCCCCTGCGCGAACTCGAACTCCGCGGCTTCGAAGCCGCCGTCGCCGCCGGGGCGGGCGCCGTGATGGGCGCGTACAACAAGGTCAACGGGACCTTCGCGTGCGAGAACAAGCCAATTCTCACCGACATCCTGCGCAACGGCTGGCACTTCGACGGCTGGGTCATGACCGACTGGTTCGCCGCCCACAGCACCGTCGCCGCCCTCACCGCCGGGCTCGACATGGAGATGCCCAGCGGCAACTACTTCGCCGCCGCGCTCAAGAAGGCCGTACTCGACGGCAGCGTCCCCGAGGCGCTCGTCGACCGTTCCGTACGCCGCGTCCTGTCCGTCATGGACCGGTTCGGGCTGCTCGACGGGAGCGCTCCCGCCCGGCCCGGCCGCGACCCGCGGGCCGGTGCGCGGACCGCGCTCAAGGTCGCCAAAGCAGGCGCCACCCTGCTCCACAACCGGCACGCCACCCTCCCCCTCACCGGCCGCGCCGCCCGCGGCATCGCTGTCATCGGGCCCACCGGAACCATCCCGTTCGTCAGCGGCGGCGGCAGCGCCCACGTCGTACCCGATCACGCGCAAAGCCCGCTCGACGCGCTCAGAGCCCGGGCCGGCCACGGCGCCCGGGTCGGTTACGCACTCGGCGAGGACCTCTTCGGCAAGCCGCTCCCCGGCACCTCCGCGGGCGCCGACTTCGAGGGCCAGCACGTCGCCCCGGGCGCCACCTGGACGTACGACGGCACGCTCACCGTGGCCGAGGACGACGAGTGGACCTTTCACATCCACTACTCCGGCGACCGCCCCAAGGTGTTCCTCGACGGCACCGAGCTCTTCCCGCCGGCGCCCGGCCTCGGCGAGTTCTTCACCGGGGGACTCATCGGCGCCGCACCCGACGGGCTCACCGTCCGCCGCGGCACCCTGAACCTCACCGCCGGGGAACACCGGCTCACCATCACCGCCAAGGGGCGCGACAAAGGCCAGCTCTTCCGGCTCCGGCGCACCACCGGAGCCACCCGCGCCGTCGACGTGGCCGACGCGGTGCGTGCCGCCCGCGCCGCCGAGAGCGTCGTCCTTTTCGCGTACGAGGACGCCACCGAGGGCGCCGACCGCACGACCCTCGGCCTGCCCGGCCACCAGAGCGAGCTGATCGAAGCGGTCGCGGCCGCCAACTCCCGCACCACCGTGGTGCTCAACACCTCGTCGTGCACCACCATGCCCTGGCTGGACCGCGTCGGCGCCGTACTGCAGATGTACTACCCGGGCCAGGAGGGCGCCGAGGCCACCGCGGCCGTCCTGTTCGGAGACTGCGACCCCGGCGGCCGGCTCACTCAGACCTTCCCCGTCTCCGACGACCGGCACCCGGTGGCGGGGGACCCCCGCCGCTACCCCGGCGTGGACGGCACCGAGGAGTACTCCGAAGGCATCCACCTCGGCTACCGCTGGTACGACGCCGAGGACGAGGAGCCGCTCTTCCCCTTCGGACACGGCCTCTCGTACACGAGGTTCGAGTACGCGGAACTGAGCGTGGTGCCCGACGGCGACGGCCTCGCGGTCGGCTTCACCGTCCGCAACACCGGCCGCCGCACCGGCACCACGGTCGCCCAGGTCTACCTCGGCCCCTCACCCGACCTCCCCCTCGACCAGGCGCGCCGCGCGCTGGCCGGCTACCGCCGCTTGGAGTTGGAGCCCGGCCGCGAGCAGCGCGTGACCGTACGCGTCTCCGCCCGCTCGCTGTCCTCGTGGGACCCGGAGCGGCACGGCTGGGCCCTCGGCACCGGAACCCGCGAGGTGAGCGTCGGCGTCTCGGCACGCGAACAGCACCTCGTCGGCCATGGCCGGGTCCGACCGCGCGCAGCGGCCGGCCGGCCCTGACCGGGTAGGCTTCCCGGCGTGCGCCAGGGGGGCGCACGCCGGGCTCCGGCCCGGTACGAGCGGGAGGAAGCGGCGTTGCACATCCAGGAGTGGCTGGAGAACATCCCCGCCGTCAGCGTCTATCTCCTGGTGGCGCTGGTCATCGGGATCGAAAGCCTCGGGATCCCGCTGCCCGGCGAGATCGTCCTGGTCAGTTCGGCACTGCTCGCCTCACAACAGGGCCACATCAACCCGGTCGTGCTCGGCGCCTGCGCCACGGCCGGCGCGGTGATCGGCGACTCGATCGGCTACGCGATCGGCCGCAAGGGCGGCCGGCCGCTGCTCGCCTGGCTCGGCCGCAAGTTCCCCAAGCACTTCAGCGAGGGCCATGTCGCCATGGCGGAACGGTCCTTCCAGAAGTGGGGCATGTGGGCCGTCTTCTTCGGCCGCTTCATCGCCCTGCTCCGCATCTTCGCGGGCCCCCTCGCGGGCGTACTGCACATGCCGTACTGGAAGTTCCTCATCGCCAACGTGCTCGGCGGCATCTGCTGGGCGGGCGGTACGACGGCCGTCATCTACTACCTCGGCATCGTCGCCGAGTCCTGGCTGAAGAACTTCTCGTACCTGGGTCTTGTGGCCGCGCTGCTGATCGGCGTCGTCTCGATGCTGGTGGTCAAGAACCGGGCGAAGAAGTCGATGGCGGAGGCCGAGGCCAAGTCCGCGCCGGATCAGGTGCCCGCCGCGGACTGATTGCTTCCGCCTGCAGTGGGTCGGCTGCGAGCCGTCGGGGCTGGTCGCGCGGTTCCCCGTGCCCCTGGGGGCGACGGCCTCCAGCCGCGGCTCTCAGGGGGTGCGGTCCCGCAGCAGTACGTTGATGGCCCGGCCGAACACCACCCGCCCCACCCTCGCCGTCAACCCGTCCAGCGCGCGCGGCAGTCCGCGTACGCGGAGGTCCTCCCGCCAGATCACGTACGACCCCGGCCCGGACCCGCCCACCTCGATCTCGGCCCAGCCCGTGATGGCCCGTCCGCGTTTTTCCAGGCGGCACACGCCCGGCCCGCTCTCGCTCGGCGGCTGCCAGCGCGCGATCTCCATCCGGTCGTCGAAGCCGAGGGGGCCGAGCCCGGTGCGGGCCACGAAGACCGTGCCGATGCCGGACGGTGGCGCGGTGTGCACGGCGATCCGGGTCAACGGGACGCTGTCGCCGTGCCGTTCCCATGCGGTGAGCCGTCGCCACGCCTCGGCGGGGGCGAGACGGGTGCGGCGGTCGATCCGGAAGAGTGCCATCGCGTGATCGTAAGCGGCCCCCCGGCCGAGCGGGCTCAGGCGCGGTCGCTTAGCGTGACACCCGGCGCGATGGAATCCCTCTCAGGGTCCGTACAAGGAGTGGCGCATGGCAGAGCAGGCGTTGGTCGTGGCAGTGGGCGGCAAGACGCCCGAGATCGCCCCGACCGCATTCACCGCACCCACCTCCGTGGTGCTCGGCGAGGTCACCCTCGGGGCGGGCGCGAGCGTCTGGTACCACGCGGTCCTGCGGGCCGACTGCGGGCCGATCGTCATCGGCGCCGAGAGCAACATCCAGGACAACTGCACCGTGCACGTGGACCCGGGCTTCCCGGTGACCGTCGGCGAGCGGGTCACCGTCGGGCACAACGCGGTGCTGCACGGCTGCACCGTCGAGGACGACGTGCTGGTGGGCATGGGCGCCACGGTTCTCAACGGGGCCCGGATCGGCGCCGGTTCGCTGATCGCGGCACAGGCCCTGGTGCCGCAGGGCATGATCGTGCCGCCCGGCTCCCTGGTCGCGGGCGTACCGGCGAAGGTGCGGCGCGAGCTGACCGACGAGGAGCGCGAGGGGATCAAGGTCAACGCCCTGATGTATCTGGGCCTGACCGAGGACCACCGCACGGCGCACGGCGGCTGAGCGGCTGAACCGCCGAGACTCTGAGCGGAAGATCACAGGCGTCGGCCCTGATCGGCCGGGTCGGCGATGAGTACCGTGTGCGGGTGCCCAAGAACAGAAACACGTTCTCATCGCTGACCGCCTGGCGGCGCAGGATCGCCTCCCGCGCTGTCCACGGCGGCTGGGGCTGGATCAAGGAGGCAGGCGCGGTCACGGCCGAACACCCGGGGAAGCTGCGCTTTCGCCGGATCGGCTCCGGAACCCGCCTCGCCTTCCCGCAGGGCACGGTCTTCGGTGAGCCCTGGATCGAACTGGGCGACCACTGCATCATCGCCGAACAGGTCACCCTCACCGCCGGGATGATGCCCGGCCTCGACCTCGGCGCCGACCCGATACTGACCCTGGGCAACGGGGTCGTACTCGGCCGGGGCAGCCATGTCATCGCCGACACGACGGTCACCATCGGCTCGGACACGTACTGCGGCCCGTACGTCTACATCACCTCGACCAATCACAGCTACGACGATCCGCACCAGCCCGTGGGCAAGCAGTGGCCGCGCATGGAGCCGGTCGAGATCGGCCCGGGCTGCTGGCTCGGCACGGGCGCCGTGGTGCTGCCGGGCGCCCGGCTGGGCCGCAACGTGGTCGTGGCCGCGGGCGCCGTCGTACGCGGCGAGGTGCCCGACCACGCGGTGGTGGCCGGGGCGCCCGCGAGGATCGTCCGCACCTGGGACGAGGAGAACGGCTGGCAGCCGCCCCTGCGCACGCCGGCACCGGTGCCCATCCCGGAGGGCGTCACCCCTCAACAGCTGCTCGCCATCGCGGAGTTGACGCCCGAAGAGGCTTGATCCGGGCGGGGTTTAGACACAGGCTCTCAGCCGGTCGCCAGCAGCACGGTGCCCACCAGGGCCAGGCCCGCGCCCGCCGCCTGCACCATCCGCAGTCGCTCCTTGAGGACCCCGCGCGCGGCGAGGGCCGTGACCACCGGGTAAAGCGAGGCGAGCACGGCCGCCATGGTGACGGGGCCCTGCTGGGCGGCGATCGAGTACGTGCCGTTGGCGGCCACGTCGGCGAGGCCCACGAAAGCCAGCGCGGGCAGCGAGAGCCAGACCAGGCGAAGGCCGCCGTCCTCGGGCAGCGCGCGGGCGCCGCGCCGCACCGAGACGAACAGGGCCGTGCCGCCGACGGCGACATTGGTGACGCGCTGCACGAAGAGCGCGAGGAAGAGCCCGGTGACGGTTGTGGAGGCCTCGGAGATCAGCGCCATCACCGCGCCGAAGCCGAAGGCGGCGAGCAGCGTGAGCAGGATGGCCTGGCGGCGCACGGCGGCGCCGCGGAACTCCGGGCCGCCCGCCAGCAGGATGCCCACCACGGCCACGGCGATGCCCGCGAACTGAAGGATGCCGGGGCGTTCGCCGAGGACGAGCCCGACGCCGACCGGCACCGCGACGCCCAGCGAGCCGAGCGGCGAGACGACGCCCATCGGGCCAAGCGCGAGGGCCTTGTAGAAGCTGAGCATGGCGACCGGCCCCACGGCGCCCGCCGCGACCGCGAACCAGAGCTGCGGGCCCGCCTCGTGCCGGCCGCCGGTGGCGACGACGACCGCGCCGAGGACGACCACGGCCACCGACTGCGAGGCCACCACGACGGTCAGCGCGGGTATGCGCCGGGTGAGGAGCCCGCCGCCGAAGTCGGCCAGGCCCCACAGGAGGCTGGTGGCCAGGGCGAACAGTGCTGTCATGAGGGAGCCTCGCAGTACAGTGCAGTGATGCAGAGGATTCAGTGGGGTGCACTTCACCGTAGTGCAATATATTGAACTCTGTCATCAAAAATATTGGCTGGCCTCTCCGGGGGCCCACCTCATGGACGGAATGTGTCGGACCTCGAACTGCTGACCCAGTCACTGGCCCGCAACGTCAAGCGCTGGCGCAACGAGCGCGGCTTCACCCTGGACGCGCTCGCGACCCGCGCCGGGGTCAGCCGCGGCATGCTCATCCAGATCGAGCAGGCGCGGACGAATCCCAGCGTGGGCACCGTCGTGAAGATCGGTGACGCGCTCGGCGTGAGCATCACCACCCTGCTCGACTACGAGAGCGGCCCCAAGGTCCGCGTCGTTCCGCCGGAGCAGGTCGTCCGGCTCTGGTCCACGGAGCGGGGGAGCTACAGCGCGCTGCTCGCCGGGACCGAGGCGCCCGGCCCGCTGGAGATGTGGCAGTGGCACCTGATGCCGGGAGACAGCAGTGCTTCCGATCCGCATCCGGCGGGGACGTTCGAGCTCATCCATGTGACGGAAGGCACGCTGACCCTCGCGGTGGACGGCGTCGACCACTCCGTCCCGGCGGGTCATTCGGCATCGTTCGAGGCCAACGCGGCGCACACGTACGGGAATCAGGGCTCCGAGCCGGTCGTGATGACGATGGCGATCTCGGTCCCGTTCGAACGCTGAGACGCTCAACCGCCTTGCGAGTAGGGCCTGTTAGCGTTCGGGCCTTACGCTTGTCAGGGGGGTGGAACGGGGAGCCCGAGCCCGAATGTGAGCCGGTGTATGCCCCCGGGGCGCGCACCGTGATCGGTTCGACCTCGCGTTCTGGACGATTTTGGCCTTGTGCCTGGTGTTCAGGGCCGAGTCGGGTGGAGGCTGACTATCGTCACTCTCGCGACTGAGGGGGGCGACGAAAGCGGAGTTCATCTCGGACGAAACCACTCGTGCGAGTGGTTTTGGCGCCAACGCCGAACCTGGGCACGGGCCAACGCAGTTGTGGTGTCCCGGGGAGGCGGCAGTGGTCGGACCAGTCGCTCGTGGCGCATGAGCGCACATGGGCACGGCGTGCGGCCGAATTGCACGACGCAGGAAAAGCCCATGCAATGTTCTGTGAGCCGTGTTTCTGTGCAGTGATCCAGAAAGACCTTGCTGCGAAAACGGCGCGCTACGATCCGAAAGGCGCTCACGTGGAAGCTCTCGTCTCGGCGGCCGAACGGCCCGGCCCCGCCCCCCACAGGCCGGCCAGCAGGCGCTTGCCACTGGTGAAGCGGGCAGCGGCGCAGAGTGCCGGGAAGGTTCCGGCGAGCCTGACCAGGGTGATGACAGCGGGCGGGAGCCCCGGCGTTCCCGGTACGTCCGCCTTCCAGTCGGCGCTCTGACGGGCGGAACGACTCACCCCATGGACGGGATGGACGGGACCCACCGGCCGAATCAGCCTGCCCTGTCGCAGTTCGTGCTGAAGGTGCACAGCCGCTGCGATCTGGCATGCGATCACTGTTACGTCTACGAACACGCGGACACGAGCTGGCGCGGGCGCCCCCGGGCCGTGTCGGAGGAGATCCTCGCCCAAGTGGCGAACCGCATCGCCGAACACGCCAGGCGCCACCAACTCCCCATGGTCCACGTCGTTCTGCACGGCGGCGAGCCGCTGCTCGCCGGGCCCGACCGGATCCGGCGCGCCGCCGAGGAACTCCAGCGGGCCCTGCACGGAGTGAGCGCCCTCGATCTGCGCATGCACACCAACGGTGTGCTCCTCGACGAGAAGTTCTGCGAGCTCTTCCTGGAACTCGGCATCAAGGTCGGGGTGTCCCTCGACGGCGACAAGGTCTCCAACGACCGTCACCGCCGGTATGCAGACGGCCGCAGCAGCCACGCCAAGGTGATCCGCGCGGTGGAACTGCTGAGCCGCCCGCGCTACCGGCGACTGTTCGCCGGCCTCCTGTGCACCATCGACGTCGAGAACGACCCGGTCGCCGTCTACGACGCCCTCGTCGAACTCTCGCCGCCCCGCATCGACTTCCTTCTCCCGCACGCCACTTGGGACACCCCGCCGCCCCGCCCCGGCGGCGCGGCCACGCCGTACGCCGACTGGCTCGACGCGATCTACCGGCGCTGGGACGCGGCGGGCCGCCCCGTGCCGGTCCGCATCTTCGACTCCGTGCTGCGCACCCTGCGGGGCGAGAGCAGCCTCACGGAATCGCTCGGACTCGCCCCGGCCGACCTCGTCGTCATCGAGACCGACGGCACCTTCGAGCAGGCCGACAGCCTCAAGACGTCGTACGACGGGGCCCCGGCCACCGGTATGGACGTCTTCACGCACTCCCTCGACGACGTGCTCCAGCACCCCGGCATGCTGGCCCGCCAGCAGGGCGTCGAGCAGCTCTGCGACCAGTGCCGGAGCTGCCCGGTCGTCCAGTCCTGCGGCGGCGGCCTCTACGCCCACCGCTACCGCACGGGCAACGAGTTCGACAACCCCTCCGTGTTCTGCCCCGACCTGCTGGCACTGGTCACCACCATCCGAGACCGGGAGGCGGCCGTGCCCGCACCGATGCCGACACCCGCCGAACTGCCCCTGGAACAGGGAGACTTCGACGCGCTGGCCGCGGGCTTCGGTGGGGCGGACACCGTCACGCGCCTCGCGGCGGCCCAGCTGGAGATCAACCAGGACCTGCTCGCCGCCGTCAGCGAGCACATCGCGCTCTCCGACCGCGAGGGCGCCGAGGCATGGGAGCTCCTGACCCACCTGGACGCCGAGGTGCCCGACGAACTCGACGCGGTCCTCGCCCACCCCTACACCAGGCCGTGGGCCCTGAGCGTGCTCGAAGGCCGGGCCGCGCCCGCGGGCGGCCTCGCCGAGATCGCGGCCGCCACGGTGCTGCGGGCCCGCCTCGGCCAGCGCGTCACGGTGCCGCTGCGCGGCGGGTCCCTGCGACTGCCCGGGCTCGGCAGCGTACGGCTCGACGGCGGGACCGCACACGCCGAAGTGGCCGCGGGCTCCGACGGGTTCACGGTGCGGGCCGGGTCCCGGCGGCTCGACATCGGCTGGCACGAAGGCCTGGACGGGCCGACCCCGCACTGGCACCCCGTGCGCCTCTTCGACGGCGAGGGCTGGACCGTGGCCATCGAGGACACCGACCCGCTGCGGGACTGCCACAAGTGGCCCGTCTCCGAGCGGCTCGCGGCCGACGAGGCCAAGCTGTGGGCCGAGGACCTGACCGGCGCCTGGTCCCTGATCCGCCGCGAACTGCCCGCCTACGCCGACGGCGTGGCCGCCGGACTGGGCCTGATCACCCCGTTGCACGCACCGGCCGGCACCAACGTCAGCGCCGCCTGCAAGGAGGCATGGGGTGCGATCGGAGCCGCCCGGCCCGCCTCGCCCGACCAGCTCGCGCTGTTGATCGTCCACGAGTTCCAGCACGTGAAACTCGCCGCGGTCCTGGACGCCGTCGACCTGTACGACCAGGCCGACCGGAACCTGTACTACGCCCCCTGGCGCGACGATCCGCGGCCGATCGGCGGGCTGCTCCAGGGAACGTACGCCCATATCGCGGTGACCGACTTCTGGCGGGTGCGTCGCGAGACCGCGCAGGGCGCCGGTGAACGCGGCTCGGCCGAGGCGCAGTTCGCCCGCTGGCGGCAGCAGACGGCGGAGGCCGTCGAGGAGCTGCTCGGCTCGGGATCCCTCACCGACCTGGGACAACACTTCGTCGGGAGCATGGGCGAGACGGTGCGCGGCTGGCGCGACGAACCCGTTTCGGGGGCCGCGCTGTCCGCCGCGGTCGGCTCCGCGGAGCGTCATCGCGCCGAGTGGAAGGCCCGCGTCGAAGCCACGCGCTGAGCGAATTCCCCATCGAATTGAGCGAATTCTCCCCCTAATTGGTTGATCCACTCGACGGGCGTCGCATGATTTCGGTCATGATCTGATCGAAAGTCCGCGAGTAGATCGACCAATGGGTTTGTTCGTTCTGTTCCGCCGGAGAATCCTCCGTTCCTACACTGAGGGCCCATCCACTTGGACCGGGGGAGACAGTGGTGCAGGGACCAGCGGGGACCGGGGGCGACGAGAAGAAGAGGGAGCCGTACTTCTTCCTCAGTTACGCGCACACGCCGAAGAGCGACCCCAAGGAGCGGAACCCCAACCTCTGGGTGGAGCGGTTCTTCCGGGACCTCTGCGCCCATGTGATGCAGCTGACGTCCCTGCCGGCCGGCAGCGCCGGGTTCATGGACCAGCAGATGCAGCCCGGCGAGGGGTGGCAGGAACGGCTCTCGGAGGCTTTGGCGTTCTGCAAGGTGTTCGTGCCGCTCTATTCGCCGCGCTATTTCCTCAGCGAACAGTGCGGCCGCGAGTGGTTCGCCTTCTCCAGCCGGGCCGCCGCTCAGAACCTCCGTAACAGCCACAACAACAGCAACCCCGTCACCGGGATCGTGCCCGCGCTGTGGGTCCCCGTGCCGACCCGACAGCTGCCGCAGCCCGCCGAGCGGCTCCAGTTCAACCACGCCACCTTCGGCGACGAGTACGCCGACGAGGGCTTCTACGGCCTCATCAAACTCAACTACCTGCGCGACCAGTACGAACGCGCCGTCTACCAGCTCGCCAAACGCATCGTGAGCGTCGGCCAGCAGATCCGCCTCGAAGCCGGTGACCCGCACCAGGACTACGCGAAGGTGCCGCCCGCCTTCGGTCCGACCGGCGAGCCCGCCCGCGAACTGGAGGTCTCCGTCCTGGCCTGCTCGCGCTCCACCCTCCCCACCGGACGCAGTCCGGACTGCTACGGATCCGAGGCCCTCGACTGGAACCCGTACCATCCGGCCTCGTCCAGACCGCTCGCCGACCATACCGTGGACGTCCTGCGCAGCCTGGACTCCACCGTGCACGTCCACCTCAGCGACTTCGAGGCCGAGCCCCAGCGGCTCCTCGACTCCGACCCGCCCACCGGGCCCGGTCTGCTGCTGCTCGACCGCTGGGCCCTGGACGCCCGGCACCGCCGCGACCTGATGACCCAGCTGTGCGCCTCGCCCCGGCCGTGGATCAGCGTCATGGTTCCGTGGAGCCAGGCCGACCCCCAAACCCGGTCGCGCGAGGAGGAGCTGTCGCGGCACACCGACGACGCGCTCGCCCCCCGGGTCGACGAGAGCCACGGACACCGCACTCCGAGCGCCGGACTGCCCACCCTGGACGCCTTCAGCAAGGCGATCCCGGGGGCCGTGAGGGCGGCGGTCAGACATTACGAGGCCCACGGGCCGACCTATCCACCGCCCGGAAGCGGCGGGCCGATGCCCCGGGTGCTTCCGGGCGGCCTCGGCTACGGCGTCAGCGGCCCGGGCGGCCGCGGTCCGAACATGGACGAGAGCCCGGACGAAGACACGGACGACCAGGACGACCAGGCCACGGACCAGGACAAGAACAACGGGGATAAGGCGGAGGGCTCATCAGATGACTGAGAACCGCAACGGGACCGTCGTCACGTTCTATTCGTACAAGGGCGGCACCGGACGGACCATGGCGCTGGCCAACTGCGCATGGATCCTGGCGGCCAACGGATACCGGGTACTGGCCGTCGACTGGGACCTGGAGGCGCCGGGACTGCACCGGTTCTTCCACCCCTTTCTCGACCTCGCCGACCTGGAGGCGACCCCCGGCCTGATCAACCTGATCACCGACTACCAGGACGAGGCCCGGCGCCCCGCCGACCGCGACCCCGACTGGCACCGCGACTACGCCCGGGTGCGCCCCCACGCCACCTCCCTGAACTGGAACTTCCCGCAGGGCGGCAGCCTCGACTTCCTCTCCGCCGGGCGGCGCAACCGCGACTACCCGTCCATCGTGGGGAAGATGGACTGGGACGACTTCCACGAGCGGTTCGGCGGCGGCCAGTTCTTCGACGCCATGCGCGACGACATGCAGCGCCACTACGACTACACCCTGATCGACAGCCGTACCGGCCTCAGCGACATCGCCGACATCTGCACCGTCCAGATGCCCGAAGTCCTCGTCGTCTGCTTCACGTTGAGCGACCAGAGCATCGACGGCGCCTCGGCGGTGGCCCGCGACATCGAGGAGCGCTACCACGAGCGGCGCATCCGCATCCTGCCCGTCCCGATGCGCATCGACGACGGCGAGAAGGAGAAGGCGGATGCCGGCCGGGCGCTGGCCCGCGAGAGCTTCCCCGGCTTCCCCAGCGGACTGAGCACCGAGGAACTCGGCAACTACTGGGGCACGGTGGAGGTTCCCTACCGCCCCTTCTACGCCTACGAGGAGATCCTGGCCACCTTCGGAGACGCGCCCAACGTCAGCAGCTCCATGCTCAGCGCCTGCGAACGGCTCACCTCAGTCCTCACCGGCGGCCTGGTGAACTCCCTGCCACCCATGGACGAGGCCGACCGCCTCACCCATGTCGCCGCCTACACCCGGCGCCGGCCCATGCCGCCGTCCAATGTGGTCCTCACCCATGTCGCCGAGGACCAGATGTGGGCGGACTGGCTGGTGCACGTGCTGACGGTCGGCGGCTTCCACGTCGTGCCGATCGAGGTACGGACGCCCCAATCGGCCACCGTGGAAGCCGAGTTCACCTCCGGCGCCGGATACCGCGTCATCCCCGTCGTCTCGCAGGCCTACCTCAACACCGAACGCGACCGGAGCTTCTGGGAGACCGGGGCCGGGCTCGACGCGGCGGGCGGGCGGCGCCAGATACTGCCGATCCGCGTCGGCGACGTACGGCTCGCCCCGCCGCTCAGCAGCCGCGGTCTCATCGACCTCGTACGCCTCGACGAGAACGAGGCGGGGGCCGCCGTGCTGCACGCGCTCGACCGGGCCGAGGCGGTCACCGCCCTGACGGCCGGACCGGCCGGGCCCCGCTATCCGGGCAGCGTGCCCAAGATCTGGAACGTACGGCCCCGGCACGCCTGGTTCACCGGCCGCACCTCCGTCCTAGAGAAGCTCCGCGACCAACTGCGGGGCGACGGCCGCTCCGCACAGCGCTTCCCACAGGTCCTGTACGGGCTCGGCGGCGTCGGCAAGACGCAGGTGGCCCGCGAGTACGCGCACCGCTTCCGCGCCGACTACGACCTGGTGTGGTGGATCGAGGCCGAGCAGCCCGACCGGGTGGTGTCCTCGCTGGCCGAGCTGGCCGCCGAGATGGACCTCAGGGCCGGCGACGTCGTGGCCGAGGCGGCCAGCGCGGCCATGCAGGCGCTGCGGCGCGGCGCGCCCTACTCCCGCTGGCTGCTGATCTTCGACAACGTCGAGGACCTCGACCGGGCCCTGAAACTCCTCCCGGAGGACACCGAGCCGATCTCCGGCGAGACGTACGGCCACATCCTCGCCACCTGCCGCAACAAGCCCGCCTCGACCAAGGTGGAGGCCCTTGAGGTCGAGGTCTTCACCCGCCCCGAGAGCGTCGAGCACCTGTGCCGCCGGGTCACCAAGCTCCCGGTCGCCGACGCCGACCGGGTCGCCGACGCCGTCGGAGACCTTCCGCTGGCGGTCGAGGTCGCGGCCGCCTGGCTCGCCGAGACCGCGACCCCCGTCGACGCCTATGTGGAACAGCTCAGGGAGCAGAGCACCAAGGTCCTCTCGCTCGGCAAGCCCGAGGACTACTCGGAGCAGATCGGCGCGACCTGGAACATCTCGATCAGCCGCCTGCGCGACGAATCCAAGGCGGCGGTACGGCTGTTGGAGCTCTGCTCGTTCTTCTCCGCCGAACCCATCTCGATGCGTCTCATCGGCAGCGACTCGATGTTCGAGTCCCTCCTGCCGTACGACCCCGACCTGCGCGAGCGGTACATGCTGGGCAAGGTCATCCAGACCCTGAACCGGTTCGCGCTCGCCAAGGTCGACCCGGCGGACAGCAGCATCCAGGTGCACCGGCTCGTCCAGGCCGCGGTGCGGGCCGGCCTCACCGATGAGGAGGTGGACACCGCCAAGCACGAGGTCCACCGGATCCTCGCCGAGGCCCGCCCCGTCGAGGGCGTCGACCGCGACAATCCCGTCAACGACCCCAAGAGCTGGCCCAGTTTCGAACTCATCTGGCCGCACCTCACCGCGTCGGGCATCGCCGACTGCGACGAGGAGAAGGTCCGCCAGCTCATGGTCGACCGCATCCGCTATCTGCTCAAGCGCGGTGAACTGGAGAGCGCCCGGGTGCTCGGCACCCAGCTCAACAAGGTCTGGACCCGCGAACTCGGCGAGAACGACCTCCAGACCCTCAACATCCGCTTCGAGCTCGCCAACGCGCTGCGCGCCCAGGGCAAGTACCAGGAGGCCCGGGCGATGGACGAGGACACCCTCGCCCGTCAGATCAGCGTCCTGCACAAGGACCACCCCAACGACGACCACCCCAGCATCCTCATCACCACCGGCAGTCTCGCCGCCGACCTGCGCGCGCTCGGCAGGTTCGACGAGGCCCTCACCCGCGACCTCAGGATCTACCACGGGCTGCGGCAGATCTTCGGCGAGAACCACCCGCGCACCCTGATCGCCGCCAACAACCTCGCCATCGACTACCGGCTCAGCGGCGACAGCGAGGCGGCCCGCAGGCTGGACGAGGAGACGGTGGAGCGCCGCAGCGCCTTACTGGGCGACGAGCACCCCTTCACCCTCACCACCAAGGGCCACCTGGCGCGGGACCTGCGCGAGAGCGGCGAGTACGCGGCCTCGGTGCAGGTGCTGCGCGAGGTGGTGTCGGCGTTCGAGCGGGTCCTGAACGCCGATGTGCCCGAGGCGCTGCGCACCGCCAAGAGCCTCGCGGTGTCCCTGCGCAAGGCGGGCCACCCGCACGAGGCGAAGCGCCTGACCGAGGAAACGTACAACCGCTACCGCGGCCGGTACGGGACCAAGGCGCCGGACGCCCTGGCCTGCTGTCTCAACCTGGCCGCGGACTTCTCGGCGACCGGCGACAAGCAGGCCGCCCTCGACCTCGCCGTCCAGGCCCTGGAGGGCTATCAGAGCACGCTCGGCGAGGAACACCCCTTCACGCTGGCCTGCCGCAACAACGTCTACATCTACCAACGCGGACTCGGCGCGGCGGAGGAGGCGGTGCGGGGCGGCGAGGACGTGCGGGCGGCGCTGGAGGAAGGCCTCGGCGCGCGCCACCCGTTCACGCTCTGCGCGGCGATCAACCTCGCCAACGCGTACGGCGACATGGGCCGTCCCGACCTCGCCGAACGCTGGGAACGGACCGCGCTCAAGGGCCTGTTGGAGCGGTTCGGGCCCACCCACCCCGATGTGCTCGCCTGCCGCTCCAACCTGGCGATCACCCTGCGGGCGGCCGGCCGCGAGGAGGAGGCCCAGCGGCTGCGGGCCTCCATCCTGGAACCGGCCGCGAAACAGTTGGGCGTGGACCATCCGATCGCCGAGGCGGCCCGCGCCTGGCGCCGGATCAACCGGGACCTGGAGCCGCAGCCGGTGTGAACCGCAGGGGGGTGCCCGGGCCCGAAGGCCCGGGCACTGCCCCGCACTTGGCCTGGGCTCCGGACATCGGGAGCCCGAGCGCCGCCCCGCGTCAGGCCAGCGGGATTCAGGCTTTCACCAAGTCGCCCAGCTCAGCACGCGGGTGAGCGCACGCAGCGCCCCGAAGTGCGCCGCGCCACGCTCGACGATCATCTGTGCGCCGGGGATCCGCTCGGCCAGCCAGCGGGTGTGCTGCACGGGCGCGAACACGTCCTGCTCGCCGTGCCACAGAAGTACCGGCGCGTGGATGTCCTCGATGCGGAACTCCCAGTCGGTGCTGAACGCCATCACATCGTCCACCCAGCCGTCGGCCGAACTGCGCAGCGCCTCCTCGAAGTTGCGCTCCAGCATGACCCGGATTCCGGCGTCGGCGACGATGCCCCGGTCCGGCTTGGGCAGCCCGTGCCGCATGTCGTTGACCGAACGCCGCGGATCGGCCCGGATCGTGATCGACCGCATCTCCAGAGAGGTCGTCAACTGCCCTTTCCCGGCAGCCGCGTTGATGTACTCCCGCACATTGGACTCGGTCATCCCCTCGAACCAGTCGAGCCCCTGGGCGTCGCGCGGCGCGAGCCCCACCAGTGCCGCGGCACGCGCCGTACGGTCCGGGAGGAGTGCCGCGCAGGCGAGCGCGTGCGGGGCGCCGCCGGACCGTCCGACGACCGCGAACTCGTCGATGTCCAGCGCGTCGGCGATCGCCTCCACATCGGCCGCCGCGTGTGCGACCCGCCGCCCCGGCAGCCGGTCCGAATCCCCGTACCCCGGCCGGTCGAACGTGATGAGACGGACGCCGAGGCGGTAGAGCACCGCACTGCGAGGCGCCGGGCCGAGCCGGCTCCCCGGCGTGCCGTGCAACAGGAACACCGGCCTGCCCTGCGGGTTCCCGTAGTCCTCGACCGCTAAGTCCCGCCCGTCCCTGGTACGAATCAGCTCCCCCAACTGGTGCCTCCCCGTAGGTCTGGTAGGCGACAGTATGAGCGTGTGCCATTCAGTGGTACATACCCGCACTCATCGAATGCGGGGCCGGAACCCGGCCCGCTCAGCCGAGCCGGGGGATCTCGATCGCCGGGCAGCGGTCCATGACCATGTCGACCCCGGCGGCCCGGGTGCGGCCGTACGCGTCCTGGTCGATGACCCCGAGCTGGAACCAGACGGCCTTGGCGCCGATGGCGACGGCCTGGTCGGCGACGGCCCCGGCGAGCTCACTGTTGACGAAGACGTCGACGACGTCGACCGGGAAGGGGATCGTATCGAGGGTGGGGTAGCCCTGTTCGCCGTGGACGGTCTCGGCTTTGGGGTGCACGGGCACGATGCGCTTGCCGTACCGCTGGAGCACGTCGGCGACGCCGTGGGCCGCCCGGCGCCGGTTGCTGGAGAGACCGACGACGGCCCAGGTGTCACCGGTGGCGGTGAGGATCTTGCGGATGGTTTCCTGCACGGACTGCACGGACTGCACGGACTGCACGGACTGCTCGGACTGCACGGGGGTCTCCTGGGGTGGGCGCCATCTGTGCCGGGGTAACGCGTAGAGCCGTCGAGGGCATTCCGGTGCCTCTACGGCGTCTCGCCGGTGACGTGCCCGGCCAGTCGCAGGCAGACCGACGGAAGCTCGGGGGCGCAGCGCGCCCAGTCGGAGGTGTCGATGCCGCCGACCACGCCCGCGGCCCACATCGTCGCCAACAGCCGGGTGGCGAACTCCTGTTGGTCGGCGGGGGCCGCGGGAGCCAGGCGGCGGATCGCTACGGTGGCCTGTTCGATCAGTGCGGGTTCCAGCAGCCAGCGGATGCCGACACCCGCCTCGATGAGAAACCCGCAGTACACGGACAGAAAGACGCGGGCGGTCCTGGAGTCCTGCTCCACCCCGGCACGGGCCTGCTCGGTGAACTGGGTGATCAGGGCCAGGTGGTCTCCGAGATGGCTCGCGGGGGTGCCGCGGCGAGGGCGTCCCGCCCCGTTGGTCATGATCCGCTCCCGGCTCGGCCTCGCGGTCGGTCTTCTTCGGTTTCACTCCTGACGCCGCTGGCGCGTCCGGCGGGGCTGTGTCCTCTGGTGCCGCTGGTCGGCCAGGGCCTGGTCCAGGGTGTCGTGCACGGTGAGTGCTTCGTCGACACCGGTCAGCCGCAGCACCGCACGCGGCCACCGTCCGCAGGCCACCAGATGGACGGCGACGCCCTGATCGGTCGCCCGGCGCCGGAAGTCCTCCAGTACGGCCACACCGGCCATCGTCAAGAACGGGGCCCCGGCCCAGTCCACGACAACCTTGCTCACACCGTTACGGGATTCCGGCTCCAGCCGGGTGCGGCACAACTCGTGCAGATCGGTACGGACCGACTCCGCGTTGCCGATATCCACTTCCGGGGGCAGCACCACGACCAGAGCGTCCTGCCTGCGGGAGATCCGAAGTGTCATCCCCGACCGCCTCCTCACGGCCAACTCGGCTACAGGTGAGGCCACTTCTCGGCTCGCCAGCATTATGACCGGCCCGCACCCGAGTTTCACCCCCGTTCTCGCCCTCCTGCGAAGCCGGATCGTTTCAGCTCAAGCCTCGCCCCGTGCCGCTCTCTCGCGGGGTTCTTCGGAGGCGGGCGGGGTTCAGGGGGGTGTGAGCCTGTCGAGTTGTGCTGCGAGGTCGGGGCGGGTGGGGGCCAGGTGGGGGCGGGTGGCGTTGAGGGGGCGGACGAGCTCGGCGGGATCGTCGTGGGCCAGGGCCGCGTGGAGCTGGCTGAGCGGGATGCGGGCCGCGGTGGGCAGGTCGGTGAGGGCGGTGATCTGGCCGGCGATGCTGCGCAGGGCGGCCGCGTTGCGGCGGGCCCAGGTGGCGGTGGCGCGTTCGGCGGCGCGGCGTTCCCGGGTGGCCTGGACGCGCTGTTCGCCGGTCGTTCCGGTGGGGCCGGGCCGGTTGCGCAGGTAGCGGCGCTCGGCGGCCTGGCGGCTGGCGACACCGAGGGGGTGGGCGAGGTCGGCCCAGCTGGCGCCCGCGTCGCGGGCGGTTTCGATCAGGCCGGTCTCCCATCCGGCGAGCTGCTCGCGCACCTGCCGCAGCAGCAGAAGCGAGGCGAGAGCCTGCTCCGGACCGACGTCCTGGGTCTCGGCAGTGCCGACTTGACTCTCGGCACTGCCGACGGCTTTGTGCCGGGCGGCATGCAGGGCGTCGTCTATGGCTCGCAGCGCTGCCGCGGCGGCGAGGAACGACGCCGGGCTCTGTGCGTCGGCGCCGGGTGATGCCGACTGGTCGGCCGGGGGCATGGACACCTCCCTCAGGTAGTCATCGTTTGGCTGACACCATGTTTGTCATCCATTGGATGACATGCTACAACGGATTCAGTGAAGCGCATTGGCAGCAACTGCCCGAACCTTCCGGAGGTGTATTCCGATGTTGATGCGCACCGACCCCTTCCGTGAGCTCGACCGCCTGGCGCAGCAGCTGGTGGGCCCCGGCACCTGGACACGGCCGTCGCCGATGCCGATGGACGCCTACCGCGAGGGCGACGAGTACGTGGTGGCCCTCGACCTCCCCGGCGTCAGCGCGGACGCGATCGACATCGACGTCGAACGGAACATGCTCACCGTCAAGGCCGAACGCCGACCCGTGGCGAAGAGCGACGACGTACAGATGGAGCTGTCGGAACGGCCGCTGGGCGCGTTCTCCCGCCAGCTCGTGCTGGCCGACACGCTGGACACAGAGCGCATCCAGGCCGACTACGACGCAGGCGTCCTCACCCTGCGCATCCCGATCGCCGAGCGCGCCAAGCCCCGCAAGATCGCCATCGGCGTCGGATCCGACCGCAAGGAGATCTCCGGCTGAGACGGCCGGACGGGCAAGGGCTGAACGCGGAGGACGGCTGACTGATCTCCCCTCTCAGTCGTCCTCCGCACCCCGCGCGCCGTGGCCCGTGGCCCGTGGAAGAGGAGGCAGCTGCCGTGACTGTGCGACGGGAAGTATTTCTCGACCATGTCAAGGAACGCGGCGAGTACGACACTGTGGCGGAAGCCGAACGCGCGGCCCGCGTGGTGCTCGCCCTGCTGGGCGCACACCTGGTCGGGGAGGTACGCGCCCAGCTGGCGGCGCGTCTGCCCGAAGGCTTCGCCCTGATCCTCCTCAACCCGCTGCAGAGCGCGGAGCCGCTCTCACCCGAGCGGTTCGTGCGGGCGACGGCCGCCTGGATCGAAGGGGCCACCGAACAGACCGCCGCGTGGGACGTCAGCGCCGTCCTCAGCACCGTCGCCGACGCCACCGGCGACGACCTCCTCAAGGAGATCCTGCTCCAGCTCCCCGCGGGCTACGACCTCCTCTTCGGCCGCCCCCAGCCAACCTGACCAACCCTGGTGACCGCACGCCGGCCACCACGACCTTGGTGACAGAAAGGGAACCACCGCAGTGATGTCCGACCAGAACGCGCCGACCCAGCAGCCCTGCGGGAGGGCGTACGAGCAGATGCTGGAGAAGGTCCGCTACGACGGCGCCTACCCCACGCGTGAGAGGGCCGACGAAGCCCTCCGCCTCGTCCTCGCGGGACTGGGACGCCAGCTGACCGGCGACGAACGTGTCGAACTGGCCGCCTGCCTGCCCCTGGAAGCCGCACGTGTCCTCACCGCCCAGATCCCCGACCCCCGGCCGCTGACCGGCTGGGCCTTCGTCAAGGATCTCGCCGTCCGCACCGGCGCCTCGCTGGCCACGACCCGCTGGGACACCGGGTCCGCCTTCTCCGCCGTCGCGGCTTACGCCGGACCCGACCTCCTGACCCGCATCCTTCAGCAGCTCCCTCCCGGCTACGCGCTACTGTTCGGCCGCGCCGAACTCACCACCGCCGCGTAGATCGCGACGTACGTGCCCGCGCGGGCGCGAACTGTTCCCGCTCAGGTTGGCGGTGTCGACATGCGGAGGGGGGTGGCGGAGAGCAGGATGGTGGCGCTCCCCATCCCCATTCCGGCAGGAGACACCCGTGCTCGAACGCAAGCAGCGCAAGGACCGGACCGAGGTCACCTTCGTCCTCCCGGCGGACACTCCGCCCGGGCCGGTCAGCGTGGTCGGTGACTTCAACGGCTGGAACCCCGGCGCCCACCCCCTCATGCCGCGGAAGGAAGAGGAGCGGGCCGTCACGGTCGCCCTTCCGAAGAAGACCAGCCACTCCTTCCGGTACCTGGCCGCCGGCGACTACTGGTTCAACGACGAGTCCGCCGACGGGCGGGAAGGCCTCAACAGCCGCCTGCACATTTGACGGCACTCGCAGTACTCAGTCCAGGTGGAACTTGTCCCTGTTCGCGGCCAGCCAGGTGGAGAAGTCCTGCAGGGCCGGGTTGAGGGCGCGTACGGCGTCGAGGTCACGGGCGCTGGTGAAACGGGCCTCGCAGTCGGCATAGAACTGGAACATGTTCCCGGCCTCGTCCGCGCCCGGGAAGCCGAGAGCGCGGAACGCGTCCGGCGTCAGAGGCCGGTAGCGGACCGGCTGGCCGAGCGATTCGGACATGGCCGCG
Organism: Streptomyces sp. NPDC001415; assembly: GCF_053597395.1. NCBI lineage: Bacteria > Bacillati > Actinomycetota > Actinomycetes > Kitasatosporales > Streptomycetaceae > Streptomyces > Streptomyces sp. NPDC001415. The sequence continues at coordinate 98,365 of NZ_JBSFIE010000023.1, forward strand.
GCCATCTCGGCGACGGGCAGGTGCTCGCCGGCGATGCTGACGGTGGCGGGGATGAAGTCGGTGCCGCGCTTGAGGATGGCGAGCGCCGTCTTGCCGATGTCGTCGACGGCGATGCCGGAGAGCCTGCTGTCGCCCATCGGGAGGTTCAGCTCGAACGTGCCGTCCTCGCCGCGCTGCGGTGCGAACGTGCCGAACAGGTTCTCCCAGTAGAAGGTGCTGCGCAGGAAAGTGGTCGGTACGCCGTCGTCGGTGAAGTAACGGTCGGCTTCCGCCTTGCCGTCGAAGTGCGGGACCTTGTACGAGCCCTGGAGCGTGGGCATCCGGTCGTCGTCCAGTGGAATGCACTCGCGGGTGTCCTCCAGGGTGGACCAGATGGCGTGCTGCACACCCGCCTGTGACGCCGCCCGAGCCAGGGCCGCCGCCTGGGCCTTCTCGTGCGCCGCGTCCATGTCCTCCCAGAAATTGGTCACCAGGTACGCCCCGTACGCGCCGTCGAGTGCCGCGACCAGGCTCTCCTCGTCATCCAGATCGGCCCGGACCACCTCGGCCCCCTGCTGTTCCAGCTCCTTGGCCCGGTCCGAGTCCGGTCGGCGGGTGACCGCGCGGACCGCGAAGCCGCTGTCCCGGTCCGCGAGGATGGCCCGGACGACGGAGCCTCCCTGGTTACCCGTCGCGCCGAAGACGGTGACGGTTCGCTGTTCGGTCATCGCGGGCACTCACTTCCTGTTTTCCTGGGGCGCCTTCCGCGCCCGGCCAGGCACATTCGGGGCACATTCGCTGGGGGAACCTATGCCCGCGGGGCCGACCCGACCGGCTGCCCGCGCCGACTCCCGCCCGGATGGACGTACCTTTCCCGGCGGCCGTCCGTGCGTGGTGCGGGCAGGGGAAGGCGCACAGGGCTGCGGTGAGGGTGATGCGCGCGGGGCAGGGAGCTCGGTCCACCGCCCTTCGGCCGACCGCCCTTCACGTGACCGGTTCCGGCGCCGGCACCGGCCCTGGAAGGGGCCCGGGCTGAGGATGCGGCTCGGGCCGCGGTGCGGGCGGCGGCTGGGGATCCGGTTCCGGCTGCGGCGGTGCCGGGGGAACCGGATCCGGCCCGCCGGGCGCGGGTACGGGACCTGGCACCGGCCCGGGACGCGGACCAGGGCCGGGGCCCGGCGCCGGAGTCGGGCTCGGCGGTACGGGATCGTTCGGCGGAGTCCCCATGGCGGCCCCCTTGAGGTCATGGGGCGCGGGGGCAGCCTGGACGGGCGGCGGCCGCGGCGGTTCGGGCACCAGTTCCGTGTCCGGCGCGGGCTTCGGAGCCGGCCGCGGTGCCTGGGGATCTTCCGGCCAGGGGCGAGTCGGAGGCGCCGGATGCGGATCCCCCGGGTCTTTGGGGAAGGGATGGGTGGGCGGGCCGGTGATCGAATTTGTCATGGTGCACGTCCGGTTGATCGTGAGTCGGCGGCACTGCTGGTCAGACACGGTCGGCGTCGTCGTCATCGCCGGTCGTGTCCGGGCGGACGATGACGACCGGACAGGACGCGTGTGTCGCGCACTGCTGGCTGACCGAGCCGAGCAGCAGGCTGGCGAAGCCTCCCCGGCCCCGGTTGCCGACGACCAGCAACTCGGCGCCGGCCGACGCTTCGATCAGCGCCTGCGCCGCGCCGCCCCGGACCAGGTGCTGTTCCATGGGTACGTCGCCGGTCTGGAGGACCACCTTCCGGATCTCGTCGTCCAGGTCTTGCCTTGCCAGGGTCTCGTCGAGCTCGGCGTCGACCGCCGGAGCGGACCAGCCCGCGGCGCCGGGTATGTCGTAGGCGGCGACCGCGTCGACCGTCGCCCCGATCAGACGGGCGTGCCTCACCGCCCACCGCAGTGCCTCGTACGAGGCCGGTGAGCCGTCGACGCCCACCACCACACGGGGAGTCGCACCGCTGGTGTCCATGGCCGTATTCCTCTGCTGACGATCTCGGTACTGCGGACCTCACTCACCGTCGTGCGCTCGGAGCCCCGTCCAACGGCCATCGCCCGCACGACGCGGTCCCGGTCGGTGAGCACATCGGCGAGGTCACGCTCCTCCATCACCAGGATGTCTCCGATGCCGACGTCCCGCATCCGGCGTGCCGGCTCACGCGGAGCGGCTACTTGCCGCGGCCGGTGACGAAGTCGCGGGCGCGGTCGACCAGGCCGATGCCTGGCGCGAGGAGCTTGTTGCCGGGAGGGCTGCTCGGGGTGCTGGGGTGCGGCCGGGTGGGGGCGAGCTTCTTCGCTGTGCGGATCTTGTCGCCCAGCTCTTCCAGGTCACCGGGCGGGCAGACGGCGCGCAGCCGGACGAAGAGGTTGTTCTCCTCGTCCCTGACGTGTGCTTCCACTTCGGTGCGGAGCTTGACGATGACGTGGTTGAACTGGGGATCATCGGCGGCCAGCCCCTCAAGGGACTTCAGGACCTCTTCGACCCGTCCGTGATCGGCGATCTCCTTGTCGGCGAGTGCGTCGCCGCCCGGCACGTACTTGCGCACCGCGGGGTACAGGTGCTGCTCTTCGGCCACCGAGTGCCGGACGAGTTCGATGGTCAGCTGGTCGGCCAGTCGCTTGCGCTCGTCGCTGCCCGGAGTGGCTTTCTCGATCTCCAGGAACAGGTCGTCGACCTCCCGGTGGTCGGTGGTCAGTTCGCTGATGACGTCTCCGCCGTGGCCCATGATCCAACCTTTCGTCGCGGGGGCGGCCGCCTCTTTGCCCGGCCGCACGGCGACGGGTTCCCGCCGACGGCGGTCGCTAACGGTCCACCCGTCGGGTTGAGCCGTACATGAGCGGGCCGGCGGGTTGATGTGCACCGGATGCCGTTATCCGGTGCGGTCAGGGGGCACCCATCCAGTGCCCGGGTCCCGCCGTTCCAGTGGCGGGACCGTACTCACAGGCGAGACAGAAGGAGTGCTGCGGGATGACGAAGGCTCGCGAGATCATGACAGCGGGTGCCCAGTGCATCGGAGCCAACGAAACGGTGCTCGACGCCGCGAAGAAGATGACCGAGCTGGGGGTCGGCGCCCTGCCGATATGCGGCACGGACGAACGGCTCAAGGGCATACTCACCGACCGGGACATCGTGGTGAAGGTCCTCGGCGCGGGCAAGGACCCCCGGACCGATTGACCAAGGGAGTGACATGACACGCCCCCAGCAGCACGACCACGACGACGACCAGGACTCCCGAGAGCCGCGCCCGGACACGGCGCTCGACGAGGTCCTCAAGGAGTTCGAGGAGGCCGAGACCCGCGATGTGGGCAAGCCGGAACCGGACGAGGACCCCCATGGCGGCAGCGGGGGAGGGGACGCCCTCACCCCGAACGAGGAGGCCCAGGAAAAAGGGGCCCGCGACTGAGAGCGGGACCACCTTCCGTCCCCCCACATCTTCCGCTCGCTTTCCCAGGAGGCTCCCGTCCATGACGCTCCCCGGTAGCACCCTCGTCCGCAACTGGCAGCACTGGAGGCGCGGCCGCGACCTCTCGGTCCCGTCCGGCTCCACCGATGTCGAGGACGTCAACCGGCGTTTCCTCCTCTACGGCGTCCTGCCCCTGTGGGTCGTCCCGGGCGTCGCCGACTGGTGGATGCACCGGCGCACCCGTATCGAACACACCACCGGCGTCAAGGAATCCGCCGTGCACGCGCTCATGATGACCGAGGCCGGACTCCCGGTCGCCATGGGGCTGCTGGCCAAGATCAACCCGGTGGTCCTGTCCACCATGGGCACGGCCGCCGTGGCCCATGGGGCGACCGCCCTGTACGACGTGTCCATGGCCACCGAGAAACGCGAAGTGCGCCCGCTGGAGCAGCACATCCACAGCTTCCTCGAAGTGCTCCCGCTGGCGGGCCTGGCGTTCACGGCGTGCCTGCACGCGGACGAGGTGCGTGCCGCGCTGCGCGGCGGGCGCGGCCCCGAGGACTGGATGCTCCTGCCCAAGTCCCGGCCGCTCCCGGTCAAGTACCTCGTCGGTCTCGGCGCGGTCATCGGCGCCGGTGTGATCCTTCCGTACGCGGAGGAGATGACCCGCTGCCTGCGCGCCCGGCGTCAGGTGTCCGCCGCGTGAGGCCGCCGCAGCGCGCGGCCACGCCCCTGCCGCCGCTCGCCCTTGTCGGGATCGGCGGAAGAGGGCCGGAGGACGTCGTCGTCGACGCCGCCGGGCGGGTGCTGACCGGCACCGACGACGGCAGGATCCTACGGATCACGCTGCCCGCGCCCGGTGCCTCCGCCCGCACAGAGGAGATCGCCCGCACCGGCGGTCGCCCGCTCGGCCTCGACGTCCTGGCCGACGTCCGCCTGCTGGTCTGCGACGCCGAACGCGGGCTGCTGCGTATCGCCCCGGGGTCGGCCGGGCCGCCCGAAGTGCTGGCGGGGGCGGTGCGGTTCTGCAGCAACGCGGCGAGCGTGCGTGCCAGACGTCACGGGCCCGGGCGGGGTTCAGACACAGGCTCTTACCCGGCGGCTCTCCTGAAGTCCTGCTCGACGGGCTGCATTTCGCCAACGGCGTCGTCCTGTCCGCCGACGAGTCGTATGTGGCGGTCGCCGAGACCGGCGCCCACCGCCTGACCCGGCTGTGGCTGACCGGCCCGCGCGCGGGCCGGCACGACACGCTGGCCGGAAATCTGCCTGGATTCCCCGACAACCTCTCCCGAGGCGCCGACGGAACGATCTGGACCGCCCTGGCAGCACCCCGACAGGCGCCGCTGGAGTGGCTGCACCGCGCACCGGCCGGAGTGCGGCGACGTGCCGGCGCCGCGGCCACCCGGCTGCGCCCGCCGGCGCGCAGAGGGGTCCGCATCCTCGGCATCGACCCCGCAGGCCGCATCACGCACGACATCGGACGCCCTCACGCCCGCTACCGGATGCCGACCAGCGTGTGCGAACACCGTGGACGGCTCATCCTCGGCAGCCTGGTGGAACAGGCCATCGCCGTCTGCGACCTGCCGCCCCGCCCTCGCTGACCGCACATCCCGACAGGCGCCGCCCGGCCTGCCGGATGCAAGGTGGAAGGCATGGACAAGACCGCGGTCATCGTCATCGACATGATCAACACGTATGACCACGACGATGCCGACCTCCTGCTCCCGGCCGCCGAGGCCGCGCTGCCCGCCATGGTGGACCTGGTCGAACGGGCTCGGCGGCACGATGTCCCCGTCATTTACGCCAATGACAATTTCGGGCAGTGGAGGTCCCACCACGGCGAGCTCCTGGAGACGGTCCTCGCAGGTCCCCACGCCGACGTCGTACGCCCGCTCAGCCCCGACGAGAACTCGCTCTTCGTGGTGAAGGCGCGGCACTCCATCTTCTACGAGACCCCGCTCAGCTATCTCCTGAGACAGCAAGGGATCACGCATGTGGTGCTGTGCGGGCAGGTCACCGAGCAGTGCGTCCTCTACTCGGCGCTAGACGCCCACATCCGGCATCTGAAGGTGACGGTCCCTCACGACGCGGTCGCCCACATCCATGCCGACCTCGCCGATGCCGCCCTGCGGATGATGGAGCGCAATATGGGGGCTCGCATTCCGCTTACCGCCGACCTGCGCTGGTGAGGCGGACCGCCGACCAGCGGCCGGCTGGCGGCGAGGGTGGTGCGGGTCAGTCCGTCGTGAAGGTGTGGGTGGCGCCGAACGACCCGGCGACCTTGATGTCCACCACCAGCCGAGGGTGGGTGGCCACCACGGTGACGGAGGGGTCGGTGCGCAGGACGCGGTGTGCGGGCGCATCGACCGTGACGCGCACGGTATCCTGTGTCTGTGTGGGGTCGGACAACGCAAACGTCCATCCGTGTGTGGTGTGGCCCCACATCGTGGCGGCAGGTCCGGAGACATGGACCCGTTCGACGGCACCGGCTGTGAAGAAGGACGCCGCGATCAACCGGCCGTCCAGGCGCACCGCTTGGAGCTGCGCGGTGTTGGCCAGGACGGTCCAGCGTCCGCAGGCCCGGCGGGTCCGGTCCGCCGAGGCGCCGGGCAGCACCGCGTAGGCGTAGCTCGCGCCGGTGGGGTGGGTGCCGTGGTCGAGGACGATCTTCTGGTAGCGGCGGGTGTACGGGTCCGTCGTGCCATGGGTGTTGGCGCCGGAGTCGATGCCGAGCCAGGTGCCGGTGCGGTCTTCGCGCAGCAGGGTGACCGGCTGCCGGACGCCCCCGTCGAGCAGGACGTATCCGGCCGTGCCGTCCAGGTGCAGCCACCGTGCCCGGGGCACGACGGCGGTGTGGCCGGGCGGGGTGCGGTCGAGCCGGTTGTCGACGAGGAGTCGGGGGGTGCCGCGCTCGCCGAGGTTGCGGTTCTCGATCGTGGTGCGTACGTGGGCGCCGGTGGTGTCGGTGATGGCGGCGCCGAGGCAGATCACGGCGTCGGGTGTGAAGAACCAGGACTTCTTGGCGGTCAGGGTGGCGTCCTGGGAGATGAAGTCGAGTCCGTGGGCGCCGTGTTGGGCGTCGAAGCGCACTCCGCCCGCGTACGAGGTCGTGGTGCGCGGCGGGTCGGCGAGGAGGGCGGGCGGGGTGGTGTCCTTCTCGGTGGTGCCCGGCAGCAGGGTGGCGTCCACGGTGGGCCAGTAGGCGTCGCTGTAGTGGCCCTGCTGTCCGGGCAGGAAGGTGTACAGGACGCCGTCGCCGGTGTACCAGCCGTGCTGGTTCATGCCGTTGATGGACTCGTACCGGCAGATCCGCGTCGAGCCGACCCCGAGCGAAGCCGACCACCCGCGCGCCGTGTGCACCATCCGGTCCATCTGCGGGAACACCCGGTGCGCGAGCGGGCCCGCGGATCCGTCCCGGGGAGCGGGGAGTTGCTCGGCGAATTCGACCTCGGGCACGCCGACCGGCTGGAGTCCGCCCGAGAACCGCACCAGGTCGGACACGTCGAGGTACGGAGCCCAGGTGCCCTCCGCGATCCAGCGCGCGGCCAGCCCGGCGAGGCGGGAGCGGGTGGGCTCGGCGGCGGTCCTGGCCAGGAGCACCACGGCGGCGATGAACTGGTGCCCCGCGTCGTGCCCGGTCTCGCCCTGCCGCGACAGCATCCGGCCGCGGACCGGCTCCATCATCGACCCGGCGAACAGGAACGGCGCGTACACATTGGTGACCGTCCGGTCGAACATCTCCCGTACCGACGGGGCGAGTTGAGCGGAGGTTCCGTCGGTTACGTATGTAAGTGCGGCGATGGCGCTGAGCAGGACCAGGCCGTAGTGGCCGGAGTAGGGGACCACCTCGTGCTGGATGAAGGAGCCGTCAGTGCGGTAGCCGTCGCCCTGGGTGGAGCGTCTGGTGAGGTCCGCCGCGCCGTGGCCCGCCGTGTCGGTCACGGCCGCGAGGCCTGCGGCGACGCGTGCGGCGTCGCCCGCGAGCGCGCCGGACACCACGGCGATGAGCGCCTTGTCGGCCCGGTTGGCGCCGGTCTCCACCACCCCCGCTGTCGCGGTGCGCCGGTTGGGGTCGGCGACGAAGCGCAGGACCGGACGCAGCACGCGTTCCCGGTCGGCGGCGGGCAGCCGATCACCGAGCGCGACGACGGTCTGCAGCAGCCAGTACGGCACGCCTATCTCGTACGAGTACCAGTTGCCGAGCTCGGAGGTGTGCTCGTTGTACTGGGTCCGGTAGAGGGTGTTGAGCGCGGTCACGAGGCGCTCGGGCATCTCCGGGCGGGCGGACAGCGCGGATCCGGGCGTGGCCCAGTCCACGGCGACGGTCCTCAACCGGTAGTACATCGTGGGGAAGTAGGTGCTGCCGGGGCCGGTCGGCAGGTCCGGCCACAGTCGGTCGGCGGTCACATCCATGGCCGCGTCGTAGGCGAGCGCCACCTTGTCCAGGGCGGCCGCGGCCCGGTTCCGCTTCGGCGAGAGGCGACCGTCGCCGATCTGGAGCTCGCGGTACGCGCCCACGATCTTCGCGTGGTCCGACGGGAGCGCCGACGCGGCGAAGCCGGACCCGCCGAGCCGGAGGGAAGCCGCCGCGGTCACGGCGGCGGTGGCTCCGCACCGCAGTACATCTCTGCGATCAAGCGACATCGCACGTCCTCACGTCAGGTTCTGGGGTACGTCAGGTTCTGGGGTGGTCGGCCCATTCGGTTCATTTACGTGAACGACACCCGCATATGGGAACTGCATGAGCGGGGCTCAAGGTAGCCCCGGTGCGGAGAGCGAGTCAACGAGTGTGCGGACACCGCCCCTTGGCTCCCCGCCCCTTGAGCTCCCCGCGCCGCGGAAAACCCCGTGCCATCCCTCCGCGCCTCTCCCTACACTCGCCATGCGCGCCGCCAACAGGGCGTTGCGCGCCTCATGTCGAGTGACGAGCGTCGAGTGAAGAGAAGGGGAGCCAGGTCATGCGTACGCACCACACCGCGGCCTTTGCTCCCGCGTCCCGGTACGACGTGATTTTGGTGTCTCTCATCGCTCGGTGACGGCTGCGCGGCCTTCACCGAATTCTTGTGACGTAACGTCAAATCCCTTTGTCGTCAGCCGTGTTGCCGTGTCATCACGGCTCTGCGGGCGGGGTTGTCGTCGTCCTGAATCGCGCCGCCACCTGCCCAGTTCTCTCTGGGCTTCCTCAGCGAAAGCACTCGAAAGGCCTCAGGCCATGCGCACCAACAGGCGACCGCTCGCCGCGACTTCCCTCTCCGCCGTCCGTAACCTCGGCATCCTCGCCCATGTCGACGCGGGCAAGACCACCGTCACCGAACGGATCCTGTTCGCGACCGGTGCCGTCCACAAGCGGGGCGAGGTGCACGACGGGACGACCGTCACCGACTTCGACGCGCAGGAACGCGACCGCGGCATCACCATCTTCGCGGCGGCCGTGAGCTGCCGCTGGGACGGGCATCGCATCAACCTCATCGACACCCCGGGCCACGTCGACTTCGCGGACGAGGTCGAGCGGTCCCTGCGGGTGCTCGACGGGGCCGTCGCGGTGTTCGACGCCGTCGCCGGAGTCGAGCCGCAGAGCGAGTCCGTCTGGCGGCAGGCCGACCGGCACGGTGTGCCCCGGATCGCGTTCGTGAACAAGCTGGACCGGGCGGGCGCCGACCTCGACAAGGCCGTCGCCTCGATCCGGGAGCGGCTCGGTGCCGTACCCCTGGTGGTCCAGCTGCCCATCGGACACGAGGACGGGTTCACCGGCGTCGTCGACCTCGTGCGGATGCGCGCTCTGCGGTGGCACGACGACACCTGCACGAGCGAGCCGGTCGACGAGGCCCTGCTCGACGAGGCGACACGAAGGCGCCGCCTCCTTGAGGAGACAGTGGCGGAGCTGCACCCGGACGCCCTTGAGGAGTTCTGCGCGGCTTCGGCGCTGAGTGAGCAGACCCTGGTCCGCGTCCTGCGGGAGCTGACCCTGAGCGGGGACGCCGTGGTGGTGCTGTGCGGCTCGGCCTATCGCAACCGTGGGATCGAGCCGCTCCTGGACGCGGTCCTCGCCTACCTGCCGTCGCCCGCCGACATGCCGCCGGTACGGGGGATCACGGACGGCGTCGAGCGGGAACGGGCGCCCGACCCGGCGGAGCCGTTCGCGGCGCTGGCCTTCAAGGTGGCGGCCACCGCGCGCGGGCGCCTGACCTATCTGCGGGTCTACTCGGGCACCCTGCTCAAGGGCGACTCCGTACGCGACGCGGCGACCGGCCGCATCGAACGCGTCGGCCGGATCCTGCGCGTGCAGGCCGACCGGCACGAGGAGAGGGAGGAAGCGATGGCAGGCGACATCGTCGCCGTGGTGGGCCTCAAGGCCGCCCGGCCCGGCGCGACGCTGTGCGCGCCGGACGCACCCGTGCTCCTCGAACCGCCCTCGGTGGCCGAACCGGTGGTGTCGGTCGCCGTCGAGGCCAAGCGCGCCACCGACACCGGCCGGCTCGCCGCGGCGCTGGCACGCCTCGCGGAGGAGGACCCCTCGCTGGTCGTGCGGACCGATGAGGAGACCGGCCAGACCGTGCTGTCCGGCATGGGCGAGCTCCACCTGGAGGTCGCGGTGGAGAAGATCCGCCGCGACCAGGACGTGGAGGTCACCGTCGGCCGCCCCCAGGTCTCGTACCGCGAAACCGTCGTGCGCGGCGTGACCGGTCTCGTATACCGGCACGTCAAACAGGACGGCGGGGCCGGGCAGTTCGCGCAGGTCGTCCTCGACGTGGAGCGCTTGGAGGAGGTGGGATTCGAATTCCGGTCGACGGTGGTCGGCGGCCGGGTGCCGCAGGAGTACGCGCGCGCCGTGGAGGCGGGCTGCCGCGACGCGCTCGCCGAGGGCCCGCTCGGCGGCCACCCGGTCACGGGCCTGCGGGTCACGCTCACCGACGGAGCGACCCACGCCAAGGACTCCTCGGAGATGGCGTTCCGCACCGCGGGCCGGTTCGCCCTGCGCGAGGCGCTGCGGGCGAGCGTGATGGGGCTCCTCGAACCGGTCGTCGAGGTCACGGTGACCGTCCCCGATGACGGCGTCGGCGCCGTCCTCGGCGACCTCGCGGCGCGCCGCGGCCAGGTGTCGGCGTCCACCACCCGGGCCGGTTCCGCGGTGATCACGGCGGCGGTCCCGCTCGCCGAGTTCTTCGGGTACGCCTCCCGGCTGCGCGGCCGGACCCAGGGCCGGGGCACCTTCACCACCCGGCCCGCGCCGCTCGCCCCCGTACCGGCCGGGGTCGCCGACGCGCTCCTGACACGGTAGCCGCCGCTGCCTGTCCCGCCCCGGTCAGCCGGGGCGGGACAGGCGCATAGGGTGGGCGGATGCAGGAGCAGTACCGCACCATCGCCCGAGAGGGCGTGCACGAGAGCGAGATCAACAGGTCGCGCTTCATCTGCGCGCTCGCGCCCGCCGCCACCGAAGAGGAGGCGCAGGCGTTCGTCGCCCGCATCCGCAAGGAGCACCCGACCGCCACGCACAACTGCTTCGCGTACGTCATCGGGGCCGACGCCTCCGTACAGAAGGCGAGCGACGACGGCGAACCCGGCGGCACCGCGGGCGTGCCGATGCTCCAGATGCTGACCCGGCGCGAGGTGCGGTACGTCGTCGCCGTGGTCACCCGCTACTACGGCGGGGTCAAGCTCGGCGCGGGCGGTCTGATCAGGGCGTACGGCGGTGTCGTAGGCGAAGCCCTGGACGCGCTCGGCACGATCGTGCGCCAGCGGTTCCGCCTCGCCACCGTCACCGTCGACCACCAGCGCGCGGGCAAGCTGGAGAACGACCTCAGGGCGACCGGCCGCGCGGTGCGCGAGGTGCGGTACGCGGAGGCCGTGACCATCGAGCTCGGCCTGCCCGAGGCCGACATCGAGCCCTTCCGCGCCTGGCTCGCCGACGCCACCGCCGGCACCGCGACGCTGGAGCTGGGCGGCGAGGCGTACGGCGATGCGCTCTGAGATCGGCGGCAGCCGCGTGGGAGAGCTGAGCCGGGCGGAACAGCCGGATATCCCGGTTACCGCCCGTGTTGTCAGACCCCACCGTTACCCTCGGGGATCATGAGATTCCTGCACAAATTGTCGCCGGTGATCTTTATCATGACGGGTCGAAATTGGCAAATTTGCAGGTCAGGCGCCTAGGTGTTGCCAACTAGAGGGGCCATTTCGCGTGCTCGTGCTGGCTTCGTGCTGACCTCTCGGCACCTGTTGGCACCTCTGCGAACCCCGACCGTGCTGGATCTGTGCTGGACGCGTCTGTCGTGGCTCGGCTGGACCCTCTATGTGCGTAAGGCCAGCGCGGAATGGGCGGTGCCAGAACGTGCACGCGATCGCGGAAGTGAACCAGGAGCTTACTACCTTCACTCCTCCGAAGCCCCTCGCGGAAACAATCCCGCACCCTCATCGGCGTTGGTGATCTCCGAGTCGAGGAGGGGAAGGTGCCGGGCCTGAAGCTGTTCCATATGACCCACCATGTTGATCTTGGGCGGCGAGAGAGATCTGCTGCGCCGCATGGCTTGTTAACGCGAGAAGCGGCTGCAGTTGCGAGAGGACACAGGAGGTGCGACGGCCATCGGCGCGGGGTTCGTAGCCGACGCATAGGATCGAGCGGTCCTGCGAAACACTGTACGGAGGCGTGAGCGTGGCAAACCTGGTGCGGCAGCAGACCCTTGATGTTGAGGTTGCGTACCGCGGGTTCTGCTTTCAGGAGTCCGACGACAGCGCGGTGCCCGTCCCGTTCAATGACGGTTACGAGTGGGGGGTGTTCCTCACCCCCCCATGTTCGGCGCTTCGACCTGTTCAGCGCCGGACACACGCACACTGCCGCCGTCACAGTGAAGGTCTGGGGCGCGGAGCCGCCCCTGGACGACTGCAGCGCGTGGGATGAGCAGGGTGAGGTCGATTTCGAGACCACAACTGGCGAAGTCGCCCTGTGGACGCTCACTCTAGGGCGCGCCAAGGACGTGATCACCCTTGCCGAGGCGGGCGGACGGTGGCGGGTGCGGGTCTCTTGCTCGGGCCGTGCCGAGGTGGAACGAATCACGCGGACCGAGGGCGTCGCCCACGGGGTGGAGCGATACCTGGTGGAGTTCTGGCCCCAAGAAACCTGAGGAGCGGCGGGTGCGGCCCGATTCCTGCGCGCCGCACCCGCACTCCGGTCTTGGTAGAGCCTGCGCCGTCAGTCTGTTCCGCAGGGTGAGGAGCCCTTCAGTCAGCTATCGCGCCTCAACTCCTCGCAGGCCGCCCTTCGCGCGTACCGGCAATGCGTTGACAGGCTTGGCCAGATGGGATCCTGATCGGCTCGTATGGGCCGCAGCAGCCGCAAGCCGGCAATGGACCGGAGGCCGTCGCTGGGAGGAACCGCTCACTCCCAGGCGGGAACAGGCGGTTGAAGGGAGCGCGTCAGGTGTCGGTGGGCACGCGCAGCGTCAGCTCGTGCGGGAATTCCTTGCCGGCCTGGAGGAAGGTGAGCCGGACGTGGAGTTCCCCGGCCTCTGTGGGAAGGGCCGGCTGGCCGGTGATCGTTCCTTCGGTGTGGGTGCCGTCGGGGGCGAGGCCGAACGCGCCGCCCCAGTCGGTGTATTCGTTGCCCAGGTCGTCCTCGGCCTCCAGAGTGAGGAGGATCGGGTCAGTGCCGTCCGGGTCCTCGGGGAGGGGTGGGGTGATGGAGTACGCGATGTCGAAGGAGTCCGGTGCCGGGGTCACGGCGTGGACCGTCAGCTGGTGGCGGCCGTCCAGGACCGGGACGGTGGTGCGGGCGTTGTCGGTCATGCTGTGATCACGCGCTTCCGGGCTTGGGGACCTGGCAGGTGATGTAACGGTCGGCGGCCGTGTTCGGCTTCGACCCCTTCAGGAACCAGTAGAACGTCACCTTGTTGCCGGTGGCGATCGTGCCGCCCCCGCCGCCGGTGAACTGGTACTTGTTCATGCTGCCGTGGAAGTTGTACGTGCTGATCGCGGTGTGCGGACCGTACGGCGGGTTGATCGACTTCCCGTTGACGTACGCGTACGGCATGGTCACCGTCACCGTCGGGCCGAGGTTGGCGCGGGCGGTGTTGGAGAGCTTGAAGCCCCAGGCCAGCGTGCCGCCGCTCGCACGCTGGAAGGTGACGGTCGAGACCGGGTGGGTCCAGGCGCCGGTGCACAGCTTGTTCGCCGGCGTACGCAGGTGGACCTGCTCGGCCTTCTCCTCGGCCAGCTTGGCTATGGCGGCCTCGTCCTTGGGCTGCACGGTGGTGAGGAAGCCGCCGCCGTTGTCCTGTGAGGGGGCTTCGTCGGCGGAGGCCGGCGCGGCTGCGGTGGCCAGCAGGGCACCGCATGCGGCGACCGTCGCGATCGACGTGAGACGGCCGGTGCGACGGGTTGCGGGACGGACACGCATGGAATCTCCCCCAAGTGGCTGTGGTCGGCGTGAAGGGCCCGCTCGGGGGACGGCCGGTCGGTTCCGTCTCCGTTGGCGCGGACCCGACCGCAGTCTTGCCGGATCTCATCGGCAGTCGCAACGCTCCCGGCGTATGTGTTGCGCTAAGAGACGTAGCAGGCACGGCAGTTGGGCGGGATCAGCTGCGGCGGGCAGGCGGATTCCCGTGGTGGGGAGTCGTTGGTTCGCCGCGGCGGACGGAGCCGGGGGCGCGGGCGGCGGGGTGGTCGGCGTGGGCTGCGGAGGTGAGCTGCCAGGGGACGCTGGTGACCATGACGCCCGGAGTGAAGAGCAGGCGGCTCTTGAGCCAGAGGGCGGACTGGTTGTGCAGCAGGTTCTCCCACCAGTGGCCGACGACGTATTCGGGGATGAAGACGGCGACCACGTCGCGGGGGCTCTCGCGGCGCATGGTGCGGACGTATTCGACGACCGGCTTCGTGATCTCGCGGTAGGGGGAGGCCAGGACCTTCAGGGGGACGTCGATGTCGAGTTCGGCCCAGCGCTGCTGCAGGTCGCCGGTCTCCTCCTTGTCGACGGCGACCGTCAGGGCTTCGAGCCGGTAGGGCTTGAAGGCGCGGGCGTAGGCGAGGGCGCGCAGGGTCGGTTTGTGGATGGTCGAGACGAGGACGACCCCCAACACCCTTGACGGCGGGACGAGTTCGTCCCGGGGGTCGGCCACCGCCAGCTCGGTGGCGGTGCGGTCGTAGTGGCGGCGGATGCCGCGCATCATCACCCACAGGACCACTGCGGCGACCACGGCGAGCCAGGCGCCCTGGGTGAACTTGGTGATCAGCACGATGACCAGGACCAGGGCCGTGACCACGGCGCCCAGCGAGTTGATCACCCGCGCCGACTGGTGGCGGCGCCGCGTCGCCGGGTCGGGCTCGGTGCGCAGGGCACGGTTCCAGTGCCGCACCATGCCGAGCTGGGAGAGCGTGAAGGAGGTGAACACGCCGAGGATGTAGAGGTGGATGAGGCTGGTGACGTCCGCCTTGTACGCCCACAGCAGTGCGCCCGCGACGACGGCGAGGGCGAGGATGCCGTTGGAGAAGGCGAGCCGGTCGCCCCGGTTGTGCAACTGGCGGGGCAGGTAGCGGTGCTGGGCCAGGATCGAGGAGAGCAGCGGGAAGCCGTTGAAGGCGGTGTTCGCGGCCAGGATCAGGACCAGGGCGGTGGCTGCCTGGATGACGAAGAAGCCGATGGAGTGGTCCCCGCCGAACACGGCCGAGGCGAGCTGAGCGATGACCGTCTTCTGCGTGAAGGTCTCGCAGTTGCCGCCGATGCCGGTCAACTGGCAGGAGCTGTCGGTGATGTGGACCTTGGCAACGATGGCGAGTGTGGTGACACCGACGAACATCACCACGGCGATGATGCCCATCGCCGCCATGGTGGACGCCGCGTTCTTCGACTTCGGTTTGCGGAAGGCGGGCACGCCGTTGGAGATCGCTTCCACTCCCGTCAGCGCCGTACAGCCGCTGGAGAAGGCGCGCAGCACCAGCATCAGCAGGGCGAGCCCGGTCAGATGGGCGCTGGACTCCTCCGGGTGGATGCCGTACGCGGCCGACTCGGCGACCGGCGCGTCCCCGAGCACGTACCGGATGAGGCCGGTGGCGACCATGATGATCACGCCGCCGATGAAGAGGTAGGTCGGGGCGGCGAAGGCGCGGCCCGACTCGCGCACCCCGCGCAGGTTCATCGCGGTGAGGACCGCGACGAAGCCGAGCGCGAGCAGCACGCGGTGCTCGGCCAGCGAGGGGATCGCCGAGATGATGTTGTCGACGCCGGACGCGACTGACACGGCCACCGTCATGACGTAGTCGACCAGCAGCGACGCGGCCACCACGAGGCCGGCCGCCGGGCCGAGGTTGGTGGACACCACCTCGTAGGAGCCGCCGCCACTGGGGTAGGCGTGCACGACCTGGCGGTAGGAGAGCACCACCACCGCCATCAGCGCGACCACCCCGGCCGCGATCCACGGCGTGAAATGGAGGTAGGCAAGCCCGCCGAGCGTGAGCACGAGCAGGATCTCCTGCGTCGCGTACGCCACGGAGGACAGCGGGTCGGAGGCGAAGATCGGCAGCGCCAGCCGCTTGGGCAGCAGCGTCTCGCCCAGCTCCTCGCTGCGCATGGCGCGGCCGATCACGAGGCGCTTGAGGACGCCGGTCACATTGAACACGGCGTGAGCGTAGGAAATGGGACAGCGGGTTGGCCGTTAAGAGCCCGTCAAGATTCCAGGAAATCATCACAAAGCATGAGGAAATGCCTAGTCCAGTCCGGAGACCTTGAACACAGTGCGGGCCGTTTCCTCGTCGACCCGAGCCTGGATCTGCCGCAGGGCGGTCTCGCCGCAGCACAGGGTGCCCCGCTCGATGCTGGTGCGGGCGTCGGTGTCGACCACGGCCCACAGCGAGGGATTGGCCACCAGTACCCGTGGGTCGATCTCGGCCCGGTTGCCGTCGGCGTCCCGCAGTACCAGGCGCTGTGCGACGCCGTTGGACCAGCGCACCGAGACCAGCCGGTCGGTGCGGACTCCCGACTGGCGCCACAGGCCCCGCGAGAGAAGGAGGCCGGGGGCAGCCGAAACCCGGGCCGGCCAGAGCACCGTGAACAGCAGAACGCCGAGGAACAGCCACAGCGCGGCACGCACATCGGTGAGCGTGTCCGCCGCCTGGTCGACCAGCGTCAGCAGGACGAAGAGCAGCGTGGCGTAGCCCACGGCCGAACGGGCCTCGCCCGGCCAGGTGATGTCGTACGCGACCGGCTGGGGCGGCATCGCCTGGTTCCTGGCCGTGTCACTGGTTGTCCGTCGTCCCATGGCCGGACCGTAAGCCCGCCGGGGCGGAGCCGCATCACGCCGTGACCAGTCTTGATGCGGGCCTAACGACTCTCTGACGCAGCTCGGGGCAGCTTCCGTCAGGCGTCTGCGAGCCGGGCCTCTTCCAGGTCGAGGGAGCGCTGGAGGCGGCGCCGGGTGGTGTCGCTTATGCGGTGGTCGTCATAGAGGCGCTGGAGCTCGGCGGATTCCACGAGAATGAGGTCGCGGCGCAGCTGGCGGTACACGTGATCGGCGGACTCGGTTCGGCCGTCGCTGTCGCCGAGGCGTTCGCGGGCGTGTTCCTGGCGGGCGTGCAGGGCGCGGCGCAGCCGGTCGGCGACGACGTCGGGGACGGCCTCCAGCTCGGCGATCTCCTCCAGGCGGCGCATTCCGGCGTCGGCGAGGCTGAGACGTGCGTGGGCTTCTTCGCGTTCGGTGTGGTCGGGTTCGAGGGCGATGCCGGAGCGGCGTACGACGGTGGCCAGTGTGAAGCCCTGGACGACCAGGGTCACCACCACGACGGAGCTGGTGAGGACGAGGGCCAGGGGACGGCCGGGAAGCGCGGCGCCGTTCGCCGTGGCGACCGGGATGGAAAGAGCGGCGGCCAAGGGCATGACGCCGCGGGTGCCGGCCCAGGAAAGGACCGCTGGGACCCGCCAATTGGTCCTGCGGCGGCCGGCCTGCCGCTGGAGCAGCGCGGACATGGGGAAGACCCACAGCATGCGGACCGCGATCAGCGTTGCGGCCAGGGCGAGGGCGTACAGCGGCCACAGCCGGGCGCCGTCGCCGAGTTCGCGGATCAGATCGGGCAGCGAGAGGCCGATGAGGCTGAAGACCACGCTTTCGAGGAGGAAGACGACCGTGCCGTACACGGCGTGGAGCTGGAGGCGGATGCGGGCGCTGGTCAGGCGGTCGGCGCGGCCACCGAGGAGCACCCCGGCCACCACGACCGAGGTCACGCCGGAGGTGTGGGCGCCTTCGGCGAGCACGTACGCCGCATAGGGCGTGACCAGGGCGATCACCGTCTCCAGGACCGGTTCCTCGGTTCTGCGGCGGATCAGCGCCACCACCCCGGCGACCGCCGCGCCGATCAGGGTGCCGCCGCCGGCGAGGAGCGCGAACTCGCCGCCCGCGCCACCCCAGGAGACGGCGGAGGCGGCCACGGCAACGCCCACCGCGACCTTGAACAGGACGAGCGAGGTGGCGTCGTTGAACAGGCTCTCGGCCTGGACGAGGACCTGGACCTTGGGCGGCAGCGCGAGGCGTCGGCCGAGCGCGGTGACCGCCACCGGGTCGGTGCTGGCCAGGACCGCGCCGAGCACCAGGGCCATCTGCCAGGACAGCGGGGTGAGGACCGAGGCGACGAAGCCGACGATCGCCGCCGAGGCCAGGACGAGGCCGATGGCGAGGATGCCGACCGGCTTCCACACCACCCGCAGTTCCCGCCAGGAGATCTCCTCGGCGCTGGCGTACAGGAGCGGCGGGAGGACCACGAGGCTGATGATCTCGGGTGTGACGTGGATTTCCGGGGCTCCGGGCAGCAGAGCCACCGTGAGCCCCGCGACGACCAGGAGCGACGGCGCGGGAATGCGCCAGCGCCGGGCGCCGGTGGCCACCAGGGTGGCGAGCACCACGAGAAACAAGACCGTACCGACGCTGCGCATGCCGCCCCCGGGACCCCGTACCCAATGACTCGGGCCCGTCGGGCCCGAAACGCCGACCAGACTTCCCGGCACACCGCCATCACCCTATCGAGAGGCGAATCATCAAGACCTCGTCAATGAAATGCCCTTCCTCGACAGAGAGGCGTCAAGGCTCATGTCCCGATAGGCGGGAGAGGGGTTTCGTTGAAGGGGCGGGTTCGGCGGCGGCCGCCGCCGAACCCCCCCCCCCGGGGATTTAACAGACCCGAAAATAGCGTGGGCCGC
>NZ_JBSFIE010000024.1:0-116629 GCF_053597395.1 Streptomyces sp. NPDC001415
TGCCACACAGCGAAATCCGCATACTGAACCGGCAAACCAGCCCAACCACCCGACCCACCACCACACCGCACCCCATACGCCCGCGACAGATCACGCAGCAGAGGTGCGACGGACCAGCCGTCCCAGGCGATGTGGTGCACGACGAGCTGGAGCACGTGCTCGCCGGGCTCGGTGCGGTAGAGGAAGGCGCGGAACGGGATCTGCGAGGTCAGGTCGAAGGGGCGGCGCGCCTCGGTGCGTGAGGCGGCGTCGAGCTGGCCGGGTGCGACCTCGCGCACCCGCAGGGCGCCGCGCACCCCGGCGTCGAGGACGACCTGGCGGGGCTCGCCGTCGACCTCGGGGAACACCGTCCGCAGGCTCTCGTGCCGCGCGACGACGTCCTCCAGGGCCCCGTCGAGGGCCACCACGTCGAGCGGGCCCGAGAGCCGTGCGACGAAGGAGACGTTCTCGGCGGCGGACTCCGGGTCGAGGCGGTTCAGGAACCACAGCCGGGTCTGGGTGAAGGAGACCGGCAGCTGCTCGCCGTCGGCTCGCTCGGTGCGGCGCAGGGCGGGCCTGACGCCGTCCTCGTCGCTGCCGAGCCGCTCGGCGACGCCGGCCACCGTGCGCTGCTCGAACATGGTGCGGATCGGCAGCTCCACCGAGAGCGCCGTACGGATCCGGCTGACCACCCGGGTGCCCAGCAGCGAGTCGCCGCCGATGGCGAAGAAGTCGTCGTCGATGCCGACGGCGTCCTTTCCGAGGACATCGGCGAAGATGCCGCAGAGGATCTCCTCGACGGGGGTGCGCGGGCCCCGTCCGCGCGGGGCGCGCGCCTCCTCCTCGGCGTCCGGAAGAGCGCGCCGGTCGAGCTTGCCCTGCGGGGTGAGCGGCAGTTCGTCCAGGAAGACGATGGCCGCGGGCACCATGTATTCGGGCAGTGTCCGGGCCAGCCGCTCGCGCAGCAGGTCCGGGTCGGCGGCGTCCGGCGCGGCCTGGACGACATAGGCCACCAGGCGGTCGCCGCGCTCCTCGTCGGCGCGCACCAGGGCGGCGGCCTGGCGTACCTCGGGCTGTGCGGCGAGTTCGGCCTCGACCTCGCCGAGTTCGATGCGGAAGCCGCGCAGCTGCACCTGGTCGTCGGCGCGCCCCGTGTAGTGCAGCTGGCCGTCCGCGAGCCACATCGCGAGGTCGCCGGTGCGGTACATGCGCTCCCCCGCCGGGCCGTACGGATCGGCGACGAAGCGCTGGGCGGTGAGACCGGGCCGGTGCAGATAGCCGCGGGCGAGGTTGCCGCCGACGTAGAGCTCTCCCGTCACCCCCGCCGGGACCGGGCGCAGCGCCTCGTCGAGGACGTACACGCGGTGGGCCTCGGTGGGGCGTCCGATGGGCGGGTGGCCCGCGCCGTGCAGCGGGTCGCTGACGGTGGAGGCGAGCACGGCCTCGGTCGGGCCGTAGCCGTTGAACATCCGCACCTGGTGCGCCCAGCGCTCCATCACGTGGGGCGGGCAGGCCTCGCCCGCGACGATCAGGGTGAGGTCGTCGGGCAGGGTGCTGCCCTCCGGCAGGGCGCCGACCACGACCGGGGGCAGCCCGGCGAGGTTGACCCGGTGGCGGTTCATCAGGTCCACCAGCGGGCGGCCCGGCACCCGGCACTCCTCGTCGGCGATGACCAGGGTGCCGCCGGCCAGGAGCGACAGGCTCAGCTCCCACACGGAGGCGTCGAAGCTGAACGAGGCGAACTTGAGCACCCGGCTGTCGGTGCCGACGCCGAACTTGCTGATCAGGCTGGCCACCATGGCGGCGAAGCCGGAGTGGTCCACCATGACGCCCTTGGGGCGGCCCGTGGAGCCGGAGGTGTAGATCACGTACGCGGGGTGGTGCGGTGCGAGGGCGGCGCGGCGGTCGGCGTCCACCGGCGCGCGCTCCGGCGCCGCGGCCAGTTCGGCCGCGGTCGCGGCCCGGTCGACGAGCAGCGTCTCGCAGTCGGGTTCGGGCAGCCGTCCGGCCAGCTCCTCGGTGGTGACCAGGAGCGAGGGCGCGCTGTCGGTGAGCATGAAGGCGATGCGGTCGGCCGGGTACTTGGGGTCGACCGGCAGATAGGCGGCGCCCGCCTTGAGGACGGCGAACACGGCCACCGTCATCTCGACCGGGTCCGGCAGGGCGAGCGCCACGATCCGCTCGGGGCCCGCGCCCCGCGCGATGAGGACGTGCGCCAACTTGCTTGCCCTGGCGTCCAGTTCGGCGTACGTGAGCTCGGTGTCACCGTCGACGACGGCCACGGCCGCGGGGTCGCGCGCCACATGTCCCTCGAAGACGTCGGGGATCACCGTGCGCGGGCTCTCGGAGGCCCGGCCGCCCCACTGGCCCACGACGCGCCGGAACTCGGCGTCCTGGTGCAGTGCGAGCCCGCCCAGGGGGGTCGCCGGGGCGCTCAGGAGGGTGCTCACGGCCTGGACCAGTTGGTCGAGCGCCGCCTCGACGGCCTCGCGCTCGTAGGCGGCGGGACGGTACTGGACGCTCAGGCCGAGCCGGGGGCCCGGGTACACCAGGACGGCGAGGCCGCGTTCGGCGGCGAGCCGGGTGGTGCCGTTGCTCAGGCGCAGGTGGGGCACGAGTGCGCTCAGCTCGGTGAGGTCGGCCCTCGGCTGATTCTGGAAGCTGAGCACCGTGTCGATCAGGTCGCCGACCCCGGCCACGCGCTGCACCTCGGACAGACCGAGGTGGTGGTGCTCCAGGAGGTCCGTCTGCTGGGCCTGCACCTGGCGCACCAGGTCGGCGAAGGGCTGTGCCGGGTCGAGCACGACGCGTACCGGCAGCATGTTCATGAACAGGCCCACCATGGCGTCCACGCCCGGGAGTTCGGGCGGCCGGGCCGAGCTGACGGCGCCGAACACGACGTCCGAGCGGCCGGTGCGGCGGCCGAGCACGACCGCCCAGCAGGCCTGGAGGACCGTGTTCAGGGTGACGCTGTGCTCGCGGGCGAACGCGGTGAGCCGGGAGGTGAGTTCCTCGGGCAGTTCAAGCGCCACCCACTCCGGGAGCCGCGAGGCGTCGGCCCCGTCGCCGGTGCCCAGCCGGGTGGGCTCGGTGATCCCGTCGAGCGCGGTGCGCCAGGCGGCGCGCGCGGCCGGGGCGTCCTGTCCGGCGAGCCAGTCGAAGTAGTCGCGGTAGGGCGGCGCGGGCGGCAGCGCGGCCGGGTCGGCGCCCGCCGCGTACAGGGTGAACAGCTCGCGGGCCAGGACCCCCATCGACCATCCGTCGACCAGGAGGTGGTGCAGCGTCCACAGCAGGCGCACGCGCTCGCCGGGCAGCCGCAGCACGGTGAACCGCAGCAGCGGGGCGGTGGCCAGGTCGAAGCCGCGCTCCCAGTCGGCGTCGGTCAGCCGCTCGATCTCGGCGGCGCGCGCCGTCTCGTCGGTCAGGGCCGTGAGGTCGGCCTCCGTCCACGGGGTGCGGGCGCGTGCCGCCACGGTCTGGACGTGCTCGTCCTGCCCGGGCACGGCCGGGAAGCAGACGCGCAGGCCCGCGTGCCGGGTGAGCAACACGTCGGCGGCGCGGCGGAAGGTGTCCGCGTCGAAGCGCCCCTCGATGTCGAGGACGACCTGCATCAGGTACGAGTCGGTGTGCTGCTTGTCGAGTTCGGCCTGGAAGAGCAGGCCCTTCTGCAGCGGGGACAGCGGCAGCACCTCGGGGGCGGCCTGCGCCTCGGCGCTCCTCGCCTGGCGTACGAGGACGTCGAGCGCCCGGAACCAGGTGTGCGCGATGTCGTGCGCGTCGGCGTCCGCGAACACTCCGGGCGCCCAGATCCAGTCGGCGACCAGGTGCGGCCCGTCCGCCCGGTCCTCGGTGACGGGGGTGACCGCGAGGGTGTGCCGCAGCGGCATCAGGGGGTGGGTGCCGGTGCCGACGACGCCGTCCTCGGTGACCAGGGACCAGTCGCCGGCCGGTGCGTCGGTACGGAACCGGCCGAGGTAGTTGAAGCCGATCGCGGGCGTGCCGTGGCGGGCGAGGGCGGGGATGGTCTGCGGGTTGAGGTGGCGCAGCAGGCCGAAGCCGAGGCCGTGGTCGGGCAGGCGGCGCAGCAGCCGGCGCACCTCGCGCACGGCGGCGCCCGCACCGGGTCCCCCCGCCCACAGGTCGTCGAGGTCCACGGCGTCGCCGAGGCCGAGCAGGACCGGGTAGACGCTGGTGAACCAGCCGACCGTACGGGACAGGTCGACGTCGTCGGTGAACTGTTCGCGGCCGTGGCCCTCCAGCTCGACCAGGGTTCCGGCCGGGGTGGCGGCGCCGTGGCGGCGCCGGAAGTCGGCGACCGCGATGGCGAGTGCGGCCAGCAGCAGGTCGTTGACCTCGCCGTCGTGGGCGTCCGGTGCGCCGGAGAGCAGCGCGGTGGTGGTGTCGGCGGGCAGTTCGAGGCGGAGCCGGTGCGCGCTGCCGTAGGTGTCGCGCACCGGGTCGAGCGGGCCGGTGCCGACCGGGGCGGAGGCTCCGGTCAACTGCTCGGCCCAGAGCGGGAATTCATCGATCCGGGCGGCACTGCGGGCCTGTTCGCCGAGCAGGTGGGTCCACTGACGGTAGGAGGTGGGCACCGGGTCGGGGGCGTTACCCGCGACGGCGGCGGCCAGATCGGGCACGAGGATGCGCCACGAGACGCCGTCCACGCACAGGTGGTGGGTCAGCCACACCAGACGGCCCTGCCTGCCCGCTCCCGCGTCGAGCAGCACCAGCTGGGTCACCAGGCCGTCCTCGGGGGCGAGCCGCGCGCGTGCGAGGTCGGTCTGTTCGCGGACGGCGGCGGCGAGCGCGGCCGGGTCGTCGGCGACGGCGGAGACGTCGACGCGGCGCACCACGTCGGAGGCGTCCACCGCGCCGGGGGCGAGCGCGGTCAGCGACCACAGGCCGGCGGCCGGCACGGACAGGCGGGTCCGCAGCGCGGCGTGCCGGTCGATGACGGCGGCCGCCGCGGTGCGCAGCGCGTCGAGGCCGAGCCCCTCGGGCGTGGCGAGCACCACGTACTGGCTGTACTCGCGCGAGCGCTCGTCGAGGACGGTGAGGTCCTCCCTCAACTGGGCGGCGATCGGGGCCAGTTCGATGTCTCCGGTGCCGTCGTCGCCGGTGGCGAGCGCGGGCGCGTCGGGGGTGGCGAGGGCGGCGACCGCGCGCGGGGTGCCGTGCTTGCGGATCAGGAGGGGGGTGAGCGAGAGGCCGGCCTTGCGGGCGCGGCTGACCGCCAGGATGGTGCTGATGCTGTCGCCGCCGAGGGCGAAGAAGTTGTCGTCCAGGCCGACCGAGGGCAGCCCGAGTATCTCGGCGAACACCGCGCAGAGGATCTCCTCCGCCTCCGAGCGCGGCTCGGCGGTCGTGGCCGCGGCCTGGTCGGGGCCGCCCTCGGGCCGGGGCAGCGGGAGCGCCTTGCGGTCCACCTTGCCGTGCGCGGTCAGGGGCAGCGCGTCCAGGACGAGGAGGTGCTGGGGCACCATGTAGGCGGGCAGGGTCTCCTTCAGGAGCGCGCGGACCGAGCCCAGGTCAAGGGTGTCGCCGTCGCGTGCGACGCAGTAACCCACCAGCTGCTTGCCGCCGTTGGCGTCGTCGGTCACCTTGACCACGGCGTCGGCCACCGCCGGGTGGCTGCGCATCGCGGCCTCGATCTCGCCGAGTTCGATGCGGTGGCCGCGCACCTTGACCTGGTCGTCGCGGCGCTCCAGGAACGTCAGCTGCCCGTCCTCGTCCCAGCGGACGCGGTCGCCCGTGCGGTACATGCGGGTGCCGGGCTCGCCGTACGGGTCGCCGACGAAGGTGGCCGCGGTGCGGGCGGCGGCTCCCAGATAGCCGCGGCCGACGCCGGCTCCGGCGACGTACAGCTCGCCGGGGGTGCCGTGCGGCACGGGGCGCAGGTCGTCGCCGAGCACGTACAGGCGGGTGTTGCGGACGGGGACGCCGATCGGCACGGCACGGCCTTCGGCCGGGGCCCGCCGGATCAGCGCGTGGGTCACGTCGTCGGAGCACTCGGTGGGGCCGTAGGCGTTGACCAGCGGGATGTGCGGGTAGCGGGCGAGCCAGCGGCGGCACAGGTCGGCGGGCAGGGCCTCGCCGGTGACCATGAGGTGGCGCAGGCCCGGCAGCGCGATCTCGGTGCCGTCGAAGTCCCAGACGTCGAGGGCCGCGCGCAGCAGCGACGGCACGACTTCGAGGACGGTCACGCCCTCGGCCGCGGTCAGCGCGAACAGGAGGTCGGGGTCGGCGGCGGTGTAGCGGTCGACGGCCAGGACCCGGCCGCCGACGGCGAGCGGGGCGAGCATCTGCCAGACGGAGATGTCGAAGGTCACCGGCGCGTTCTGTACGAGCGTGTCGTGTTCGCCGAGCCCCAGGTCGTCGATCTTGGCGAGGAGGTGGTTCACCATGCCGGCCCGCTGCACCATGGCGCCCTTGGGCTTGCCGGTGGAGCCGGAGGTGAAGATGACGTACGCCAGGTCCCGCGGGTCGCCGACGAGTGGGGCCAGGGCCCCGGCCGGGTCCTCGGACCCGTCGGGGGTGACCAGGCGCACGGGCCGCCCGACGGCGGTGGCGGCTTCCTCGGCGAGGGCGCGGTGCTCCTCGTCGGCGATCAGCCAGTCGATGCCGTTGTCCGCGAGCAGGGCGGTGGTGCGGGCGACCGGGGCGTGCGGATCCAGCGGTACGTAGGCGGCCCCGGCGCCCATGACGGCGAGGACCGCGGTCACGAACCCGGCGCCGGGCGCCGCGAGTACGCCGACCAGGCCGGCGCCGGGAAGCCGCCGTGACAGGGCGCTGGCGCGGCCCACGAGGGTGCCGTACGTGAGGCGCTCGCCGTCCTGCTCGACGGCGACCGCGTCGGGGCGGCGGGCGGCCTGCGCGCGGACGCGGGCCACGACGCAGCTGAAGTCGGCGGGGCGCTCGGGCCCCGTGCCGGTGCGCAGCCAGGCCTGCTCGTCGGAGTCCCTGGCGGCCACGCCGCCGATCGGCTCGTCCGCGTCGGCGGCGGCGAACTCCTCGACGAGACGGGTGAGTCGGGCCAGCTGGTCGGCCGCCTCGGCGGACGTGTAGCGGTCGGGGTTGGCGTTGAGGTGGAGCTCGATGCCCTCGCCCGCGGTCTCCACGACCGTGATCATCAGGTCGTCGACGAGTCCGGTGGACAGGTTGCGCACCTCGGCGGTGCAGGGCCCCAGGTGCAGGGACGCCTGCTGCGGCAGGAGGTTCACGAACGGGCCGAACGGACGGCGGTCGTCGGCGCGCAGCCCCATGTCGCGGCGGATCGCGCTGACCCGGTGGCGCTGGTGCTTGAGCACCTGGGCGAGTTCGCGGGAGGCCCCGCGCAGCAGCTCGCCCTTGGTCAGGGTGGGCCGCACCGGCACCCGCAGCGGCAGGTAGTTGGCCATCATGCCCGGCACCGCCCGCTGGCGTGCGCTCATCCGGGCGGAGGCCGCCAGGGTCAGCAGCACCTCGTCGGTGCCCGCCGCGCGCCGGGTGTGGACGGCGACGGCGGCGACCGCCACGGTCGGCAGGGTGACCTCGGCGCGGCGCGCGCTGTCGCGCAGCGCGCGGGCCGCTTCGGCGGACAGCGGGGCCGAGATGCGCAGGAAGCCGGTGGGCAGCCCCGAGGGCTCGGCGCGGCGGGAGAGGGTGACGAGCTCCGGCGGCTCGGGGAAGCGGCCCCGCCAGAACGCGGCGTCGCGCCGGGCGCCGTTCGACTCGCGGTAGGCGCTCTCCGCGTCGGTCAGGACGCTGAGCGGGGGCAGCTCCCCGCCGGGCACGGCGCCGTCCGGGCCCGCCTCGTACAGCTCCGCGAGGCGCCGCCACAGGACGGTCTGGCTGAAGCCGTCGCACAGCAGGTGGTGGACGCAGAGGTAGAAGTAGGAGTGCTCGTCGTCGAGGGTGAGCAGCGCGGTGCGCATCAGCGGGAAGTCGTCGAGCCCGAACGGCACGTCGAGGTCCTCGCCCATCCAGGCGAGCGCGGATTGCGCGGGATCGTCCGCGCCCCTCAGATCGCGCTCGGTGAGCGGGAGTTCGGAGAGCGGCTCGATGTGCTGGCGTGGTTCGCCCTCGACGTCGGTGAACCGGGCCCGCAGGCACTCGGCCTCGTCGAACAGGCGGCGCAGCGCCGCGCGGAAGCGGCGGCGGTCCAGGGGGCCGCGCAGGTCCAGATAGCCCGCGGAGTTGTAGGCGTTGCCGCGTCCGGCGCCCTGCGCGTCGAGCCAGATCTCCACCTGGCCCGCGGTCAGCGGCAGCACGGTGCCATGAGTCGTAGTCATCACAGGCTCCCAGGAGAGGTCGGGCCGGCACGCGGGGTGGGGCAGAGGTGCGGGGCCGGGCCGGGTGAAGGCCGTAAACGATGGGTTCATCCTTGACGGGCCGCCTGACGACGGCCTGACTCACCGCTGACGCGCGGGGCGCCCCGGCAGCTCAGACCCCTGCGGGGGCCTGACGCGCGGGGCGCCCGGTGGCTCGGATGCGATGGCGGATGCGACGGCTGGGGTGCGTGGATCAGGAGGCGGTGGATCAGGAGGCGGTGGCTCGGGACGCGGCGGGGCGGGGGTCGCGGTCGACCTTGCCGCCGAGCAGTCCCTGGAAGAGGTTGAGCCGCTGCATGTTGCCGGTGCCTTCGAGGAACTCCATCGCCCGGGCGTCCCGCGCGAGTTTGTCCAGGAAGGGGTGCGCGAGACGGGCCCCGGGGCCGAAGAAGCCGGCCGCGGCCAGCGTGACGTCCTCGGCGAGGCGGGCGGCGCGCAGTTTGGCGGCCGAGGCCAGGTGGCCGTCGGTGCCGCGCGCGTCCACGGCGGCCGCGGCGTGGTGCACCAGGTGGCGGGTGGCGTCCACGCGCCGGGTGAGCTCCTCGAAGCGCTCGCGCTCGGCACCGCCCAGGGCGCCGCGGTTGTCGGCGACGTACTCCAGGGCGGCGCGCGCGATGCCGACCGCGATGGCGGCGACGCCCGGCCGCAGCACGTTGAAGGTCTGCACGAACGCCCACACCCCGCGCCGGGTGGCGGTGAGGTGCCGGCCGAGGAAACGGTCCGCGGGGACCTGCACCCGGTCCATGACGATGGAGCTGATCATGGCGCCGCGCAGGCCGATCATGTCGAGCGGCTCCGCCTTGAATCCCGGGTCGGCGGTGTCCACCAGGACGGCCTGGACACCGAGCGGCCCGGGCCTGGCGCGCGCGAACACCACGCCCAGCTGGGCGCGGCAGGCGTTGCCCACGTACCGCTTCTCACCGCTGAGGAGGGCGTCGCCGTCCTCGGTGGCGGTCAGTGCGGTGCGCAGGGCCGCCGCGTCCGAGCCGCCCTCCGGTTCGGTCAGGGCGAAGCAGGTCCACAGGGGCTGCTCCAGCATGCGCCCGTAGAACCAGCGCTTCTGCGCCTCGTCGGCGCACAGGCCGACGGCGACGCCGGCGAGCAGCGGGCCCGGCGAGGCGACCAGGGTCCCGACGTCGGCGCATGCCAACTCCTCCATGACAACGACCCGTTCGAGGGCGCTCACGCCGTAGAAGCGGTGCCCATCGATCTTCTCGGGCTCGTGGCCGTACTCCTCGGGGATGCCCATCGTGGCGAGGAAGCGCACGGCGGGGTGCGCGAAGTGGCCGCGGATGGCCTCCGGGTCGCGGTCGATCTCCAGGGCGAGCGGACGCAGATCGGCGCCCCACTCGCGGACCTGCCCGCGCAGCGCGAGGAGCCGGTCGTCCAGATGCGTCACGATGCCTCCTGTGCCACGGCGTGGACCTCGGCGAGCAGCTCCGACGCGTATGCGGTCATGCCGGGGCTGTCGGTGAGATAGCCCGCCGCACCGAGCAGCCGGACCTGTTCGCGGTCGGCGGCGGTGATCCGCCGGTGCAGGTGCTGGAGCATGCCGACGGAGCGCGCCCCGGGCCGCGCTCCGTCCAACACGGCCCGGATCTCCAGGTGTTCGGCCAGGACGTCGGCGACCGCGCCCTTCACCAACTGCTGCTGGAGCAGGGTGGTGTCGCCGACGCGCCGACCCGCCAAGCGCGTGACGCAGGCGGCGCGCAGCGCCTGGGCGAGCCCGAGGCGCAGCCATACGAGACCCAGGCCGTACAGCTCCCGCTGTTCCGCCGCGACGCGCCCGCCCCGGTCGGCCGGGGCCCGCTGTCCGGTGTCGAGCAGGACCACGGGACCGCCGGGCAGGGCGAGTTCGGCCCGCACCACCGCCCGCCCGGCCTCCACCGGGCGGCGGGCGCCGTCGAGCCAGAGCGTGTGCGCCGAGTGGTGGGTGTGCGCCGCGACGACGGCGTGCCCGCCGGGCCCGCACGGCAGCAGGCCCGGCAGCACGGAGTCGGCGAGCACGGCGAGCGCGGGGGCGAGGCCCTCGTGCCGGGCCGCCTCGTGGCAGCGCAGCGCGACGGCGTCGGCGTCCTGGACGAGCGTGGTCATGGCGCTCCCCGGTCGAGCAGACACACGCTGAGCTCGGCCGTGTCCGTGTCGTGGTCCACCAGGACGCGTCGGCCCTCGTGACCGACGGCGGCCCAGCCGACCTCCGAGGCCAGTGCGCCGAGAACGCCCGAGACGGGGAACCCGTCCGGGGCCGACACCGTGGGCCCGGTGTGTCCCGGCAGGTCGCGCGCGGCCCGCAGGCCGGGGCTGAGGACCGCCGGGACCTCCGGGTCGCAGCCCAGCTCGTCCAGTGCGCCGCGCACCGCGGCCGGCACGTCCTCGGCCGGCACGCCCGACACCCGGCGCACCGTCAGTGATCCGGCCCGGCCCTCGGGCGTGAAAAGGAGCGCGGCCCCGGCGTCCCCGGCGAGGTAGCGCCCGGTCTCGTACGGCAGCGTCGCCTGGTCGAGGACGAACAGGGCGGCGGTGCGGTGCCCGTGGCGCTTGATGTACGAGGCCGCCACCTCCAGGGCGACGAACGGGGCCGCCGAGCCGCAGTCCGCGACGGTGAACACCAGGGGCCGGCCGGGGATGACCTCGGACAGACAGGTGACCGCCGCCCGCCGGCAGTCCAGGTCGGGCGTGGTGTGGGCGACGACGGCGAGGCCGATGTCCGCGGGCTCGTCCGTGAGGTCGGCGAGCAGGTCGGCGGCCATGCCGGCGAAGTTGTTGCCGGGCGGCCCGTCCGCCACCTCGGGCCGGGGCTCGACCCCGTACAGGGCGGTCAGGTCGGCGAAGTGGCGGCGCGAGAACGGGTCGTCGATCCGGAGGTTCCCGGTGGGGAACTCCCGGTGCACGATCCGGTCGAGCCGCAGCGGGAACCGGGACGGGGCCCGCCGCGCGGGCGGGACCCCGGTGGCCTGTGCGGCCATCGTCAGGAGCCCATTTCCGTGGCGATGAAATCGGCGAGCGAGCGCACGCTGGTGAAGTGCGCCATCTCCAGGGAGTCCGTGTCGAACTCGATGTCCAGCGCCTCCTCCAGGCGCATCAGCATCTCGAACACGCCCGTCGAGTCGAGCCCCAGCTCGTCGAACAGCCGTGATTCCTCGCCCAGTTGGGGCAGGTCGTAGTCGAGCACCTCGGTGAGCGCATCGGAGATCGCGGCGACGATCCGGTCGCGGTCGGTGGCAATCAGTCCGGCCATGGTCGGCGGTCCTTTCATCGGGGGCGGGCAGGGCTTGGTCAGTGGGCGGCGGCCCGGCGGAACGCCGCCGCGGCCGGCAGGTGCTGCTTGCGCAGCAGGTCCTCGGGCCGGTCGGCCTCGCGGATCAGATGGGCCTGGCCGTCGGCGACGAGCACCTCGGCCGGGTAGCCGTGGCTGAGGAAGTGCACGGGCGACGCGGTCGGCCCGTAGGCGCCGGAGCGCTCCACACCGAGCAGGTCGCCGGGCCGCACCGGCGGCAGCTGGACCTTCTTGGCCAGCGTGTCGTTGGGGGTGCACAGCGGCCCGGTCACGTTCCACGCCTCGGCGGGCGCGGGCTCCGCCCCGTCGACAGCCCCGCTGAGCAGGCGCATCGGGAAGTTCCGCTTGACGAACGAGCCGATGCCGACGGCCGCCATGTGGTGGTGGGTGCCGCCGTCGGTGACCGCGAACCGCTCACCGAGCGAGGTCTTCACATACCGCACGCGCACCACGTACGTACCGGACTCGGCGGTCAGATAGCGGCCGAGCTCCATGACGAGGCGGGTGCGCGGGTGGGCGTCGGCGAACCGGGCGATCACGGGGTTGAGATCCGCGGCGAGAGCCGGCAGGTCGAGATCGCGCTCGCCGTCGAAGTAGGCGACCCCGAGGCCGCCGCCGATGTCCACGAGGTCGAGCTCGAAGCCGAGGGCCGCGGACAGCCGCTCGGCCAGCTCGAAGATGCGCTCGGTGTTCTGCACGACGGTGGCCTCGGTCAGGATCCGGGTGCCCATGTAGACCTGGACGCCCTGGATCCGTACGTGCTCGTACCGCTCCACCAGACCGGTCTCGGCCATGAGTTGGGCCTCGTCCATGCCGAACTGGCGGGCCTTGCCGCCCATGGTGAGGCCGGAGCCCTTCACCGAGAACGAGGGGTTCACCCGCAGCACGACCGGCGCGCGCAGTGCGCGTTCGCGGGCCAGCTCGTCGATCCACGCCAGCTCCTGGAGCGACTCGCACACCACCGCGGCGATGCCCTCGTCGAGGCAGGCCGCCAGTTCGACGCGGCTCTTGCCCGGGCCGAGGAAGAGGATGTCCTCGGGGGCGACGCCCGCGCGGCGTGCGGTGAGCAGCTCCGTCATCGAGGAGACCTCGGCCCGGGCGCCGTGCGCGTGCAGCAGCGCGCAGACCGCGATGTTGGGGTTGGCCTTGAGCGAGTAGAAGATCTGCAGCCGCTCGTCGAACGCCTCGCGCAGCTGGCGCATACGCCCCGCCAGGGCGTCCCCGTCGTACACGAACAGGGGGGTGCCGTAGGTGTGGGCGAGTTCCGTGACGGGGATGCCCTGCACGGTGGCCGGGCCTTGCCGCACGTCGTGTGCCGTGGTCGTGGTAGTCATGCGCCGGTGTCCCTTCCCGCCGCCAGCCGGGCGGTTATCTCCGTGTCGAGGGCGTCGATGCCGTCGTCCGAATCCGCCACGAGCAGTCCGTAGAGGCGTCCCGCGACGGGCGCCGCGGGGCGTCCCCCGTCGGTGGGGAAGCCCGCGTTGACCGTGGCGTAGTTGTTCACGAGCAGGCCGGTGGCGCGCCCGCGGTCGAAGAGCAGCCCGTCCAGGAGCGCCCCGGCCCGCTCGAACGGCAGCGGCTCGGTGCTCTTGACCGGGTAGTGGCGGGCCACCGCGATCTGCCCGGGGCCCACGAACCGTTCCTGGAGGCGCACTTGGTAGGTGGACATGTTGTTGCGCGCGTTGATCTCGACGACCGGGTAGAGCTCCCCCGCCGGGTCCACCATGGCGTCCACACCGACCACGCCGAAGTAGCCGTCGGCGGCGAGGCGTTTGCCCAGGCGCTCGGCGGTGTCGCGCACCACGTCGAGCTGTGCGTCGGTCAGCCGGGCCGGCATCCGGTGCCCCTTGTGCACCCCGTTGTCGGTGAGCTGCTCCTTGACGAAGTCGAAGCACACGCCGCCGTCGCGGGCGACCGTGAACTGGTAGTTCAGATCGCCCTGTTTGGCCACCCACTCCTCGACCACGAAGGCGACCCGGTCGTGGCCGGCGCGCTGCGCCTGCCTGGTGACGACCGACAGGATGCGGTCGCCTCTGCGCCGGCTCTCCAGGACGGCGATGCCCTTGCCGGAGACGCCGAACGCCTCCTTCACGACGTACCGCCGCTCCTCGTCGCGCGCGGCGGCCTCGAAGGCGTCGGCGAGTTCGGTGAGGGTGGTGCAGGCCCAGCCTCGGGGCTGGCGCAGTCCGAGCTCGTCGGCGACGCGCCTGCTGTAGACCTTGCTGTTGACCGCCTTGCAGGTCGCCGCGTCCGGGGCGGCGACGCTCAGCCCGGTGGCCCGGGCGAGCAGTTCCTCGCGCACCGAGACGCCGTGTGCGGTGATGTGGCAGCCGGAGGCGGCGAGGGCGGTCAGGTCCACGAGCAGTGCGGGGTCCTCCAGCGCGTCCTCGGTCACGGTGCGGCCGGGGTCCTGTCCCGCGGCCACGTGCAGGCGCGGGAGCCGTACGCCGAGTCCGGCCAGGAAGGCCAGATAGGCCTCGTCCGGGCGGGACTTGAGGATGACGTGGTCGCGTTCGTCTCCGAGCAGCAGCGCGAACTCGTCCATGTGGTTGACGACCGCGTCGGCCGCCGAGGCCGACAGGCGGGGCAGGGTGTGTTCGCCGTGCGCCCACTGCTGTTCCACCTCGAAGTTGCCGAGGAACACCAGAGGGGTGTCCGGCGCCCCGGTCAGCGCCGTCGCGAGTCGCTCGCGGAAGCCGGGCAGCGTGCCGCTCATGTGCCGTCCTCTCGGATCTCGGGAGCCCGCGCGGCCGTCGGCCGTGCGGGGCTCGGTGCTGTGGCTCTCAGTGCTCCAGCACCATGGCCGCGAAGGACTGGCCGAGCCCCGCGGAGGTCATCAGATAGGCGGCCCCGGGCCGCAGCAGGCCCAGTTCGCGCGCGGACTGGTAGTTGACGAAGGGGTCCGCGCAGAAGCAGTGGCCCGTCTTCGCGATGTTCTCCAGGAAGAT
This sequence comes from Streptomyces sp. NPDC001415, assembly GCF_053597395.1. Lineage (NCBI taxonomy): Bacteria > Bacillati > Actinomycetota > Actinomycetes > Kitasatosporales > Streptomycetaceae > Streptomyces > Streptomyces sp. NPDC001415. The sequence goes on from NZ_JBSFIE010000024.1 coordinate 14,514, forward strand.
GCGCCCGGGGGCGATGCCCAGTTCCTTGGCGGCGACCGTCCACGAGACGCGGTTGACGTTGTGCGGCAGGACGAGGTGGATGTCGGCCATGGTGAGACCGGCGTCGTCGAGCGCGCAGTGGATGACGTCGGACATGACGTCCTGGTAGATGCGCTTGGCTTCCCTGGCGCCCTCGGGGTCCAGGTCGATGATGCCGTCCTCGCGGCCGACGATGCGCGCGTGGTAGCCGAGCACCCGGTCCCGGGGGCCGTTCGCGCCGACGAGGACGGCCGTCATGCCCTCGCCCATGATGGAGACGTCGGCGACCCACTGCGAGAACGGGGTGAACGTCTTGTCCCCGGCCAGCACCAGGGCCAGCGCGTCGGGGTCGCCGTCGGCCTCCAGCAGGGTGCCCGCCGTGTCGACGGCGAGCAGTCCGGTCGCGCAGCCGTGGTCGGCGACCGAGAAGACCGTGGCGTTGCGCAGGCCGAGGGCCTCGCGCACCTGTTGCAGGGGGCTGACCGGGTAGGGCGCCGTGGTCCGCAGCCCCTTGGCCCGGATGACATAGCGCACCCGGTCCTCCTGGCCGGCCAGCTCGTCCAGTTTGCCGGCCGCCGTGAGCAGCATGTCGGCCTCGGTCTGGTCGGGCGCCTGGCAGATCCGGTCGAGGCCGTAGAGCCGGGTGAACCTGCGTACCTGCTGGTCGTCGAGTCCCAGCGGGTCGCGCAGTTCAGCCACGGAGATGGTGGGCGGCAGGTAACTCGACACCGCTTCCAGTGAGGTCATGCGCCGGGCCCTCCTTGAGTGATGGGAGCCACTCAAGACTTGCCGGGCCCGCTGACGCCCGGCTGACGCAGGGCTGACCGGGGCGGACATGCCGATGCCCCAACCCGCCGGTGGATCCGGGGGGTTGGGACAGGAAGGAGTTGGACACAGGCTCTCAGGAGCTCTTGACGCTCACATCGCCGCTGCCGGTCTTCAGGCCGATCTCGTAGGTGCCGGAGGGGTCGTTGGGCACCTTGATGTCCTTGTCGCCGTTGCCGGTCTTGACCGAGACCCGGTAGCTGGCGGGTGGCACGGTGAGGCTGACGTCACCGCTGCCGGCGGTGATCTGGACGTTCTGCGGCTTGCTGGGCGTGAGGTGGATGTCGCCCGATCCGGTGTTCGTGTCGATCCCGCCGCCCGCCAGGCCCTTGCCGCTGATCTCGCCGTTGGTGGTCTTCACCTTGACCGCGCCGCTGACGTCCTCAAGGGTGATGTCGCCGGAGCCGGCGGACACGTTGACCGCGCCCACCTTGTGCAGGCTGACCTCCCCCGAGGAGACCACGCCGCTGACGGGGATCCCGGCGGGCACCTGGACGGTGTACTTCACCGAGCAGGACCCCGAGCAGCCGCCGAGGATCAGGACGCCGTCCTCGATCCGGTGGGTGGGGCCTGACGGCTTGTTGTCGCCGTTGTCGTACTGCACCTTGCGGTGTAAGGACGGGCTGCCGCCGTCGGTCCCGTTCACGGTGACCCCGCCCGAGCCGTTTTCCAGGCGTACGGATGTGATCTTGCCGGAGAGCGCGCTGTCGTCCTCGAAGGACTTCTGGTTGAGCGAGCCGCACGCGGCCAGTCCACCGGCCGCGATGCCGATCGCGGTGAGAATGCCCAGGGCGCGTAGCTGCTGACGCATGAATGTCTCCCAGTTCTGGAGAATCAGCCGGGCCCGCACGGGCACGCCGCCCGCACAGGCATGGGTGGAACTTTTGGCCCCGTGAACTCGGGACCTGGCGTTGTCACGACGCTAACGCAGAGCGTCACGACACGAACATGGGGCAGACCCCCGGATGCCTCCTGAGGACTGCCCCCCGTCCGAACTCACCGCCGTACGACGGTCGTACATCCGGTCATCCGCAGCCTCCCGCGTGCCCGTCGTCGACGGATCTGGAGCCGAGGCCGACGGCCGCGCCCACCGGTTGGGGCAGGGCGGGTGCGGGGAGCCCGCGGTCGCGCAGATGGGCGACGAAGGCGGGCAGCCGGTCGAGGCCCCAGTAGCGGTTGAAGCCGTGCACGAAGAAGGGCACGCCGAACACCCCGTCCGTGTCCACGTCCAGGAGCAGGCGCACGCCCTGCGCGCGCAGCGCCGGGTCATCACTGGCGCACGCCAACTCATCCGCGTCCAGGCCGAGTTCGGCACCGATGTCGCCGATGACGGCGCGGTCGCAGATGTTGCGGCCCTCTTCCCAGCGGGCCCGGTGGGCGGCGGCGACGTACTGCCGTCCGAGCCCCTCGCGCTCGGCGACCAGGTAGGCCAGGTGCGGGACCTCCCACACCGGATCCCGGTCGACCGGCCAACTGAACTTGATGTCAAGGGACTTGGCGATGCGCCCGACGTCCTGGAGCACGTACAGGTGCTTCGCCCGCGACATGGCGGTGTACGGGAAGCTGCCGCCGGCCTCCGTCAGCATCCGTGTGCTGACCTCGTCCGGTTCGAAGAACGGCCGCCACTCGACAGCGTCCGCGATGTCGGGGTGGTCGCGCGTCAGTTCGCGATGGGCGAGCCAGGAGTAGGGGCTGCGCAGGGAGAAGTAGAACTTCGGGGTGCGGTCGGCCTTCACTCAGATCACCAGGCCCCCGTCGACGCCGAACACCTGTCCCGTGATGTAGGAGGCGCGCTCGGACACCAGGAAGGACACCAGGTCGGCGACCTCGTCGGGGCGGCCGAAGCGGCCAAGCGGGATGCCTGCGGCGAGCTTCTCGCCGCTGTCCTCGCCGAGCGCCGCCGTCATGTCGGTCTCGATGAACCCGGGGGCCACCGTGTTGACGCGGATGCCGCGCGGCGCGACCTCCTTGGCCAGCGCCTTGGAGAACCCGATGATCCCGGCCTTGGACGCCGAGTAGTTGGTCTGGGTGGCGTTGCCGTACACCCCGGCCACCGAGGACATCGTGACCACGGTTCCCGTCCGCCGCTTCAGCATGCCGAAGACCGCCGCCCGGCAGATGTGGTACGTGCCGTCCAGGTTGGTCCGCAGGACGTCCTGCCACGCCTGGTCGTTCAGCATGATCAGCGGGTTGTCCCGGACGATGCCGGCCGAGGAGACCACGGCGTGGATCGGGCCGAGGGTGCGCTCGGTCTCGCGGACGAACTCCTGGGCCTGGGGCCCGTCGGCCACGTCCACGCGGCGGGCGAGCACCGAGGCGCCCTCCGCCTCGGCCTCCTTGGCGACGGCCCGGGCGTCCTCCTCGCGCGACCGGTAGCAGAAGGCCACCGCGAAGCCGTCGGCGGCGAGCCGGCGGACCACGCTGCGGCCGATCCCCCTGGAGCCCCCGGTGACCAGTGCGACGCGGGGTTTGTCTGCGGACATCATGACCTCTCGTGGGTTGTGTTCACGGCCTGGCGAGGACGGCCTCTGCGGCGGCCGGCTCCAGTTCCTCGGCCGGACGCAGGGCGAACGTGAGCTGCCCGACGTCCAGGACCCGGCGCCCGTCCACGGAGCTGGTGCCGGTCACCACGACGGTGTCGCCGAGGTCGCGCAGCAGGGTGGCCTCGTGGACGAGGACCGAGCCCGGGTAGACCGGCGCGAGGACCCGCGCGTCGCGCACCCCGGCGCCGAGCGTGACCTGGCCGGTCCGCGCGTCCGGGTTGGGCCGCTCCCAGCAGGCGAGCAGCAGCGCGGCCTGCGCCCAGGACTCCAGCATCATGCTCGCCGGATAGGCGTACGGCTGCGCGGCCCCCTGGGCGAGTCCCCGGTAAGCGGGCTCGGCGACGCTGACCGCCTTGTACGCGACCAGCCGCCGGCCCGGTTCCACCTCCCCGACCCGGTCCACCAGCAGCGCCGGATAGCGGTGCGGGATGACGGAGGTGATACGGAATTCGGGGTTCACTCGTCCTCCAGATCGGGCAACTGCGACGGGAATTCCAGGGCGATGCGGGCGGCGGGGCGGGCGTCGGCGCTGACCGACGCGGTGGCACGCACCCCACCGTCGCGGCGTTCGATCCTCGCCTCGATGACCAGTTCCTCGCCCGGTCGCACCGGGCTCAGGAAGCGCGCCTTCTTGAGCACGAACCCCTGGCCCGAGCCGACTCCGTGGGCGGACACCAGGTCGTGCACGTACTGCACCAGGGCGAAGCCCGGCACCAGCGGGAAGCCGGGGACGTGACCCCGTAGGAAGGGGGCACCGTCGGCGACGGTGACACTGCCGCGCACGGTCTTCTCGGCGGACGGCGGGACGAGGGCGCCGCGCCGTCCGGGGCTCAACTCGGGGATGCTGAGCGGCTCTTCGAGCATCATGGTCGCGTCCTCCTCATCCGCCCAGCAGGGCGCAGCCGACGGTGCCGTCCCGGTCGATCCCGGTGACCAGGGCCGTCGCACCGGGCGGCAGCCCTCCTTGTTCGGCGAGCGCGAGGACCGCCGCCGTCTGGAAGGCGGTCGCCGCCGCGGAGGTGTCACCGAGCAGTGGCCTGCACCGGATCCAGCGGGGTGCGGCGCCCGCGGGCAGAGCACGCAGGACGGCGTCCTCCTCCCCGTCGGTGCCGAGCGGGGCGACGGCGCGCACGCTCGCGGCGTCGGCCCCGGCGTCCTCAAGGACCGCGCGTACGCACGCGGTGAGGGCGTCGGCCGCCTGGTCGGGGCGGTGATAGGCGCGGAAGCGGGTGCCGAGCAGCCGGGCGAGCGGGGTGCGGCCCGCGGCCGACGCGCTCACGGCCGGCTCCAGGAGCCAGACCACACCGCCCTCACCGAGCGGCGGACGAGCCTCGCCCTCGGCGGCGTGCCACTCCAGCCAGGACCGCTGCACCGAGTATTCCTCGGCAGCCCCGCACAGGACGCGGTCGCAGTGGCCGCCCCGGTGGAGCCGGGCGGCGTAGCCGAGGGCGAGCAGGCCGGTCAGCCAGCCGCCCGCGACGGTGGTGTTGGGGCCCTTGATGCCGTGCCAGATGGCGCTCTGGCCGGCCATCCGGTTCATCACCGTGTTGGGGAAACGCGCCGGGTCCACGAGGTAGGGGCGCTCGCCGGTCAGCGAGTCCCGGGTGAAGTCCATGATGCTCTGGACGCTGCCGTGGCCGGTGCCGAGCACCAGGGCGAGTCGCTCGGGCCGCTCCACCACGTCCGGGCCGCACTCCTGGAGCAGCTGCCCGTACGCGCTGACGGCGAGCGCGGTGAGCCGGTCCATGGTGCGGGTGCCCTTCTTGCCGAGGGCGCCCGCGGCGCTGAAGTCCGGTACGAGGGCGCCCTGTTGGTAGGGCCCGGGGTGTTCGTCCGCGTCGAGCGCGCTCAGGGCGCTCTCGGCGGCGGCGAGCCCGGCGCGGTAGGCGGCCCGGCCGGTGCCGTAGGGCGAGACCGCGGACCAGGCGGAGAAGACGAGGTCGCCCGAGGGCGCGGGCCGGGTGTCGGGGCCCGCGTCCTCAAGGGTGGCGGCGCCGCTCATGCGGTGGTCCCGCGGGCGGTCGTCTGCCCCGGCTTGCCGTTGAGGGCGTTGAGCAGCCGGTCGTCGAAGTCGACCAGACTCCAGTCGCGGCGGTTCTCGATCACGGCCCAGCCGTGGGTGATGCGGCCGGTGGTGGTCGGCACCAGGACGCCGTCGCGCAGGACGTAGGTGTCCATGCGGGCGGTGTAGGTGAAGCGCTTGAAGACCTTCTCGACGGTGAAGACGGTGTAGAGCGTCTCCTCCATGCGGGCCTCGTCCAGGACGGTGATCCGCGAGTGCGGGACGACCGGGATCCAGTCCTGCTCGTCGAGCAGGGTCTTGATGGAGACGCCCCGGTCGGCGAGGAAGAGGTCGACGACCTCCTCCATCTGCCGCAGGTAGCCCGACATCTGTACGCGCTCGGTGAAGTGGCAGTAGAAGTACGGCATCCGCCAGGCCCAGCCGAACGCGTTGCGGCCCTCGGTCAGCTGCTCCAGGGGGTCGGCGCCCGGCCGCAGCGCGATGGGCTCGGCCCCCTCGCCGAGGCGGTCCACGACCGCTGCTTCCAGGGCCGCGGGCGGCTGCTCGGCCTCGTGGCCGCGCGGGTCGAAGCGGAATTGCACGGCGACCTTGGACACGACGGCCTTCTCGGTCGCCTCGCCGCGCCGCACCGTCATCTCGACGACGAACCGCAGCCCGTCGCCCTTGTCCGGGGCCGGGGTCACAGCGGCCGTCGCCACGTCGTCGATGTGGAACGCGGTGAGGATCTTGGTGTCGATGTCGGTGATGTCCACGCCGAGCCCGTACCGCTCGTACAGCTGCCCTGCCGGGTACCCGCGCTGGCGCAGGTGGTCGTAGACGGCCTCTTCCACCATGTAGTTGACGTGCTTGAAACCGATCCAGGTGCAGATGTTGGACCCTTCGTAGCGGGGCCGTATCTCCACGCGGGTGGTGCCGTCCGTCGCGGCGGGGCTGACGCTCATGGCTTCTCCAGTAGTGAAACGGGGGCGGCGGCGACGTGCCGCGCCGGGCTGGGGCCGGTGGCGAGGAAGTCGCACACCAGGCGGGTGACGCGGTCGGCCGCCTCCACCATCGGGAAGTGGCCGCAGCCTTCGAGGAGTTCGAACCGGGCGCCATGGACGGCTGCGGCGAGCGCTCGCCCGTCCTCGGCCCGGGCCGCGATGTCCTGCTCGCCGGACAGCACGAGCAGGGGGGTGCGGACGGCTCCGAGGTCGAGGAAGGGAGTGCGCAGATACGACTCGAAGAACCGCATCCAGCCGTACGGGCCGATCTGGTCGCGCAGCCGGCGCGCCATCCAGTCCCGGTGCGCCTTCGCGAACCGGGCGGTCTCGCCGACCGCGAGCGCCTCCTCGAAGACGCGGTGGAAGTCGTTGAGGTAGTAGGAGATCACCGACCAGTCGAAGTCCTGGGGATCCGGCCGGTAGAACGGGCTGATCAGTACGGTGCGGCGGGGCGCGAGCCGCCCGGCCGCCAGGGCCTCGGTGACCAGGTTGGCGGCGTAGGAGTGGGCCACGACCGCGTCGTAGCGGTCGTCCACCAGGTCGAGCAGACAACGGCCGGGCTCGGGCAGCGCGCCCCAGCCGTCGCCGCCGTTCATGGCCCGCCAGGGCAGGGCCGCGTCCCACAGTTCGAGGTGCGGATGCGCGCGGGCCGCGAACGGGTCCCACACCGAGGGCTTGCCGCCGAGGCCGTGCAGCAGCAGGACCTTGAGCGGCTCGTCGGATGCGGCGGGCCTGCGCAGCCGCGCGGTGAGCGGGCTCATGCGGCGGGCTGTCCCTCGTACTTGCCGAGGATCACCACCGCGTTGTTCCCGGCGAAGGCCAGCGCGTTGTTCTGCACGATGCGCACATCGGCCGGGCGTGCCTCGTTGGGTACGGGGTCGAGCGCACACTCGGGGTCGGTCTCGTGGTGATTGATGGTCGGCGGGATGAAGCCCTCGGTGATGGCCAGGGCACAGGCCGCCGAGGCGAGCGCGCTGGCGGCGCCCATGGTGTGGCCCAGCATGGACTTGATGGAGATGGTGGGCGGCGGCTCGGCGAACACCTGCCGGATGGCTCCGGCCTCGGTGACGTCGTTGGCCTTGGTTCCGGTGCCGTGTGCCGAGATGAAGTCGATGTCCTCGGGCTTCACTCCGGCGTTGCGGTGGGCGAGTTCGATACAGGCGGCGAGGCTGTCCTGGTCGGGTGCGACCGGGTGGTGTGCGTCGCAGTTGAGGCCGTAGCCGAGCACCTCGGCGTAGATGCGGGCGCCGCGCGCGAGGGCGGACTCCAGGCTCTCCATGAACAGGATGCCCGCCCCCTCGCCCGTGAGGATGCCCTTGCGGTCCACGTCGAAGGGCTGGCACACCTCGGGTGCGATGGTGCCCAGGCGGTAGAACCCGGTGAACGTCTTGCGGCACACCGCGTCCGCCCCGCCGGCCAGCGCGATGTCCACCTCGCCCGAGCGGATCGCGTCGAAGCCGGAGCCGATGGCGTAATTGCCCGCGGCGCAGGCGGTCGGAATCGTGACCGCCTCCACGTCGGACAGCTGCAGCTCCCGCACGATGCTGCTGGACAGCATCCCGGCGGTGGACCGCCGCGCGGTGACCGAATCCAACTGATCCGGCCCGTCCCATACTTGACGCTCCATCAGAACGTCGAGGTCGTGAGACTCCCCGTCGGTGGTGCCGACGGAGACCAGGACGCGGCGCTCGCGCAGCGCGGCCAGTTCCATGTGCGCGTCGCCGACGGCCATCCGGGCCGCCGCGACACAGAACTGGCTGGCCCGGCCGAGCTCAGCCGGATCGATGCGCTCGATCCACCGCGCGGCGTCGAAACCCTCGATCTCGCAGCCGTTGGCGTGCGCGTATCCGGTCGTGTCGAACGAGGTGATCGGCTTGACGCCGCTCCGACCGGTCCTGAGCCCGGCCAGGAATTCGGCCGGCCCGGTGCCGATGCTGGTGACCGTGCCCAGGCCCGTCACGACGACCCGGTGTGGCTGCCGGCGCTCAACGCTCACCGGTGTCTCCTCTCTGTCGGCATCCGAGCGGGCCGGACCTACTGGGACAGGCCCTCGCGGACCACGGCGACGACGCCGTCCATGTTCACCATCCGCACGAGCTCGGCCTGGTCGATCTCTATCTGGAAGGTGCGCTCAAGGGACGAGAGGATCTCGATCGCCCCGAGCGAGTCGGCGTTGTGGTCCTCCTTGAAGAGGCTCGTGTCCGTGACCTCGGCGGGCTCGATCTCCAGGATCTCGCAGACGATCTCCCGGATCTGAGCACGCTGTTCGTCGCTGATGGCTACCGTGCTGGGCATTGCGCCTCCCATGTGAGATGCGGTGGTTGGGGTACCGGGTGGATGCGGAGCAGTCTTCTCACCCGCGCTGACGCCTCCCTGACGCCCCCCTGACTCCCCTCTCCATCAGGGGATCCCGAGGCCGAAAGAGGGTTGGGGGCGCGAGGAACCGCGCGAAAGGCAGGCTCGGCGCACCCAGGCATCCCCACCGCCGGACGGCTGACCCGCGTTGTTCAGCGCAGACTGAAACACCTGGTCCCCCCGGCGGAACGCCGCCATCGTGGGCGCCCGCCTCACCCGAAAGTGGAATCTTCCCCGCACCCCTCAACCTGTTCATGAAGGACCGCGTCAGTGTGGTCGAGCACGCGACGGTGATCGCCGCACGACAGGCCCAGGGAGTGCCTCAACTCCCGTACCCAAACGCCGAGTTGCCGCCCCACGGGCGTCCCTGCGGAACAGCGTCCGCAGCCCCGACGACCGGCCGTACGCACCCGACCAGGGAGTCGATCTGATGAACCGCACAGGATCCGGAACAGGAGCCCGCACGGGTCCCGGCACGGACCCGCACGGCCGGCAGGGCCCGGACGGCCCTCACAGCCCGGACGATGTCGTCGTGCTGAGCGACGTCCGCCGCACCTACGGCACGGAACGCGCCCGCACCACCGCCCTCGACGGAGTCTCCGTTCGCTTTCGCCGCGGGACCTTCACCGCGGTGATGGGCCCCTCCGGCTCCGGCAAGACGACCCTGCTCCAGTGCGCCGCCGGGCTCGACCGGCCGACGTCGGGCGCGGTCAGCCTCGACGGGCTCGACCTGTCGGGGCTGAGCGAGCGCGCCCTGACCAAGCTCCGCCGCGAACGCATCGGCTTCATCTTCCAGGCCTTCAACCTCCTGCCCGCCCTCACCGTCGAGGACAACGTGACCCTGCCGCTGCGCCTCGCCGGCCGCAGGCCCGCACCCGGCGCGGTCGCCCACGCGCTGGAGCGGGTGGGCCTCGCCGACCGGCTGAAGCACCGGCCGGGCGAGCTGTCCGGAGGTCAGCAGCAACGCGTGGCCATCGCCCGCGCCCTGATCACCGATCCGGCCGTCATCTTCGGCGACGAACCCACCGGCGCCCTGGACACCCGTACCGCGCTCGAAGTGCTGCACCTGCTGCGGGCGGCGGTACGCGACGGCGGACAGACCGCGATCGTCGTCACCCACGACCCCGTGGCCGCCTCCCACGCGGACCGCGTGGTCTTCCTCGCCGACGGCCTGGTGGTCGGCGAGCTGTACGGCGCTTCGGCCGACACGATCGCCGAGCGCATGACCCACCTCGGCGCCTGGGGCGACCTGCCCGGAACCCGCTCCTCCTTCAAGGGAGCCCTGTGATGTTCCGTCAGACCCTGCAGACCCTCCGGTTCCGCAAGGGAGGTTTCCTCGCCTCCTTCGTCGCGCTGTTCTTCGGCGCCCTGATCCTCGCCGCGTGCGGCGGCCTCATGGAAACCGGCGTACGCGCCGACGTGCCGCCCCAGCGCTACGCCGCAGCGCCCGTCGTGGTCGCCCGCGGCCAGTCCACCGACGGTGATCTGGTCCTCGCCTACGACCGTCTCGACGTCTCGCTCACCTCCAGGATCGCCGCCGTGCCCGGCGTCCGGCAGGCGCTGGGCGACGTGTCGTTCCCGGCTCTCGCCCCCGACCGGGGTGCGAGCGCCGACGACGGCCTCACCGGGCACGGCTGGTCCTCCGCGGTGCTCGCCGGCGCCCCGCTCGCCGAGGGCACCGAGCCGCGCGCGGCCGGCGAGGCGGCCGTGGACGCCCGCCTCGCCGGCCGGCTCGGCGTACGGCCGGGCGACCGGCTGCGCCTGACGGTGTCCGGCACGCCCGTCTCCGTACGGGTGAGCGGCGTGGTGGGTACCTCGTCCGGCACCGGCGCCGCCCTGTACTTCACGGACGCGCGGGCCCAGCAGCTGCGCGGCACCCCCGGCAAGGTCGACGCCATCACCGTCCTGGCCCAGCCCGGCGTGTCCGACGGCGAGTTGCGGGCGAGGCTCGCGCCCGTGCTGCGGGGTCTCGACGCCACCGCGGTGACCGGTGAGGACCGGGGCACCGTGGAGTTCCCCGACTCCGAGGGCGGCGCGTCCCCGCTGATCTCGATGTCCGCCGTCTTCGGCGGGATCGCCGCCATGGTCGCGGTCTTCGTGGTGGGCTCCACCCTCGCCGTCCTCATCCAGCAGCGGATGCGGGAGATGGCCCTGCTGAGGGCGATCGGCGCGCTGCCCGGCCAGATCCGGCGCATGGTGGTGGGTGAGACGCTGATCGTCGGCGTCATCGCGACCCTGCTCGCGCTGCTACCGGGGCGCGCCGCGGGCGAGTTGATGCTCCATCAGCTGGTGAAGGCCGGTGTGGTGGACTCCCAGATCGTCTACCGGGCCGGCTGGATCCCGCTGGGCACCGCCGCGGGAACGGCGTTCTGCGCGGCCGTCGCCGCCGCGTTCATCGCCTCGCGCCGGGCGGCGCTCGCCCCGCCGACGGCGGCCCTCAGCGAGTCCGCGCTGCCCACCCGCTGGCTGAGCGCGCCCCGCCTGGTGTGCGCGCTGCTCTGCTTCGGCCTCGCCACGGCCCTGGCGTTCGTCACCGCCACGGTGATGGACGGCTCGGTGGCCTCCAGCACCGCGGGCCCCGCCGCCATGCTGTGGACCGGCGGCGTGGCACTGATCGCCCCCGGCCCGACCCGGGTACTGCTGGCCGTGCTGCGGCTTCCGCTGCGCCTTCTGCCGGGCCTGGCCGGGGAGTTGGCGTCGGACAACGCCCGTGCCCGCAGGATCCGCACGGCCGGCGCGGTGACCCCGGTGGTCCTCGCCACGGGTCTGGCCACCGCGCTGATCTACCTCCAGCTCAGCGGCGGCGGCGAGGCCACCAGCGCGTGGATCAACTACCTGCTGGCCGGGACCATCATCGGATACGCGGTGATCTCCCTGGTCAACACCCTGGTGGTGGCCGCGTCCGAACGACGGCGGGAGTTCGCGCTGCAACGCCTGGTCGGCGCCACATCGGGGCAGGTCCTGCGCATGGTGACGGTCGAGGCGCTGCTGGTCGCGGTGATGGGCATCGTGCTCGGATCGTTCGTGGCACTGGCGACCCTGGTGCCCTTCAGCCACGCCCTCGACGGCTCGTGGCTGCCGGGGGGCGGGGTCGTGGTCTATCTGGCGATCGTGGCCGGGGTCGGGGTGCTGACCCTCCTGGCCACCGTGCTGCCCACCCGCGTGGCCCTGCGCTCCCGGCCCGCCGAGGTGCTGGCCATGCCGTGAGCGGAGCAGCCGCGCCCGGAGCCGGGCACCCGTCAGGCGGTGCCCGGCAGGAAGGGTCTCAACTCGGCGAAGGACTCCGGGTGTTGGGCGATCCATGCCCAGTAGCGGCCCATCGTGCGGGCGTATTCGCAGTAGTAGCGCCGTACGGTGTCCACCAGGCTGCGCAGGGTGCTGCGGGCCAGCGAGTCGCTGCGCCACACGAGCAGCATCTCGGTGCTCGCCGTGCCGCTCACCGGCACCAGCGCGACCTCCTTGGTCGCCCCGGTCGGCGTGGTCAGGGCCACCGCGCCCGCGTCCCGCACCCAGTTCATCGCCTCGTGGTGGCTGTCCACGTAGTGGAGCACCTCGGGGTCGGTGTGGTCGAACTTGGCGAAGAGGTGCTTCTCGATGGGGTGGAACCAGTGGTCACGCGCATACCGCACCCAGGTGAGACCGGCGAGGTCGGCGACGCTCACCCCGGTCCGGTCGGCGAACGGGTGGCCGCGCGGCACGGCGAGCCAGACCGGCTCGCGCACGATGACCGTCTTGGCCAGGGCCGGCTCCAGCACGTCGGCCGGGGCTATCAGCGCCATGCTGGGCACCAGGGCCGCGTTCAGGGCCCCGCCCCGTACGGCGGCCACGGCGGCGGCCGGCGCGAGGGTCTCGCTGCGCACCTCGCCGACGGGCAGCGCCTCCTGGAGCACCGTGCGCAGCGACGGCGGGGTCCACTCGGCGTTGCCGAAGCGGAACACCTCGGAGGAGTACGCGCCGGCCTCGGCGATCACCAGGTCGGCCCGGTGCACGAGGTCGGCGAGCAGCGGCAGCAGCCGCTCCCCGCGCGAGGTCGGGATTACACCCGAGCGGCTCCGCACGAATAGTTCGCCGCCCACGGCTCTTTCAATACGGTGCAATTGTGCGGTGAGGCTCGATTGCGGAAGGTTCAATTCCACCGCTGCCTTGGATATGCTTCCGGCACAGTCGATGGCCATCACGATCCTGGCATGACGTAACTCGACGTTCACTTATCCCCCGTTCGCGACCGATACCCGCGGACGTCCATCCGGCAGAAGGCCCGGACCCGTCGCACGCTAACAGGACGCACAGGTTCAGTCCACATCAATGCCCGGCGAGAACGGGGGCCGCCGGACGGCATCGGGGGAATGCAGTCGAAATCGGTCAGCCGGCCGCGGGAAGGGCATGCGCGAGCACACAGCGCGGCTCGCCGAGCGTTTCGTCCTGGCGGAGAATCGCCTCATAGGCCCGGTGCAGCGCGCGTCCGGGTTCGAGCCCCAGATCCACCGCGAGACGGCGGCGCGCGCCGTGGAAGATCTCCAGGGCCTCGGCCTGCCGGCCGTCCCGGTAGAGCGCGAGCATGAGCAGTTCACTCAGCCGCTCGCGCCCGCTGTGCTCGACGGCGAGTTGCCGCAGTTCCGAGACCGGCACCCGGGCCGCGTCCACCGAGAGCTTGGCCGCCGTCAGGTCCTCGTAGGCGGTGATGCGGCGCTCTTCGAGGTGATCGGCCTGGACCCGGCAGCGCATGCCGTCGCGGGCGTCGAGCAGCGCGGGCCCACGCCACAGCCCGAGCGCCGACTCCAGCGTGACGATGGCCCGGTGCGGGTCGCTGTCGACCAGAGCGGCGCCGTTGTCGGCGAGTTCGAGGAAACGGTGCGCGTCCACGCTCGCCACCGGCACGTCGAGCAGATATCCGCTGCTGACGGTGCGCAGCGGGTCGGTGGTGCCGGTCACCGACTGCAACATTTTGCGCAGCCTTCTCACATTGGCTTGAAGTGCGTTGCGCGCGTTGGCCATCGGCTGCTCACCCCACAGCTCGTCGACCATTCGGTCGGAACTGACCGGTATGCCCGGAGAGAGGGCAAGCATGGTGAGCACCACCCCGGCCCGCTTCGAGGCCATCGTGTACCGCTTGCTTCCGTGCGCGAGGTAAAGCGGACCAAGAACGTTGATTTCCATAGCAGGACCCCCATGTCATCTCGCGGACTCGGCACATGATGCCCAGGAGGATTCCGCCGGGGGAAATACCATCTCGGTGGGAAAGGAAGCGCCATCAGTATGGCTTGGCTTCGATCCTCGACCGTCGCCGCCGCGGCCCGGTCCCGCGTTTACCGCGCGATCGGCCCCGGGGCTCGTCCGTATTGTTCACCGGACACTCAATGACCTCGTACGCGTCTCCCGCACGGGCACGAACGCGGGTCTCCCCTCCAGCAGTGCGAGGCCGAGCGGGGTGAGCGTGTGCAGCATCGAGTTGCGGATGCGCCGGCTGGTGATGAGGCCGGTGCGGCGCAGCACCGCGGTGTGCTGGCTCGCGCCCGCGGCCGAGATCCCGAGCCGGTCCGCGAGTTCCGAGGTGGTGCAGGCGCCGCGCAGCACCCGCAGGGCGGCCGCCCGGGTCTGGCCGACCAGCGCCCCGAGCGCCTCGGCGGTGTCCTCGGGTACCGCCCACAGCGCGGCGGCCTCGTGCGGCTGCGGGGGCGCGGCCACCACCAGGGTGCGCCGGTCTCCGCCGTCGGGCGAGTGGATGAGCTGGGCCGGGCGGTGGTTGAGGAACACCGAGGGCGCGACCACCAGGCCCGTACCGCCGAGCACCACGTCCTCGTCGGGGCCGTCGGGGATCTCCAGGACAGGCGAGGTCCAGGTGATCCGGGGGTGCAGGGTGGCCATGAGCTGCTCGACCCCGCCGGCCATCACGGTGCGCACCCGCGCCTCGCACTCGGCCTCCAGATAGGCCTGCATGTTGTCCCAGTACGGCGCGACGGCGGCGCGCCACACATCGAACAGGTCGATACCCGGCGGCCAGCGCAACTGGCGTGCGGTGAAGGGCAGTTGCGGTAGGTCGGGCGCCCCGCCGAAGCGCAGCGCGTAACCGGCCCGGTCGTTCGCCTCGGCGCCGCGCCCGCCGCGGGAACTCACCGGTGGCAGCGGCAGCCGTTTGGCCAGCTGTCGCTGCCAGCTCAGATAGGGCGCCTGGACGCCGCGGCCGAGCAGGCCGGCCGCGAACGCCGTCTCGACCAGCGGACCCGCGCCGGCCGTGAGGCGGGTGCCGGCCAGGTCGGCCGCGGAGAAGTGGATGCGTTGCACAGCGTCGCCCCCGTCTGTCGCGTGACGTGCTGGACCGGCCGGTTCGGAACCGGCCAACGCCGGTGTGTCCGGCCGTGGTCGCGCCCGGACGGGGCGTGTCCGGCCGTCCGCCCTGCTCGCGCGCACCGAAAACCTCAGGTTCCGGCCATCCGCTGACGCAAGGCTGACCGGCCTCGGCCGCCCGGTGGGCTCGCGCCGCGCCCGGACCGCTCTGGTCAGAGTAAGCGCGTTCCGGGCCGTTTGCGATCTCTGCTTCTCACGGCGCGACTGTGAAGAACTCATACCCCGGACCAGCACCGCGAGCTGCCCGTCGACGGCGGCTCGGCCATACCACTGCACACCCAATTCCCTTGTGGCACCGCACAGTTCGGGGCAAGCGCTTAAACTCCGGTCGACGACGCAGTGGTTACGGTGGCGCACCGGGCGAGATCGAAAGGGATTGAGCGGGCAGAGGAGATGCCACGTCACGAGGAGAGGGAACCGCTTCAGGAGGCGCCGGGCGCCGAGGCCGCCGCACTCGACACGCGTTATCTGCCCGCACCCCGGCTCGCGCGGCTCATCCTCACGGTCGTGCTGCTCGGCCAGCTGAGCGTCATGGTGACCAACCTCCAGGGCGCGCAGCCGGATCCGCCGCGGCTGGCCGTCTCGCTGGGCTGTCTGGGCCTGGTCTTCCTCATCCAGCTGAGGCATTCGAGCCCCCGGGCCCGCCGCGCGCCCCCGTGGCAGCGGGCCGTCACCCTGACCGCGCAGGCCCTGCTCACCTATGTGCCGATCGTGTCGTTCCAGCACCGCTGGGCCGGCATGGCCGGGTTCCTGGCCGGCTCGCTGCTGCTGCTCCTGCCCGCCCGCTGGGCGTGGCCGGCCTACGGCGCCGTCGGACTCTCGGTGCTGATCCCGCCGGCCCTCGACGGGCTCGCCGTGCGCGAGACGGTGTCCCTCGGCCAGTCGACGCTGCTCACCGGGCTCGTCGTGTACGGCCTGTCCCGCATGACGGAGCTCATCCTGGTGCTGCACCGCACCCGGGGCCGACTCGCGGGTCTCGCCGTCACCCAGGAGCGGCTGCGCTTCGCTCGTGACCTGCACGACCTGCTCGGCTACAGCCTCTCGGCGATCACGATCAAGAGCGAGCTGGTCCACCGGCTCATCCCGACACGGCCACGGCGCGCGCTGGACGAGGTCGGGGAGGTGCTCGCCATCGCCCGGCAGTCGCTCGCCGACATGCGTGCCGTCTCGCACGGCATGCGCCGCATGTCCCTGGAGCAGGAACTGGGCGCGGCGGACTCCCTGTTGCGGGCGGCCGGCATCCGCGTACGGATCGACCAGCGGCTCGGCGTGACCGATCCCGCGGTGGACGCCGTGCTGGCGGCCGTGCTGCGCGAGGCCGTCACCAATGTGCTGCGGCACTCGCGGGCCGACACCTGCACGATCGAGGCGGCCGAGGAGGCGGGGTGGGTGCGGCTCTCCGTGGAGAACGACGGTGTCCACTCCTCCTACCGCGACTTCTCGCCGGACGGCGGAAGCGGTCTCGACAACCTGCGGGACCGGCTCGGGCCGCTCGGCGGCCGGCTCACCACCGTCAACGGCCCGGGCCCCACCTTCCGCCTGACGGCCCGGGCCCTCGCCGCATCGCCCACGCCCGCCCACCCGCCGAGCGAGGCGCCGCCACGACCGTCCGAACACCGGAGAGGCCCGAGAGAGGAACTGCCGTCGTGACGATCCGCATCCTGCTGGCCGAGGACATGAACATGGTGCGGGGCGCGCTGGTGGCGCTGCTCGACCTGGAGGACGACTTCCAGGTGGTCTGCGAACTGGAGCACGGCGACCGGATCGTGGCGGCCGCCCTCGAACACCGGCCGGACGTCGCCGTCATCGACGTCGGGCTGCCCGGCACCGACGGGCTCACGGCGGCGGCACGGCTGCGCGAGCGGCTTCCCGAGTGTGCGGTCCTGATCCTCACCAGCCTCGGCCGTCCCGGCACCCTGCGCCGGGCCCTGACCGCCCAGGTGTCCGGCTATCTGCTCAAGGACGCGCCCCCGCAGGAGCTGGCCGCCGCGGTGCGCGATGTGGCTGCGGGCCGGCGCGTCATCGACTCCCAGCTGGCGCTCTCCGTCTGGAACAGCACCGAGAGCCCACTGACCGCGCGGGAGACCGAGGTGCTCCAGCTGACCGCCGAGGGCCTCAAGCCGACCGAGGTGGCCCGCCGCCTCGGACTCTCCCTCGGTACCGTCCGCAACTATCTGACGACCGTGGTCACCAAGCTCAAGGCGCGCAACCGGGTGGACGCCATCAAGATCGCCCGGGACGCCGACTGGCTCGTGTGACCCGCTGGCCGCCCGCCGGCCCGTCACCGGGCGACGGCCACCGCGCTGTCAGCTCCGCGTCAGCGTCCACGACAAGCATGAGGGCACGGGCCGTACGACCCGCATGTGTCACGACTCGGACGCCGGAGCCGGCCCGTTGGGGGCCGGCCCCGCCCGGCGACGACGTCCCCCTGACGTCCAGCGGCTGTCGGCCCGACCGTTCCTTTCGCGAACGCGCTTACCAACGGGGGCAGTTATGCAACGCATCCACTTCACCGCTGCCGATATAGCCAAGACCCGGCTGACGACCACCGCCGGGCCCCTGATCGAGACGGCCTTCGCGTACGGGCTGCTCGCCCGGGGCGTCACACCGGCGTACGCGCGCTGGCGCAAACAGGTCGCCACCCGGCTGCCCGCCTGGCCGAGGTTACGGTCGGGCGGGGTCAGCCAGGTGAGCGACCCCGAGGCGCTGCTGCGCCTGATCGAGCACAACGGCACCGAGGGCATCACCGGCGACCTGGTCCAACAGGACGCCCTGGCCGCCCAGTTGTCGGCCTACCGCGAGGCGGCCGGACTCTCGGAGGTGTGGCAAGCGGCCATCGCCCCCTACTGGGACCACCTGGAGGCGTATCTGGAGGCCGAGTGCGAGGCGCGCGGCCGGGTGGTGATGGCGGGCGGCGTAGGGCTGCTGCTCGCCACCCTCCACCCGCGGATCACCTGGCGCTCGCAGGTCCTGGAGATCCCCGGCGGCCCGGACGAGGACATCCACCTCGACCGGCGCGGCCTCACGCTCACCCCCTCGGTGTTCCTGCACCACCGGCCCGCCCAGCTCACGGGCCGCCGGAGCGAGGGCGGCGAACTGGTGCTGGCGTTCGCCGCGCCGCCGGACGTCCAGCGGTCCGCCGGCCTGTGGGACGAGCCCGACGACAGCGCCCAGTCGCTCGGCGCTCTCGTCGGCCAGACCCGGGCCGCCGCCCTGCGGGTGCTGCGCGCCACCTGCACCACCAGCCAGCTCGCGCACCGGCTCGGCATCTCGGCGGCCGGTGCCAGCCAGCACACCGCCGTGCTGCGCCAGACCGGCCTGATCACCACCCGCCGCATCCGCAACACGGTGCTGCACACGGTGACCCCCCTCGGCCTCGCCCTGCTCGACGGCCTGCCCACCCGTTCCGCCCGCGACCGGGTGCCCGAGCGGGCCACGCCCGCGCAACTGTGGCGCCACGCCCTGGACGCCATCCCCCAGCAGGTCGCCCAGCACGCATCCTGACGGCCCGTCAACTGCTGGTCCCACGAGGACGATTACGCGCGCGATCACAGGAAGGTCCGGCCTCCCGCTCGGGGGGCCGGACCTTTTGGCGCCGTACGGTCGGATCCGCGGGTCAGAGCCGGGACCAGGGGCGGAACTGGCGCAGCCCGTACAACAGCGGGGGCAGGCCGTGCCGTTGGGTGATCAGACGGGCCGCGCCGAAGACGGTGCAGTGGTCGCCGGTGCGGTGAAGGGCGGTCACATCGCAGTCGGCCACGGTGTGCGCGTCCCGCACCAGGTGCGGTCCGCCGGCGTCGGCCTCCTGCTCCCACTGCACCATGTGGAACCGCTCCGGGTTGCCGGAGGCGAACAGCTCGGCCGTCTCCTGGGCCTCTTCGTGCAGCAGGTTCACCGCGAAGGTGCCGCGTTCCAGGATCGCTTCGAGAGTGGGGCTGCCGTCGCGCAGACAGACCAGGAGGGTCGGCGGCTTGAGCGTGACGCTGCACACGGACGAGCAGGTCATGCCCCGCGGCGCCCCGTCATGCCCGGTGGTGGTGACCACGGCGACGCCGGTGGGGAAACCGCTCATCATCGCGCGGAAGCGGTCGGGCGTCGCCGGGTCGGCCACCTCTTCTACGTTCATGGCGCGTTCGGTCATCGGACACTGCTTTCTGTCGCTAGGGCGAGCGGCCCGGTGGTGAGACGGCGCTCGCTCCGGTCGAGGAGGTTGAGGAGCGGCCCCGTCATGGCCGTCGTCGTGAGTGCCATGACGATCAGGGCAAGCACCAGGGGTCCGGTCAGGATCCCCGAGCTCAGCCCGGCCTGCAGGGCGATGAGTTCGGTCAGGCCGCGGGTGTTCATCAGGGCGGCGACCTTGCGTGCCGTCTGTGGTGTGCGGCCGCCCTGGCGGGCTCCGAGATAGCCGCCGAGCCCCTTGCCGACGCAGCCGAGCACGACGGCCGCGGCGATCAGCTGCCAGGAGGTGTCGGCGTACGAACCGGTCAGCACGGTGATCCCGGTGACCACGAAGAAGGCGGGGGCCAGCACGGCGCCCGCCCGC
Organism: Streptomyces sp. NPDC001415; assembly: GCF_053597395.1. Lineage (NCBI taxonomy): Bacteria > Bacillati > Actinomycetota > Actinomycetes > Kitasatosporales > Streptomycetaceae > Streptomyces > Streptomyces sp. NPDC001415. The sequence goes on from NZ_JBSFIE010000024.1 coordinate 34,146, forward strand.
GAGACGGTGGCCACCGTGCGTTCCCAGGGCCGGCGTTCACCCCCGGGGATCGCGAAGCCGACCAGGGCCGCGCCGAGGATCGCCGTCATGCCGAGGTGTTCCATGGCGATCGCGACCACGAGGGCCACCGCGCCGAGGGCCACCGCCGAGGTGCGCGGCAGCCGTACCCGTACGATACGGGCCCCTCGGGTACGCAGTCCGTACCGTACGGCGAGCGCGCACAGCACCCCGAAGACGAGTGCGCGGCCCGCGTGCAGCAGTCCGTCCGAGCTGCCCTTGCCGAGGCTGATGGCGAGGGTGAGCAGCAGCCAGCCGACCGCGTCGATGACGATGGCGGCAGCCAACGCGGTCTGCCCGGCGGCCGATCGCGTCATTCCGCGGTCCGCCAGGATCCGGGCCATGACGGGCACGGCTGTGATCGACATCGACACCGCGACCATCAGGACGAAGGCGGGCAACGGGGCGCTGCCGCGGGCCGCGTGGTCGTCGGTGAGCAGCACCAGACCGGCCAGGAGCAGGCCGGTCAGCAGCGGCGGTATCAGCGCGCCGGCCGCGACCCACAGCGTGCCGCGGCGCGGGGGCCCGCCGGCGTCGGCCCCCAGCTTGTGGGCGAGGCCGACCAGGAACAGGACCAGACCGGCCTGGGAGACCAGCTTGACCACGTCGAACACGGGGCCCGGCAGAAGGGTGTTCAGGGTGCCCCGCCCGAACAGGACGATCACGGCGGGCCCTGAGAGCAGCCCCACCACGATCTCCCCGATCACCTCGGGCTGGCGCAGCGTCCTGGCGAGGGCCCGGCCCGCCAGGGCGATGAGCAGGATGGCGGCGAGCGCCACGAGGACGTGGGCGATGCGCGGCGCGTCGCCGAGGAGCCTCAGCGTTTCCATTTCGCGGTCCCCCGTCGCCCGCTCAGTGGTGCTGGGCGAAGTATTCGTACGCCTTGGGCAGCGTTTCGGTCAGGCGCCGCGTCTTCTCGCGGATGGCGGCGAACTCCCGCTCCGCGGCCGCCGGGTCGGACAGTGCGAGCGCGGGCGACGGCTTCATCTCGATTCCGCCCATGCCGAGCAGAACGCACATGTACGAGTAGGCGGGCAGCCCGTGGTAATAGGGGAAGATGCTCTCGGAGTCGGGAACCTGGGTCTTCCACATCTCCAGGCGCTCGGCGAGCGAGTCGGGAATGGCCCGGGTCTTGGTGTCGCGCCAGTACTGGGTGTCCTGCCGCTTGGCCGCGACGTAGTGCAGGACCAGGAATTCCCGGATTCCGTCCATGACATGGGCGATGGAACGGTTGTAGAGAACGCGCTGGTTGGGGTTCCAGTCCTCGTTCGGGAAGTTCTTCGCGATCTGCTCGATGGCGTGGTGGATGAAGAAGATTCCGGTGGATTCGAGCGGCTCGACGAATCCACTGGAAAGCCCCACGGCCACACAGTTGTTGACCCATGAATTGCGGCTGCGGCCGATCCGCATCTTGATGTGGTTCGCGTTGACGTCGGCCGCCGCGGGCCCGACGAACTCGCGCAGGGTGCGCTCGGCGTCCTCGGGCGAGAGGTAGTCCTTGGCGTAGACGTAGCCGGTGCCGACGCGGCCCATCAGCGGAATCGTCCAGATCCAGCCGGCGTCCTGGGCGGTGGCGGTGGTGCAGGGCATGATGCCGCGCTTCTCCATGTCCATCGGGACCTGGAGGGCGACCGCGCTGTCGTTGGGCAGCGTGTCCGCGTAGGAGATGAACGGCTCGTCCAGCGCCTTGTTGATGAGCAGCGCGCGGAATCCGGTGCAGTCGATGTACAGGTCGCCGCTGATGTCGCCGTGCTCGGCGGTGGTGACGCCGCTGATCCAGCCGCGGTCGTCGAGGTTGACCTGCTTCACGTCGTCGACGACGTGCTTGACGCCACGTTCCACCGAGTACTTCGTGAGGTACTTGGCGAGCAGCGCGGCCTCGAACTGGTAGGCGTAGGGGAACTGGGTCTTCCCCTGGTGCTCGGACATCGTCAGGCCCTGCATCTCGTCCGCGCCCTCGTCGAAGGGCTGGTCGATGAGGGTGCCGTCGAGGCGGCGCGGGCTGAGGCCGGCGTCGATTACCGAGGCCATGACGAAGCAGTCCTTGTCGAACCGGTCCGTCGGGCCCTGCTGGAGCCACCAGTCGGTCAGCGGGAAGCCGTTGACCGACCGCATCTGCTCGAAGGGGTGGTAGAAGTAGTGGCCCTTCTCCCGCCAGTTCTCGAACCGCACGGCGAGCTTGTACGTGGCGTTGCAGGCCGGCATCCAGTCCTTCTCCTTGAGTCCGAGGAACTCGAAGAAGTGCCGGATGTCGCTGAAGGTGGCCTCGCCGACGCCGACCGCGCCGACGGTCCCGGACTCCACGAGGGTCACGTTTATTCGGTCCCCGAACGCGGCCTTGAGGTACGAGGCCGTCATCCAACCGGCTGTTCCGCCACCCACGATCACGACTTTGTTGAGCACTGGTGACTCCTGTTCGGTAGCTCCACGAGTTTCGCCAGCGGCTCCGGCCCATTGTCTGAAACTTGTTGGGTGGCGCCACCGAGAAATGACACTAGGCGGCGGTCAAATCGGCGCACAGATCCTTAAGCGATGGCCGAAAAGCCCAGGTGGGGCTGACCGGCCGGACAGTTGGCGCCCGTTTCGGCCGGTTCTGTGGGCTTCCACGGGGGCGTCAGCCCACTGTCAGCGCCGCCAAGGAGCATGAAGGGCGGGGTTACCGGGTGGGAATCGCTCCGCCCGTCCGCTGCAATGGAGATTTGGATGACAAAGGAAGAACTTGTTCCGCCGTTCGCCGTGATCCCTGGATCGCAGGTCCACCGCATTCTGACCGGCCATGAGCAGCACACCATTGATCTGGTGGAGGCCGCATACCGAGTGCACGGCGAGGGCGACACGGTCAACCCACCGTCGTATTTCCTGCGCTTTCCGGACCGCCCCACCGCCCGGATCATCGCGCTGCCCGCCTCCATCGGCGGTCGGACCCGGGTCGACGGGCTGAAGTGGATCTCCAGTTTCCCGGAGAACGTGGCCGCGGGAATCCCCCGTGCCTCCGCGGTGCTGATCCTCAACGACCACGACACGGGCTATCCGCTGGCGTGCCTGGAGAGCTCGATCATCAGCGCCGCGCGCACGGCGGCCTCCGCGGCGCTCGGCGCCGACTGGCTCTCGCGCGGACGCGACCGCCCGCGCAGGGTCGGCTTCATCGGTACGGGGTTCATCGCCCGGCACATCCACACCTACCTCGCGGGGGCCGGCTGGACCTTCGACGAGGTGGGCGTGCACGACCTGAACGCCGAGTACGCGGGCGGGTTCAGCTCCTACCTGGAAGGTGCGGGCGAGAGCGGCCGGATCACCGTGCACGGCAGCGCCGAGGAACTGATCCGCTCCTCGGACCTGGTGGTCTTCGCGACCGTCGCGGCGGCCCCGCACGTGCACGAGCCCGCCTGGTTCGCGCACAACCCGGTGGTCCTGAACGTCTCGCTGCGCGACCTGGCCCCCGAGATCCTGCTGGCCTCGGCGAACGTGGTCGACGACGTCGAGCACTGCCTCAAGGCCGACACCTCGCCCCATCTGACCGAACAGCTCACCGGTTCAAGGGAGTTCATCGACGGGACGCTGGCCGAGGTGATGGCCGGGAAGGTGGAGATCCCCACCGACCGCCCGGTGGTGTTCTCGCCGTTCGGCCTCGGCGTCCTCGACCTCGCGGTCGGCAAGTTCGTGTACGACGAGGTGCTCGGCCGTGGCGAACTCGACGTCATCGACGGCTTCTTCCACGAGGTGGACCGGTATGGGCGCGCAGGCGCGACCAGCGGCCGTTCCTGAGGCGAGGGGGCCCAAGTGCCGGTGATCTCCGTCCCGGAGGACTTCCACACGGAGGATCTCTATGTGGACCTGCGGTCCGTCCTGGCCGCTCCGCTGTACCTGAAGTGCGAAGGCTTCAACTTCGCCGGGTCGATCAAGCTGAAGGCGGCGCGGGCGATGATCGCCGACGCCGAGCGCAAGGGACGCCTCACCCAGGACTCGATCATCGTCGAGTCCTCGTCGGGCAACCTCGGCGTCGCCCTGAGCATGATCGCGGCGAGCAGGAGCTACCAGTTCCTGTGCGTCACGGACACCCGCTGCAACCTGAACACCAGACGGTTGATGGAAGCGATGGGCGCCCGAGTGCACACCATCACCGAGCCCGACCCCGAGGGCGGCTTCCTCGGCGCCAGGCTCGATTTCGTACGCAAGCTGTGCGCGTCGGACAGCCGACATCTGTGGCTCAACCAGTACGCCAACCCGTGCAACTGGCAGGCGCACTACCGCAGTACGGCCCCGGCCATCGCCGAGCGCTTCCCGGATCTCGACGTCCTGTTCGTCGGCGCGGGCACCACCGGGACGCTGATGGGCTGCGCCCGGTACTTCAAGGACTCGGGCCGTCCGGTCACCGTGGTAGCGGTCGACTCCGTCGGCTCGGTCACCTTCGGCGGACCACCGGCGCCCCGGATGATCCCGGGCCTGGGCTCCGGCGTACGGCCACAGCTGCTCGACACGTCGTTCGTGGACGACGTGGTGCACGTACCGGAGATCGACACGATCCGGATCGCCCACCAACTGGCCGCCGGCGGTTTCCTGTTCGGCGGTTCCACCGGCACGGTCATCTCGGGCGCGGTCGCCTGGCTGGCCGAACACCGCGACGGCGGGCCGGGCACGGCGGTGGCGATCTCCCCGGACCTCGGCGAGCGCTACCTCGATTCGATCTACCAGAGCAACTGGGTGAGCGACCTGTACGGGGCCCACGCGCTGGACTACGACTCGATCCGGGCGCCCTGACGCACGGTCCGGAACAACCGTGACGCACTGTCAAATTCCATACACCCAGATGGTGTTGGCGGCCCATGCCCACCTGCCCCGCAGGGGGCGGGGCCGTTGCGCGTCCACCGGACACCCGATTCCGGCCGCCTCCGGGATCGGGGCCGACGGTCCCCAGACGCGGTACCGACCCCGGCGGCGGATGCACCGCCGCCCTACCACCCGACGGCACACAGCCACCGCTCAGCCACCGGGTCCCACATACGGACGCCGGACCGGACATCCCCCGCCGGTCCGGCGTCTCCCGTTTCCCCCTCCCCCAGGCTTCCCCCTCCCCCAGCTCCGACCGGCCGTCAGCTCGCCGTCAGCGGCAGCCGGAACCATCGTCACGGGGTCGCCGCGACAGGGACGATCCGCCGCCACGATCAGTGAGCTGATGCGGAGGCCGGGGATGGGCCAGCACCTCGCGGTCCTTGCCCGCTCGACGGTGGTCCTGCCGAACCTGCCCGCGTTCCAGCAGTGGCTCGGCAGGGACGTGCTCCCGAGCCGCGTGAACTGAGAGGAGCGAGACCGTGGACCTTCTGACTCATGCGAGCCCGCCCCGACTTCCGTACCCAGCAACCGTCGTGGAGGCCCTGCTGCTCCGCGCCTCGGGCCCGGACGCGGACCGGCCCGTGTTCACCGCCCTCGGCGCGGGGGGCGAGCGCATCGGGCAATTGACGGCGGCCGAACTCCTGGGCCGGGTCCGTGCCACGGCCGCCGCGCTGCGGACGGCAGGCGCCCCCGGCGACCGGGTCCTCGTCCCGGCGCTGCCCGGCCTCGACTTCCCCGTCGGCTTCCTGGCCTGCCTGTACGCCGGTCGGATCGCGGTTCCGGTACTGCCGTTGCCCACCGGCACGCGGAAGACCGACCGCGCCGACCGGCTCGCGGTGATCCGCGGGGACTGCGACCCGGTCGCCGTGCTGGTATCGGCGGCGCGGGAGTCCCGGCGGGAGGAAGCGGACGGGCCGGCCCGGATCCCCGTCGCGCAGTCGCCGACCGGGGACGACGCACCGCCCGCCCCTTCCGCGCTGGACGCGCGGGCGACCGCCCTCCTCCAGTACACCTCGGGGTCGACGAGCGACCCCCGGGGAGTGATCGTCGGGCACGGCAACCTAGTGGCCAACCAGGTGGCGCTGCGGGACCGCTGCGAGGTCGACTCCGGTACCACGGTGGTGAGTTGGCTGCCGTTCTTCCACGACATGGGGCTGTGCACGGGCGTGGTCCTGCCGCTCGTGTCCGGGGCGGCGGCCGTCACGATGGAGCCGACCACGTTCGTGCGGGATCCGATGGTGTGGCTGCGCGCGATCGAGGCCGAGGAGGACGTCTTCGCCGCCGCGCCGGACTTCGCGTACGACCTGTGCGTGCGGCGGATCCCGGCGCAGGAGCGGCGCCGGGTCGACCTGTCCACCTGGCGGGTGGCCGCGAACGGGGCGGAGCCGGTGCGGGCCGACACCCTGCGCAGATTCGCGGACGCCTTCCGCCCCTCCTTCTTCCGTACGGAGGTGTTCTCGCCGGGGTACGGCCTGGCGGAATGCACCCTGAGCGTGACGATCGGCCGCCCCCTGTACGACTCCCCCGTCCGCCGTTACGACCGGGACGCACTGGCCCGGGGCACGGCGATACCGGCCGCCTCGCCCGACAGCGCGGTCGAACTGGTCGGCTGCGGCACGCCCCTGCCCGGGGTCCGGCTCCGCATCGTCGACCCGGCGACGCGCCAGGTGCTGCCCGCCGGCGCGGTGGGCGAGATCTGGGTGGCCTCGCCGGGGAACTGCCAGGGCTACTGGGGCCGCGACGCGGAGTCGGCGGAGGCGTTCGGGGCGCGCCTGGCAGGCGAAACGTACGTACGCACGGGGGATCTGGGCTGCCTAGACGACGGCGAGCTGTTCATCACCGGGCGGCTGAAGGACGTCCTGGTGGTGGGCGGTGAGAACTACTTCCCGCAGGACATCGAGGCGGTGGCCGGCGCCGCGCACGAGGCCTTCACGCACCAGCGGGCCGCGGCGTGGCCGCTGGACGATGCGGCGCCGGGGGTCGCGGTGGTGGTCGAGACGACCGAGCGGGACCCGGAGGTGCTGGCCCGCGCGGTAAGGGCCGCGGGCATCGCGGTCGCCAGAGCCCTGCCCGCCCCGGTGAGTGTCTTCGCGGTGGCCCGCAATCAGGTACCCCGCACGACCAGCGGCAAGACCCGCCGCCGTGACTGCGCGAAGGACGTACGGGCGGGCCGCCTGCCGCTGCTGGCCCAGTGGTCGAGCGCACCCGGCGTACCCGTCCGTGAAGAGAGGAGACACTCGGCATGAGCGAGCAAGGGGCCGTACCGGTGACGACGACCGAGCGCCAAGTAGCCGATCACCTGGCCCAACTCCTCAGCGAATTACTGGAGTTGGAGCTCGAATTGATCGACCGCGAGGTACCGCTCAGCGCCTACGGAATCGACTCGATGACCAGCACGTGGCTCACGGGAGAGCTGAGCGAACGCTGCGGGGTGGCCATCGACAGATCGGTGCTGCTCGACCGGCCGAGCGTGGCGGAGGTGGCGCAGGACGTGGTGGCGGCGCTGGCCGCGCGGGACGCGGCGGCCGCCTCTTGATCGAGAGCCTGCTCCCGCGCTCGGCTGCCGCCGGCTCATCGGAGCACTTCGGAGACACCCCGGACGGGGAGGGCCTCTTCCCGCAGGAACGGGCGCTGATCGCGAGGGCGGGGGCGGGCCGCCGCAGGGAGTTCACGACGGTGCGGGCCTGCGCCCGCCTGGCCCTGAAGGAATTGGGCCTGGCCCCGGCCGCTCTCCTGCCCGACGAGTCGGGCGCCCCGGTCTGGCCGACGGGGATCGTCGGCAGCATGACCCATTGCCGCGGCTACCGGGCAGCGGTGGTGGCCCGGCGCACCTCCGTACGTGCCCTGGGCATAGACGCCGAACCGCACCGCCCGCTGAGGGAGGGCGTACTGAGGTTGGTGGCCCGGCCGGAGGAACAGGCCGCCCTCGCGGGACTGGACGGAACGGTCTGCTGGGGCCGCCTGCTCTTCTCCGCGAAGGAGGCGGCGTTCAAGGCGTGGTCCCCGGGCGCCCGGGCGGGCGGCATCCGCCCGAGGAGCCCGCACGACTTCAGGGTGACCCTGCACCCCGCCGGCGGCACGTTCCAGGCGGAGATCCTGCCCGACCACCCGGAAGCCACCCGCCTGGAAGGCCGCTGGCTGGCGACAACGGACCTGCTGCTGACGGCGGTATCCGTACTGCATGCGCCTGGAACGCCTTGAGAAGGCGGGCCTGGTGATCGGCAGCCTGGAGCCGAGCGAGTACGGCAAGGCCCTGAAGTACGCCGAGGCGCAGGAGGCCGACGCGCCGAAACCGAAGAAGAAGCGCGCCTAGACTCCGCCCACCAGCCGCCGGGCCCGCTCCATGACCCACCCCGGCGCGACGACCTCCACGTTTCCGTCAAGCGCGGCCGCCGCGCGGCGCAGGGCTTCGGCCGCTTCCCCCGGCTCACCGGGCAGCGCCCGGCCCGCCTGCGCCAGGGCCCTGGCCGCTTCGGCCTGGGCGGCACCCGCGATGTCCAGGGCGGCCGAGGCGCGGTCCGCCGTCGCGGCGGACCGGTCGTAGCGGGCGTCGCACCAGTACGCCCATGCCAGGTTGAGCAGGCAGACGCCCTCCGCGCGGGGGTTCTCCATCAGCGAGGCCTCGTGGCGGGCCTCCTCCAGGGCCGAGGCCGCCTGTGCCGGGTCGTCCAGGGCCAGGAGGGCGAGGCCTCGCGCGTTGAGGGCGTACGCGATCGCCTCCTGGCTGTCGGCGGCCCGGTAGGCGCGGGCGGCCTCCGCGCCCGCGTCGGCGGTCTCCTGCCAGCGGCCCAGCGTGAGGAGTGCGATGGTCCGGGCGTTGCCCGCTCGGGCGATGGTGAGCAAGTCGCCGCCGGCCGCGGCCAGTTCGGTCAGGCGGGTGGCTCCGGTCAGTGCGCCTTCGCCGTCTCCCAGGTAGCTGTGCGCGAGGCTCAGTGAGAGCAGCGCGTGCGCTTCCCGTTCGGTGTCGCCCAGTTCGCGGGCCAGCTCGGCGGCGCGGGTGAGGGGTGCGATCGTGGCGCCCTGGTCGCCGAGCTGGCGGTGGGTGTCGCCGAGGCCGAACAGCGCGTTCTGGAGCGCGGGCCGGTCCCCGAGGCGTTCGGCGAGGGCCGCCGCTTCGGTGAACAGCCGGGCCGCCTGCTCCATCGGGCCCGCGCTGAGCCGGGCATGACCGTAAGCGACGGCATGGGCGAGACGTACCCGCTCGTCGCGGATGCGTCCCTCGACGGCGAGGTGCATCGAGACCGCGGCGAGGACCGAGCCGTGCCAGACGAGCCACTCGCTGATCTCGCACAGCACCCGCGCGGCATCGTCGTAGTCCTCGGAGCGTACGAGGTGGTCGAAGCGGCGGCGCTGCGGCTCGATGTCCTCCAGCGTCCGCCAGGTGCCGCGCGGCCGGGCCCGGCGCCCGTACCAGGATGCGATCTGTCGCTCCACTGCCTGTCTCCTGTGAGGTCCGTCCTGTGGCATGCGTCCGTAGGCGATCTCCGCGTCCAGCGGGTGCAGGGCGAAGGTGCGGTGCACCCGGTCCACGGAGACCAGGTGCATGCGGACGAGGGAGGTGAGGACCGGGGCCGTGGGCAGGTCCTGGTCAAGGCCGGCCAGGATCTCTTCGAGCGCCCCCTGTTCCACGGGCGTACGCAGCGCGGCGAGGACACCGAGGACCGCGTGCGCCCGTTCGTCGAGCCGTTTGTAGCGGTCCTGGGCGAGGTCGGCGACGACGTCGTGGCGCCGGGTGAAGTCCTTCAGGACCTCCTGCAGGCTGGGCAGCAGCGCCGTGTCGTCGGCGAGTGCGCCGACGAGCAGTTCCAGCGCGCGCGGCACGCCGTGCACATGGACCGCGGCGTGCAGCAGTTCGTCGTCGGACAGGCCCGCGATGCCGAGGCTGCCGTCCCGGTCGAGTTCGCGCAGCAGCGCCGCCGCCTCGGCGGGGCCGAGTCCCTCGGAGAGTTCGATGTGGGCGGCGAAGCGCCGCAGTTCGGGCGCGAGGCGCACCGGTACCTGGCTGGTGACCAGGAGTCGCGGCGTGGCGCGGGCGCGGAAGAGCCAGTCGAGGATGACCGCCAGTTCCTCGTCGACGATGCTGCCGTCGTCGTCGAGCAGGTCGTCCAGGTTGTCCATGAGGATGACGATCAGGCGCTCGCCCATCGCCGCCCGCAGCTCGGCGAGCCGGTCCTGCGCCGTCCCGCCCGCGGCCCACACCTCGCGCAGCTCGGCCAAGCGCTCGGGGCCGAGCAGCCGGGCGCAGTCGAAGTAGAGGCGCTCCAGGGAGATCCCGGACGTGCGGGTGGAGAGGTTGACCAGGCCGGAGGGGAGCGGGCCCTGGACGGTGCCGGGCCAGGTGCCGCGGTCGAGCAGGTCCATGACCTTCGCGGCGAGCGCGCTCTTGCCGATGCCTCGCGGCCCGGTGATGGTCACCATGCGGATGGCGGGATCGCTCAAGTGCCGTGCTGTCGCGTCGCGTTCGGCGGCCCGGTTCTTGAACAGCTCGATGCCGTACGCGACGGGGACGCCGACGACCCGTACGCCCCCGTGTGATTCCCCGGGTAGGGCGAGCGGCAGGGGTTCGGGCAGCCTGAGCAGCCGCACGAGCTCCGTACGGTCCGCCGGGCCGAGCCTGTGCAGCGCGTGGTCCAGGCGGACGGCGGTGAGCCGGCCCGGGCCCTCCGAGCGGTGGTGTTCGGCGACCACCCCGATGATGCGGCTGCCGGCCCACACCGCGGCACCGGACATGCCGGCCCACGGCGACGCACCCGGGTCGGGATCGGCCCCGGCCGGTGCGACGGTCATCTCCAGGGTGCCGGTGCGCAGGTTGGAGAGCGCGGCCACGGTCCCGTCCGCCTGGTGCAGTTCGCGGAAGGACGTGCGGTCGGAGCGGCTGCGGCGCTTCCACAGCGGGAAGCCGAGGGCGTGCACGTCGATCACGCCGTGCCGGTCGTCGGGGATGCGCCCGAACCGGGCCGGCTCGACGACCGCGGGGGCCGCCGCCGGTGGTACGACGCTCAGCACGGCAAGGTCGCTGTCCGCGTCCGCCCAGGTCACGGTGGCCGGGGCCGACCATTCACCGTCCCGGTCGGCGTCACACCGTACGACGGTGACGCTCGCGTCGGCGATGACGTGGGCGGCGGTGAGGATCGTGCCGGCGAAGATCCGGTACCCGGAACCGCGCCTTCTGCCGCTGCTGGTCTCGACGATGATCTCGGCGATCCGGTGCGGGTCGAGCCCGGGCCCGTCGGCCGCGGGCTCAGCTCTCATCGAACAGCTCGGCGCCCGAGATCAGCGCGGGACGCTCGGGCGTGTCGGCGCGCACCGGCTGGAGGGTGAGCTTGATCCGCTGGGTGGCCGTGTTCGCGGAGCGCGCGGAATGCTGGACGTCGAACACCCAGAACCGCACCTTGGCCCCCGGCTCCCGGCTCCGTTCGACCCCGACGGTGAGTTCGAGTTCGAGCGACTCCGCCTGGAACCGGATTCCTTCACCGTCCCCGTCCGCCATGGCCCGGCTCAGCTCGCTCCGCAACTGAGCGATCATGTCCGCCAGCTCCACCGCGTCGTCCACCCTCAGCCCCCGCCTCGCCCGAAACCGCCCGGCCCCTCTGCGCACCGAGCATACCTAGGGAGGGTCAACTGCACGTCCCACCAAGGGACTTCGGCCAATCTCAGGCCCGGAACACCTCAGGACCGGACCTTAGGGGCGTATCGCAGCAGGACGACATCGTCGATGGGTCGCGCTTCGAGGAGTTTCATACGGGCGGTGGAGCCACCGGGATACGGCGCCGGGCCCAGGAACGCGGGCGCCCCGGCCTCCCCCACGAGCAAGGGAGCGAGGACGAGATGAAGTTCGTCGGCCAGGTCCAACGCGAGGAGCTGGGTGTGCACGGTCCCGCCCCCTTCGACGAGCAGCCGCTCCACCCCGCGCCGCCCGAGTTCGTCGAGAAGGCGACCCCAGTCGAGCACGGGCCCGGTGCTGACGACCCCGGCGAACGCACCCAGGGCACGGCGGGCCCGGCCCAGCGCACCGTCCACGGTGAAAACCAGCTTCTCGCCCCCGCAGCGCCAGAACACGAGATCCGTACTCAAATCGGCGGTCCCGGTGACCGTGACCTTCAACGGATGCTCGGACTTCCCGACAGCAAGACGCCGAGCACGCCGCACCGAACTCGCTATCACCAGACGGGAGTTGTCCCTGCGCAGGGTGTTGGCGCCGACGAGGATGGCATCGGCGTCGGCGCGCTCGCGATCAACCCGGTCCAGATCGCGCCTGTTGGAGAGCAGGAGCCGATCGCCGGCGGTGTCGTCGAGGCGGCCGTCGACGGAAACGGCCGCGGACAGCAGTACGTACGGACGGACGGCCATGGTCAGAGGGAGCGGTGATAGTCGGCCCAAGCGATGTGCGATTCGTGGAGCCGCACACCGAGTCCGGTCAGGCCGAGGGCGCCGGGGCCCAGCGCGCCGTCGCGTATGCGGGCGGCGAGGCGATCGGCGATGACCTTGGCGAGGAACTCGGTGGTGGTGTTGGTACCGGCGAAGTCGGGCTCGTCGTCGAGGTTCCGATAGGAGAGCGAGCCGACGATCTCGCGTACTCCCGCGGCCGCGAGGCCCATGTCGATGACGAGGTTGTCGCCGTCCAACTCGGGCCGCTGAAAGGTCGCGTCGACCAGATAGGTCGCTCCGTGCAACTTCTGCGCGGGGCCGAAGACGTCGCCGCGGAAACTGTGGGCGATCATGAGGTGGTCGCGAACGGTGACACTGAACATGACGTCTCCTAAGGGCGGTCGGGAGGGGTGTCCGGGCTTCAACGGGGGCTGTGGCGGATGCGCCGGCAGAGCCCGGGCAGCCGACTGGTGGCGATGTCGGCGATGACGCCGGGCAGTTCGTCAAGTGGGGCTGTAGCGGATGCGCTGACAGAGCCCCGGCAGCCTGCCGTTGGCGATGTCGGCCATGACACGGGGCAGTTCGTCGAAAGAGGACTCGCCGGTGATCAGAACGTCGAAGACCGGGTCCCGCAGGAGGTCGAGCGCGAGCCCGAGCCGGTCGGCGGCGGTGTATCGCCCGCGCCGCGCGGGCGAGACGGAGCCGACCTGGCTGCTGCGCAGGGAAAGCCGCCGGGAATGGAAGAACTCCCCCAGAGGCAGGGCGACTTGCTGGTCCCCGTACCAACTCAGATCTACGACGGCCCCTTCGGGCGCGAGAAGCTCAAGGGACCGCCGGAGCCCGTCCTGGGTGGCACTGGCATGAAAGACGAGGTCACGGTCGCCTGATGCTTGTACGGGGCTGGCGAAAGGAACACCGAGCGCCGCGGCTACTGTTCGCCGCCCCGGGTCGACATCGACGAGCTGCACCCTCACGCCGGGAAACCGGGCGACGAGCGCGGCGACACAGCACCCGACCAGGCCGGCCCCCACGACGGAGATCCGGTCGCCGATCCGGGGTGGCGCGTCCCAGAGCGCGTTGAGCGCGGTCTCGACGATCCCGGCCAGCACGGCACGCTCGGCCGGCACGGCATCGGGCACGGGTGTGACCGCTCCGACCGGCACGCGGAACCGTGTCTGATGCGGATACAGACTGAACACGGTCCGCCCAACCAACTCCGACGGCCCGGCCTCCACCTGGCCGACGTTGAGATACCCGTACTTGACGGGCCCGGGAAAGTCGCCCTCCTGAAAAGGCGCGCGCATGGCCGCGTACTGACTGACGGGAACCCGCCCGCGAAAGACCAGCGATTCGGTCCCGCGACTGACACCCGAGTAGATCGCCCGAACTACAACGCCATCACCACTGGGCGCTGGCGGGCTGGCGGGCTGGCGGGCTGGCGGGCTGGCGGGCTGGCGGGCTGGCGGGCTGGCGGGCTGGCGGGCTGGCGGGCTGGCGGGCAGGCGGGCAGGCGGGCAGGCGGGCAGGCGGAGGTAACGATCTCACCCCGGCCGGGTGAGGTGACCCAGAAGGCACGTATGTGGCTTGGCGCGGGAGTTCCTCTGCCATAGTGGCCCGCCCACGGACCGCCCAACGGCGTCCGGCCCAAGAACCCCGGCCCGCACGGCCGTTGCCCACGCCGATTCGGCGCCGCTACTCCCCAGGGGTGGGGAGTTCACGCGATCCTAGACGATCACGTCCAGGTCCGGCCTGCCCCAGAAGTCGCGGATCGTGGGGCGGGCTGGGCATGTTGGGCGACGGCTCCGAAGGCGGCCCGGCTGAGGGAAAGAGGCATATCATCCGCCATCCCCGTAGCGGGAGGCCGCAACCAGTGGAGTACCCGGGCCAGCGCCAGGCACGGGCAACATGTCACGCACCAAGGCGTCGTACTCGTGACGTCAAAAGGCTGGGTCTCCAGCCCGCTTGACCGACCCGACAAAGTGCACCTGCCGGGCCACCGGCTCGCGGTCTGCCCCGACGAAATCGATCTCGGGGCTGTTCTCACGGTTCCACCAACCGCCGATGGCCTCGGTCGCAGGCCACTCGTCGTTAGGCATCTGACGCTGCAGAGACTCTCGGATCAGCGGCTTGCCCACTCGACCGCGCCAAACGGTCCACGACCGCTCAATGCGTTCCAACGCCAAGTCACCACGGCCGCGCTCGATGCGCGGGATAGCGCGGCCCAACGAAAATCACACCGCCACGAGCCGGACCCGGTCGCCGCAGAGCTTGGCCATGTCGTCGATATCGGAAGTCAGCATGACCACGGGGCGGTGCTGTCGCAGCGCCGCCTCGGCGACAGCCGCATCGATCGCGTACTTGTGCCCGTGCAAACCGGCATTCATCAGCAACTTCGAGGCTGCCCTCGCCTCCTCGTCGCCCACTGCGACTACGCGCAGCCCGGAGAGCACCCAATTCAGGCGGGACTTATTCGTGCGCGCGTGCACGGCCTCGATAATGGTGAGCGCACTGATCACGACCTCCATGCCGCGCGAGCGGGCCTCAGCTATCAGAGCCACCACCTGCTCGTCGTCAGCGAGCAGCTTCGAGAGTCCCTCACTGTCGAGGACCAGCGTGCCCTCGTGACTCAGCTTGCGGCGGGCCACTCGCCCTCCTCGGCGAACACCTCGTCGAAGACCTGCCGCGCCCGCTGCCGCGCCGGCTCGGACACCGGCCCCTTGCGGCTCTCGTAATCCGCCAAATACTCGTCCAGAACCTGCCCACGCAGCTCACGCTCGACCGCCTCGGCGATGAACGCGGAGAACTCCCGCTTCCCCACCCGCGCCCGGATCGCCTCCGCGGTCCCCTCCGGCAGCGACAGGCTCACCCGCGTCGCCGGCCCTTCCCCGATGCTGTACGTCGTCTCGGCCATACCCCGATTGTGTCAAACCAGTAGGAAAAGTGCCACGGCCCGGGATCTTCACGGAGCCCCAGAGTCACGAAAAGGGCGTGTAGACGGATCCGCCCCATCCCTTCGCCCCGGGCGGCACAGCGCCTGAAACCCAGCGCGGGCATCCCCTTCCCATCCCAGCACCATCCCAGCACGGGAGAAGACTAAGGGCCCGACCCCGAAGAGTCGGACCCTCTTGACCTGCGTATCTGCCAGATCAGCGACGCGGCGACAGGTCAGCGGCTACACGTTGAACCGGAACTCCACGACGAGGCTCTGACCTGCGGAAATGCAGGCGCATCCCAGCACCATCCCAGCACGGGAGCCGCGACAAAGTACAAGAAGATCCAATGGCGCCGAGACTACGCCGCCGGATACGGGCCGCGCAGCATCCCACCCGATGTAATAGTTCCTGTACTAGACTGGCGCCTATGAAGTCACCCCGCCCCGGCGGCACGGAGAACATCTCCGTCTCGATGCCCTCGGAACTCCTCGGTGCCCTGCGGACCCGCACCGGCAAGCGCGGCGTGTCCGCGTACGTGACCGCGGCGGTCCGGCATCAACTCGCGATGGACGGCCTCGCCGAGGTCGTGGCCGCCTACGAAGCTGAGCACGAACCGCTGAGCGAAGCCGAGATCCAGGCCGCGCAGCACGAACTGTTCGGTGACGCACCGGCGCCGTACGCGTCGAACGACAGCGCCGCATGAAGGATCCCGCGGCCAGGTCCCTGGTTCTGGACGCCCAGGCACTGTCGCTGCTGCTGCGTAACGACCGCCAGATGGTCACCCGGATCGAGGCCGCACGGCGCGTAGGCGTGCCCGTCCTCGTGTCAGCCCTGACGGTGGTGGAGGCCGTCTACGGGAAGACGGACACCGCCCGGCTGCGCTGGCTTCTCTCCCGTCTTCAGGTCCAGGACGTCACCCAGGCGGACAGCCTCACCGCGGTGCAGTTGCTGGCCGACGCCGGTGGCCTGCACGGCCACAAGTACGCCATCGACGCCCTCGTCGCCGCGATGGCGCTCCGCTCCCCGGCGCCCGTCCTGGTACTGACCTCGGACCGCGACGACTGGTCGAAATTGTGCGGCGACCGCGTACAGATCAAGGACGTGTGAGGGCGTCGCGCGTGTGCGCGATCACCTGCGGGTCATCCATGACCCGCTCTCAATCCTGCGGCGCAGGTCACGACGGAGGGCGGCCATCCGGTCGCGCAGAAACGGCACGGGAAGCACCGCAACGAACATGAGCACGTACAGCGCGCGCATCTGGTGCGGGTTGCGGCGCCAGCTGGTGCGCAGTTCATCGAAGGAGCGGTGCAGTCCTTCGGCTCCTGTCCAGTCGCCGACCGCCGACGTCGGGGGCACGGCCCCGCGACCGCCACGAAGGCTCGGCAGGCGCACCGCTGGCACGCCATGCTGTTGTCATGACGCACTCCGGCCAGGACAACCCAGCAAGGATCACAGCGGTGACACGGCGCGATGTCTTCGACTTGCTACGCGCTGCGGAGGGCGGCTGGTGGGGACGCCTGGACGAAGTCGCCTTCCTGGGCAGCCTGTACGACCTGGACGCCCTGCCATCAACCGACTCGCGCCACCCGACCGCCCGCACCGACATCATCCAGCACCGGTTCAACAACTACGACTGGGAGGACGATTGGGTTTTCGAGGACCCGCGGTTTGGGCTCCTCGATGGCCCGGACGATGTGCTGCTGGCATTCCTCGCACGGCTGGTTCATCCCGAGGTGCGCCCCGACGCCGATGAGGCGGCCAGGCGCGTCGATGAGCTCAACCGGCTTCTGGCAGCGGATGGCTGGGCGCTACGCCCCGGAGACTTCATGTCCGGGCGACCCGTCTATGCGCCGTTCCCAGAGAGCGCCGTCACTCCGACGATCCCATTGCCGCTCAGGGACGACGACGCCAGCAAGCTCGATCTCGTCCTCGGACAGACCCACCATCTGCTCGACGACGACGGCGAAGGGTTGGCTCGGGACCTTGTCCGCTCGGCGAAACTCACCCTGCGCCGCGACGGTGGGTACTTCCATCCGATGCCCAACGACAACTGGACGGATGCCACTTACGAGGCCGTCCTCACCGTGGACCGCGCGCTCGTACCGGAGTTCACGTCGGCCATCACCGAGGCAATTTGGCAAAGGCTAAGAGCCGTGCTCAAGCCGCTGGAGCGCTTGGACGTGCAGTCCCTCGTGGTCGAAGCAGCGCTGCGCCCACTCCCGGAGATCACGCAGGACTTGGCGGTATCAAGGAAGCAGTCCGACCAACCAGGCTCGCCGTGAAAGGCGAAGCGACCAGGGATACCCGACTGCGGACGACCTCGTGTTCGCAAGTCGGGCCGAACTCACCGTCTACCAGGTCCTCCAAGACCTCCAACGCGAGCGCTCCGCCCAAAGCGGCATCGCGATCCTGCCGCTGGCCTCCGCCAAACTGCGGGATGCCGGCGTGCGCAGCCCAGACTTCACCGTTCTGGGAAACGGCCGGGCCGTCATCATCGAGGTCGACGGACCACACCATTACGGCCGAACCCGCAAGGCCGACGACGAGGATCGCGACCGGCACTGGACGCGCTGCGGCGTCCACACCATCCGGATCGCCCATGAGCACACCAGCCAACCCACTGAACTCAAAGAGCGGCTCCGCGAAGACCTCGGTCGACTGCTCTTCCCGAGTCGCTGATCTACGCAGCCAACACCCTCAGCGCGCACGGACACGAGCAGCCAGGTTGAAGCCACCTCAACCTTCGGTATCCGCTCACGCGAACGACATGCGCAGGCCCGAGCGGACAGCTAGCTGTGAGATTCCGGCGGAAGTTAGGATCCCGGTCCATGGCCGAACGCCCCTTAACTCTTCCCTCATCCGCCCCGAATCGGACGCTCGCTGCCCGCGTCAAGGCCCTACGTGAGGAACACGCCTGGACTCCGGAACGCCTTGCGAAAGAGGCGGGCATTCAGCTCGCCACTCTGAAGCGACTGGAGGGCGGGGGACCAATTCAGCCAGGTTTCTTCACCGTTGGTGCACTCGCTACCGCACTCGACGTCTCCCTCGACGACCTGTTCCGCCAAGCCCAGACGGCAGACCCCGGGCTGTGGTCCGCCGGATACGAGGGGCGGGACATCGAATCCTTCGTCGCTTCCCTCCTCTCTGCCCAGATCAGCACGGTCGCCGACGTCCGTCTGACCCCCATCAGCCGCAAGCCCGGATTCAGCAAGACCCGCCTCACACACGCGCTCAACGAGGCCGGCATCGCCTACACCCACCTGCGCGCCCTGGGGAACCCGAAGGACAACCGGGCGCCCTTCTGGGAAGGACGCATCAGCGAGGGCCGCGCACGCTTCCGCAGCCTGCTGAGCTCCGACGCGGCCCAGGCCGACCTTGATGAACTCGCAGAACACGCAGCTCAGGAGCGGGTCGCCGTGCTGTGCTTCGAGAAGGACCAACAGCGCTGCCACCGGCACGTCGTCCTGGAGACCCTGCGCAAGCGCATGTCACTACCTGTCAGCCCCTTGGCCTGACTTCAACTCCTCTACTCGACGGCACTCTTGCGCGTGCCAGCTACCTCACTTCCATTCTGGTCCACAAGCGGCGGACCGGGGGTGGGGTATGGCAGGAGCGTGGGAGCGCGCACGAATACTGATCACGGTCAAGACGTATCCGGAACTGTCCACGAAGTACCGCGAGACCAGCTGCGTCGCCGGCATACGCCTCGACCGCGGCACTCCCGAGCATGTCCGCCTCTTCCCGGTGCCCTTCCGGCTCCTGAGCTAGGAGAGCCAGTTCGCCAAGTACGCGATCATCGAGGTCGACGTACGCCGCCATCACCAGGATCGCCGGCCCGAGAGCCTGCGCCCGAACCCGGGCACCCTCAAGGTCATCGACAGGATCGGCACGAGCGACGGATGGCGCGAACGCTATTCGATCCTCCGCCCGCTGATCGCCCCATCGCTCTGCGCCATCAAACGAGACCAGGAGAAGCACGGCACGTCGCTCGGCCTCTTCCGACCAGCGGCGCACACCGTCGATTTCCGCCTCGAGCCCGCCGAGCCCTGGCCTGTGTCCAAGGCCGCCCTGACCGATCAGATGGATCTCCTCGACCAGGACTTGCGCCAGCTGGAGTGGGTGCCGTTGGAGTTTCGCTACCGCTTCCGCTGCGACGACTCCGACTGCACCGGTCACGACATGGCCCTCCGGGACTGGGAGGCGGGCGAGTCCTACCGCAAATACCTGCGCCAGTACGGGCAACAGGGAGTGGAGGAAAAGCTGCGGGAGCGCTGGTTCACCCGGATGTTCGCACCGGACCACGTCGTCCACTGCTTCGTCGGCAACCTGGCCAAACGACCCAGAACGTTCATGCTGCTCGGCCTCTTCTATCCGCGGCGCGGCACCATCGAGAACTACCAGGAAGAGCTGTTCTCGCTGTAAACACGCCATACACCACGTCTCACCCGATCGAAGGCTCTCTCAGGTCGTCCGGAATTCATATGGAAGCGGCGGGCATTGTCACCGGGGCAGCACAGCGAGGAACCGCAGGGGGACCACATGCACCAGGCCCTCAATGAGCGGCAGCAGGCAGTGCTCGGCTGGGTGGGCCAGGGGTGTCCCGACGGAGTCTGGCCAGACAGCACATACAAGACCAGCGGACAGGCCCTGCAGAACCGAGGGCTCATCAAGATCAGCAAAAGCCGCGGACATTGGAGCGCCCACCTCACCGAGAAAGGGCGGCGGTATCTCACCGAACGCGGCGTCCACCCCGTGGAGCGGAGCACTCGACCACCGGAACGTCCCGCCCGAAAGCCGGCACCGCCACGTCCCAGAACCGTGCCGAAGGCCCGTACGAACTACGCGGACCAGCTACTCGAAGAACTGGCCGCGAACGATGGGTGTCTCATCAAGCCCATCGAATCCGGCCCGCACGCAGTGAATTGGGCATCACGGGTCAGCGCTGCCCGCAAGTCCGGCAAGATCCCCCACACACAAGAGCTCTACGGATACCGCACGCACCGCGGCTACGAAATCAAGCTCGTCGACATCCCCGCCTGGCGCCTCGCGGAACTCACCCCGCTGCATGTGCCGGCCAGACTCACCAAACCCCATGCCGTCGTGGCAAGCCTCCAAAAGCAGCCGCAGCCCATGGGCCTGACCAAGCCCCTCCAGGGCCGAGCCCTGCGCATCATCCACACCCTTATCACCGCCACCGAAGCACACGGCCACAAGGCAGCACTCGGCACCACACAAGGCGCACCCCCGCCCCATCGGCGCCGCAAGGCGCCACCGCACTTCACCATCACCGCCCAAGGCGAAAGTGTCGGATTCCTCGTCCTTCAAGAACAGGACCGCAGCGAACACATCCCCACCGCCAAGGAACTCGCCGACGCCAAGAAGTACTCATGGATGCGCATCGCCCGCTTCGACTACACCCCCTCCAACCGCCTGCGTTTCATGCTCCGTGGCGGCAGCCCGCACCGCGCCAGCGAATGGACCGACCTCCCCGACCGGCCGCTGGAAGACCAACTCGCCGAGATCGTGCAAGAGGTCGGCCTCCGCGGCGAAGCCGCGGAACGCAAACGCCTCGCAGACCAGCAAGCCAGAGAGGTACAGCAAAAGCGCTGGGAAGCCGCCATGCAGGAAGCCCGCGCCGCCTACGCCCACGCTTATCGCGTCAATCACCTCGGAGAACAGGCAGACGCCTGGCACCAGGCCAACCACCTGACCAAATACGTCACAGCAGTACGCGACCACGCCACATCACTGCCACCCGGACAGGAGCGGACCGAGATCGAGGCGTGGCTCGCGTTCGCGGACGCGCACCTCCAACACCTCACCAAATCGGCCTCAGCACCGAAACTGCCCACACCGCCGAAGCCCAGCGGCGACGACCTGAAGCCCTTCCTCGGCCACTGGAGCCCCTACGGGCCACGCTCCTACTGAGCCGCAAAATAGCGGCGGATCGCCGGTTACCGAAACCGGCGATCCGCCGAATACTGGTAGCTCCACCGCCACTCACTGACCAACCGCCGAAAGGCAGAATGCCGGCCAGGGGAAATCACACCGCCACGAGCCGGACCCGCTTGCCGCACCACCACCTGCTCGTCGTCGGCGAGCAGCTTCGAGAGTCCCTCACTGCCCAGGAGAAGCGTCCCCTCGTGACTCAGCCAGGGGCAGGCCACTCGCCCTCCTCGGCGAACACCAGGTCGAAGACCTGTCGCGCCCGCTGACGAGCCGACTCGGAGACCGGCCCCTTACGGCTCTCGCGGTCCGCCAGGTACTCATCCAGGACCTGCCCACGCAGCTCACGCTCGACCGCCTCGGCGATGAACGCGGAGAACCCCGGCTTCCCCACCCGCGCCCGGATCGCCTCCGCAGCCCCCTCCGGCAGCGACAGGCTCACCCGCGTCGCCGGGCCTTCCCCGATGCCGTACGTCGTCTCACCCACGCCCCGAGCGTGTCAAACGAGTAGGAAAAGCGCCACGGATCGAATCTGCACGACCCGGGAGCTGTGAAGAAGTCGTGCAGACGGAGCCCCACCCGCCTGCCTGTCGCATCGGGAGATCACTGCCCGAAACCCAGCACGGGCGCTCCCGTCCCATCCCAGCACAATCCCAGCACGGTACGGATGACCAGGGATGACGACAGGTGACGAGGGGTCAGCAATCCCAGCACCATCCCAGCACGGGAAAAAACCAAGGGCCCGACCCCGAAGAGTCGGACCCTCTCTGACCTGCATGTTTGCCAGATCAGCGACGTGGCGTTATGTCACCCGCTACACATTGAAGCGGAACTCCACAACATCCCCGTCCTGCATGACGTACTCCTTGCCCTCCATCCGCGCCTTCCCGCGCGACCGCGCCTCCGCTACTGAGCCCGCATCGATCAGGTCGTCGAAGGAGATGACTTCCGCCTTGATGAAGCCCTTCTGGAAGTCCGTGTGGATGACTCCGGCCGCCTCGGGGGCCGTGGCGCCCTTGGGGATGGTCCAGGCGCGGGTTTCCTTGGGGCCTGCCGTCAGGTAGGTCTGGAGGCCCAGGGTGTCGAAGCCGACTCGGCCCAGGGTTGCCAGGCCCGGCTCTTCCTGGCCCATGGACTGGAGGAGTTCGAGGGCCTCGTCGTCGTCCAGCTCGATCAGCTCGGACTCGATCTTCGCGTTGAGGAAGATCGCCTCCGCGGGGGCGACCAGGGCGCGCTGCTCGTTCTTGAAGTCCTCGTCGACCAGTTCGTCCTCATCCACGTTGAAGACGTAGAGGAAGGGCTTGGTGGTGAGGAGGTGCAGCTCGTGGAGGAGGTCGCCCTGCTCCGTGCCCTTCGTGATGCCGTGCGAGAACAGGGTGTCGCCTGCCTCCAGGATCTTCTGGGCCTTCTCGACCGCCGCCAGGACCGCGATCTTGTCCTTCTGGAGGCGGGATTCCTTCGTCAGGCGCGGGACCGCCTTCTCGACGGACTGGAGGTCGGCGAGGATCAGCTCGGTGTTGATCGTCTCGATGTCGTCCTTCGGGGACACCTTGCCGTCGACGTGGACGACGTTCTCGTCCTTGAAGGCGCGGATGACCTGGCAGATCGCGTCCGACTCGCGGATGTTCGCGAGGAACTTGTTGCCCAGGCCCTCGCCCTCGCTCGCGCCGCGCACGATGCCGGCGATGTCGACGAAGTCGACCGTGGCGGGGAGCAGGCGCTGGGAGCCGAAGACCTCGGCCAGCTTGGCGAGGCGGGGGTCCGGGACGCCGACGACGCCGACGTTCGGCTCGATGGTGGCGAACGGGTAGTTGGCCGCCAGTACGTCGTTCTTGGTCAGGGCGTTGAACAGGGTCGACTTGCCGACATTCGGCAGACCGACGATTCCGATCGTGAGCGACACGTGGCGACTTCCCGGTACGAGGGCGGTGGACGGTCCTGAGAGTGGACCGCCCACCAGTTTACGGGCGCGCGTCGGCGGCCGTGACGGCCCCGGATCCACGGGTTCACCGCGGCCCGGACCGCCCCGAACCGTCGAACGCATGCGCAAGCTCGGCCAAAGGGCGTGTCCAATGGGCGGTTACTCCCCTGTCGCGACCTACGTTGGTGCGGTGGAGCAATACAGGACGCGCACCCCGCAGCACGGACAGCGAGCACGGACCTCGGCGCCGGGATCCTCCCGGGCGCCCATCAGCGTGCCCGCGGGAGCGGCGGTGACCGGTGAGAGCGCCGCCGTCTACCGGGCGGCCGACAGCACCCAGCGGGTTCCGCCCATCGTTCTCGCCCTGCGCAGACTGCCCTCCCCCCGGCTCACCGGACTCGGCGGCGGGCTCTTCTCGGCGGCCCTGATGTTCGTGCTCGGCACCCTGGACCGGCTGCTCCTCGACAGCTCACCTGTGGTGTACGGAGTGCTGTTCCTGCCGGTCAGCGCGGTCACCGCGCTCTGGGTACGGCCCGCCGACCTGGTGACCGCCCCGATCTGCGTGCCCATCGCGTTCGCCGCGGGGATCATCCCGATCGCGGGCGGTGTCGGCGGCTTCGGCGGGCAGACCATGGCCGTTGTCACCGCGCTCGCCCTGCACGCGGGCTGGCTGTACGCCGGAACGCTGGTGGCCGGGGTGATCGCCACCGTACGGAAGGCACGGATGGTGAGGCGCCGGCGGAACCTGAAGAAGCCCGGTGGCCCGGCGGGCAGGCGCTGATCCTCCAGCCAGGACCAGCCAGGACGGCCGGGACAGCCCGTAGGGTCAGGACAGCCGGGACAGCCAGTACGGTCAGGACGGCCCGGCCCGCTCGGCGCAAAACCCGCCGCCCGAACCCCCCGCGGAGCTCACCGCCCCGCCGCCACCATCGCCGCCCCCACGATCCCCGCGTTGTTCTGCAGCTGCGCCGGGACGATCTCCGCCTTGATGCTCGCGATGCTGTCAAAGCCGCCAGTGCCGTCGACGCCCTTGAGTCCCTTGGCGCCCTTGATGCCCTCGATCAGCGGGAGGAACTTGTCGGCCTTGCGGCTGACGCCGCCGCCGATGATGAACAACTCGGGCGAGAACAGCATCTCCACATGGGCCAGGTACTTGTGGACCCGGCGCGCCCAGTGCGACCAGCTGAGGTCCTCGTCCTCCTTGACCTTGGTCGAGGCGTGCTTCTCCGCCTCGTGGCCGTGCAGCTCCAGATGGCCGAGTTCGGTGTTGGGGACGAGGTGGCCGTCGTTGAAGACCGCGCTGCCGATGCCCGTACCGAAGGTCAGCAGGATCACGGTGCCCTTGCGGCCCTTGCCCGCGCCGAAGCGCATCTCGGCGACGCCCGCCGCGTCCGCGTCGTTCACGACGGTGACGGGCAGGCCCCCCAGGCGGTCGCCGAGGAGCCGGGCCGCGTCCACGCCCACCCACTTCTTGGCGACGTTCGCCGCGGTGCGGACGGTGTTCGCGGTGATCACCCCGGGAAATGTGATGCCCACCGGTCCCGACCAGCCGAAATGGCTGACGACCTCCGCGACGCGGCCCGCCACCGCATCGGGGGTGGCGGGCTGCGGGGTCAGTACCTTGTGGCGTTCCTGCGCCAGGTCGCCGCGCTCCAGGTCGACCGGGGCACCTTTGATGCCGGATCCGCCGACGTCCACTCCGAACACGTTCCTCATGGCGTTCATGAGATCCACGGTACGGGCGGACGCGCGGCCTGACGTGCTGGACGAAGCCACCCGCCGAGTGTCCGGACGAAGTCGCTCGCCGTACGGGGTACGGGTTCCGCGCCCGTGCGGCCGGACGGGGCTACTCGCCCGAGAGTTCCGCGGCCTCGGCGCGCAGGTCGCGGCGGAGCTCCTTGGGCAGCGAGAAGGTGATCGACTCGTCGGCCGTCTTCACCGTCTCGACGTCGCCGTAGCCGCGCTGGGCCAGCCATTCCAGTACGCCGTCGACGAGGACGTCCGGGACGGAGGCGCCGGAGGTCAGGCCGACCGTGGTGACGCCCTCCAGCCAGGCCTCGTCGATCTCGTCCGCGAAGTCCACCAGGTGGGCGGCGGGGGCGCCCGCGTCCAGGGCGACCTCGACCATGCGGATCGAGTTCGAGGAGTTCTTGGAGCCGACGACGATGACCAGCTCGGCGTCCTCGGCGAGCTTCTTCACCGCGACCTGGCGGTTCTGCGTGGCGTAGCAGATGTCGTCGCTGGGCGGCGAGAGCAGGTTGGGGAACTTGTTCTTGAGGGCGCCGACCGTCTCCATCGTCTCGTCGACGGAGAGGGTGGTCTGGGAGAGCCAGACGACCTTCGACTCGTCGCGGACCTCGACGTTCGCCACGTCGTCCGGGCCGTCGACCAGCGTGATGTGGTCCGGGGCCTCGCCCGACGTACCGATGACTTCCTCGTGGCCCTCGTGGCCGATCAGGAGGATGTCGTAGTCCTCCTTGGCGTACCGCACGGCCTCCTTGTGGACCTTGGTGACCAGCGGGCACGTCGCGTCGATGGTGGCCAGCTTGCGCTCGGCGGCCTCCGCGTGGACGGTCGGGGCGACGCCGTGGGCCGAGAACATGACGATGGAGCCCTCGGGCACCTCCGCCGTCTGCTCGACGAAGATCGCGCCCTTCTTCTCCAGGGTCTGCACGACGTACTTGTTGTGGACGATCTCGTGCCGGACGTAGATGGGCGCCCCGTACTGCTCCAGGGCCTTCTCCACGGCGATCACGGCACGGTCCACGCCCGCGCAGTAGCCGCGGGGAGCGGCGAGCAGGACCCGGCGGGAAGCGGTAGCAGTCATGCCGTCCATGGTAGGGGCTGGCACGGACAGCCCGACCGGCGTACCCGGCGTGCCCGGCGGGCCAAAGATCGCGGAGCCGGTGAGACTGGCCGCATGAGCGGCGTACGCAACGACACCGAACCGGGTGAGGTGGCCGAGGGGGCCGGGCGACTGCGGCGGAGTCTCGGGTTCCGGGACCTGGTCGTCTACGGTCTGCTCTTCATCGCGCCCATGGCCCCGGTCGGCATCTTCGGCACCCTGGACGCCAAGTCGCACGGTGCGGTCGCGCTGGTTTATCTGGTGGCGACGGTCGCCATGGGCTTCACCGCGTTCAGCTACGCCCAGATGGTGCGGGTCGTGCCGCTGGCCGGATCGGTGTTCGCGTACGCGCGCAAGGCGCTCGGCGAGGGGCCCGGGTTCATCGCCGGGTGGATGGCGATGCTCGACTACCTGCTCATCCCTGCCGTCGCCTACCTGTTCTCCGGCATCGCGATGAACTCCCTGGTCCCGTCGGTTTCGCGCTGGGTGTGGACGGCGATCGCGGTCGTGATCACCACCCTCCTGAACCTGTGGGGCGTACGGGCCGCGGCCCGGGTGGGCTTCGCGGTGCTCGCGATGGAGATCGCGGTGCTGCTCGTCTTCGTGGTGTCGGCGGCGGTCGCGCTCGTACGGGACGGGGCGCAGCGGGGCTGGCTGTCGCCGCTCGGCGGAGATGTCGGCTTCTCCCTGGGGGCGGTGCTCGGCGCGGTGTCCGTCGCGGTGCTTTCCTACCTGGGCTTCGACGCGATCGCCACGTTCGCCGAGGAGGTCACGGGAGGCTCGGCGAAGGTGGCGCGGGCGGTGCTGTTCTGCCTGGTCCTGGCCGGGGTCCTCTTCGTCGTGCAGTCCTATCTGGCGGCCCTGCTCGAACCGATGTCGTCGGCGCAACTGGCGGCGGAGCCGGCCAAGCAGGGTTCGGCGTTCTACGACACCGTCGAGGCTTCGGTCGGCGGCTGGCTGCACACCTTGGTCGCGGTCAGCAAGGCGATCGGGGCTGCCTTCGCGGCGCTGGCCGGGCAGGCCGCGGCGGGCCGGCTCGTCTTCGCGATGGCCCGCAACCGGCGGCTGCCGCGCTTCCTGTCGCGGACCGACTCGGGGGTGCCTCGCGCGGCGCTGCTGCTCGCCGCGGTGGTCACGCTGGTGGCCGCGGTGTGGGCGGCCCGGCGCGACGACGGCATGGACCAGCTCGTGTCGGTGGTCGACATGGGCGCGCTCACCGCGTTCTTCCTGCTGCACGCCTCCGTGGTCGGCTGGTACGCGGTACGCCGCATGGAGGGCGCCCCCAACTGGCTGAGCCACGTGGTGATTCCGGTGCTCGGCGCGGCCGTCATCGTCGCGGTGATCTGGGAGGCGACGACCACGGCCCAACTGGTCGGCCTCGGCTGGCTCGCGGTGGGCCTGGTGGTGCTCGCCCTGCAGTGGGGCCGCCGGGGCGGCGCCGACCCGGAGCGGGGCGGGACTGTCAGTGGGGCGGGCTAGCCTTCGTACATGGCTCTGAATACGAGTGCGGACGCACCCCTCCCTGTCGGCGAGGTGTCACGCCTCATCGGGGGGTGGATCAACCGGCTCGGCGCGGTCTGGGTGGAGGGGCAGATCACCCAGCTCTCGCGGCGGCCGGGCGCGGGCGTGGTGTTCCTGACCCTGCGCGACCCCTCGCACGACATCTCGGTGGGCGTCACCTGCTACCGCCAGGTGTTCGACGCGGTGGCCGACGTCGTGTCCGAGGGCGCGCGCGTCGTCGTCCACGCGAAGCCCGAGTGGTACGCGCCGCGCGGTCAGCTCTCGCTGCGGGCGGTGGAGATAAGGCCCGTCGGAATCGGTGAACTGCTCGCCAGATTGGAGCAGTTGAAGCGGACGCTGGCGGCGGAGGGGCTGTTCGCCCTGGACCGTAAGCGCCAACTCCCGTTCCTGCCGCAGCTCGTGGGGCTCGTGGTGGGTCGGGCATCGGCGGCCGAGCGGGACGTCCTGGAGAACGCGCGGCGGCGCTGGCCCGCGGTGCGGTTCGAGGTGCGCAACGTGGCGGTGCAGGGGGTGCACGCGGTGCCGCAGGTCGTGCAGGCGGTGAAGGAGCTCGACGAGCTGCCCGACGTCGACGTGATCATCGTGGCGCGGGGCGGCGGCAGCGTGGAGGACCTCCTTCCGTTCTCGGACGAGCAGCTGGTGCGGGCGGTCGGCCAGTGCCGTACGCCCGTCGTCTCGGCGATCGGGCACGAGCCGGACGCGCCGCTGCTCGACCTGGTCGCGGACCTGCGCGCGTCCACCCCGACCGACGCGGCGAAGAAGGTCGTGCCGGACGTCGGCGAGGAGCTCGACCGGGTCCGGATGCTGCGGGACCGGGCGCGCCGCCATGTCGTGGGCCTGGTCGACCGGGAGGAGCGGGGCCTTTCGGGCATGCTCGCGCGCCCCTGGATGGAGCGGCCGCACCGGATGGTGGACGACCGGGCCGACGAGGTGGACGCGCTGCTCCACCGCTCACGCCGGGTGCTCGGCCACCACCTGGACCGGGCCGACTCCGAGCTCTCGCACACCCACGCCCGGGTGGTCGCGCTGTCACCGAAGGCCACCCTGGAGCGGGGGTACGCCGTGCTCCAGCGGGCCGGTGGCGAGGTGGTCCGCTCCCCCGACGAGGTCACGGCCGGGGAGGACCTGCGCGCCCGGGTCGCCGAGGGCGAGCTGCACGTCACTGTCGTACCGCGGACTTAGGGTGGATCACATGGCCAAGACGGACGAGGCCGCGTCGGGCGACGCGGCACTGGGGTACGAGCAGGCGCGGGACGAGCTGATCGACGTCGTACGGCGGCTCGAAGCGGGGGGTACGACCCTGGAGGAGTCGCTTGCGCTCTGGGAGCGGGGGGAGGAGCTGGCGAAGGTGTGCCGCCGGTGGCTGGAGGGTGCCCGGGCCCGCCTCGACGCGGCACTGGCTGAACCCGGCGAAAGCTGAGCACTCCGGCGCTGGGGACCCTGGGGCTCCGCCCCAGACCCCGGGAGGCCCCACCCCACCCCTTCCCGAAACCCGCCGGGGGTGGGTGGATCGGCTGCGGCCCGGTGGTCGTTACCTGGGGCTCTGCCCCAGACCCCGTTCGCGCCTTGAGGGCGCTCGTCCTCAATCGCCGGACGGGCTGAAGATGCCCGCCTGGGCCAGCTCCACCCCGCCAGGGGCGCGGAGAACTGCGCGACCAGCCGGCCACGGTCCGCAGGCCGAGGGAAGCCCTCTGTGAGGCTGATCACCAAACCCGGATTTAGTTGAAAGTTAACCTAATCCTGCCGTACCGTCGGAGACATCGCTCGATCAGCAGCCCGGAAGGTGTTTCCAGATGTCCCTCGCCCTTGACCCCGCCGCCCAGGACCTCCTCTTCCGCGAGGCCCGTACCGCCAACACGTTCACCGACGAGCCGGTGACCGACGAGCAGGTCCAGGCGATCTACGACCTGATCAAGTACGGCCCGACCGCCTTCAACCAGTCGCCGCTGCGCATCACCCTGGTCCGCTCCCCCGAGGCCCGCGAGCGCCTCGTGCAGCACATGGCCGAGGGCAACCAGCCGAAGACCGCCGCCGCCCCGCTGGTCGCGATCCTCTCCTCGGACAACGAGTTCCACGAGGAGCTCCCGGCCCTCTTCCCGCACTTCCCGGCCGCCAAGGACGCCTTCTTCTCGGAGCGCTCG
Organism: Streptomyces sp. NPDC001415; assembly: GCF_053597395.1. Lineage (NCBI taxonomy): Bacteria > Bacillati > Actinomycetota > Actinomycetes > Kitasatosporales > Streptomycetaceae > Streptomyces > Streptomyces sp. NPDC001415. Next base: position 63,708 of record NZ_JBSFIE010000024.1, read on the forward strand.
GCCCGCGAGGATGCCGCGCTGCTCAACTCCGCGCTGCAGGCCGCGTACTTCATCATCGGCGTCCGCGCCGCGGGCCTGGCCGCCGGCCCGATGACCGGCGTGGACTTCGCCGGCGTGCAGAAGGAGTTCCTGGACGACGACCACACCCCGCTGATGGTCGTCAACATCGGCAAGCCGGGCGAGAACGCGTGGTTCCCGCGCAGCCCGCGCCTGGCTTACGAGGACGTCGTCACCACCGTCTGAGCCGGCACATAGGTCATACGACGAGGGCCGCCGCACCGGAATGGTGCGGCGGCCCTCGTCGTATGCGGCACATCCGTCGCACGCGGCACGTCAGAAAGTCTCAGCCCGTCGGCGTGGCCGTCGGCGGCGCCGTCCTCTTCGACTCCAGCGCGCCCGCCATCGTCACCAGCTGCTCGTACGGGGCCGTGCCCATCACCACCGTCGTGGAGCCCTGGTCCTGGCGGACGAGGGCGTCGTACTTGGGGCCGTCCCAGAACGTCCAGGTCTCGCCCGCGATCTTCTGCGACTTGTCGGTCTTGGTCGCCTTCCGGCTGACCTCGGCGACGAACTTGTCCGACGGCGCGGTCGACTGCTCGATCGCGACGTACTGGTTCTCGGGGTCCAGGAAGCCCAGGTGCCAGGCGTTGTTCTTTGCGCCGTCGTACGACACCGAGGTCGCCCGCCACTTGTCCTGGTCGGGCAGGCCGACCGGGGCCGCCACCGGATACGGTGCGGCCCGCCGCACCGTGGTGAGCTCGACCTTGTAGTCGACGGTCTTGAGCGGAGGGGCGGCCGATTCGTCGTGCGGGATGAACACATAGATCACAGCCGCCGCGATGCCGATCACCGCCAGCGACTGCAGCATGTTCCGGACTGTCTGCTTGCTGCTGCGCGTTCCTGCCACGACCCCATGGTCTCAGGTCATGTCGCCGCTCATACGTGGGCCCCTCTGCTCAATTTGTCGATGTGCCGATAGAGTCCTAGCACCCTCTTTTATCCTGCGGCCGTCGCCGTACAGAAAGGTGCGCTCCGATGACCGAGCATCATCTGCCGTCCGAACTCGAAGTCTCCCCCGAGGCTCCCGACCGCAACCTGGCCCTGGAGCTGGTGCGGGTCACCGAGGCCGCCGCCATGGCCGCCGGCCGCTGGGTCGGCCGCGGGGACAAGATCGGCGCGGACGGCGCCGCGGTCAACGCCATGCGGACCCTCGTCTCCACCGTCTCGATGAACGGCGTCGTCGTCATCGGCGAGGGCGAGAAGGACGAAGCCCCCATGCTCTACAACGGGGAGCGCATCGGCGACGGCACCGGTCCTGAGGTCGACATCGCGGTCGACCCGATCGACGGCACCACCCTGAACGCCAAGGGCATGCCGAACGCGATCGCCGTGCTCGCCGCCGCCGACCGCGGCACCATGTTCGACCCGTCCGCCGTGTTCTACATGGACAAGCTGGTCACCGGCCCCGAGGCCGCCGACTTCGTGGACATCAACGCCCCGGTCTCGGTGAACATCCGCCGGGTCGCCAAGGCCAAGAAGTCCTCGCCCGAGGACGTCACCGTGGTCATCCTCGACCGCCCCCGCCACGAGGGCATCGTCAAGGAGATCCGGGAGACCGGTGCGCGCATCAAGTTCATCTCGGACGGCGACGTCGCCGGTTCGATCATGGCCGTGCGCGAGGGCACCGGCGTCGACCTGCTCATGGGCATCGGCGGCACCCCGGAAGGCATCATCTCGGCCTGCGCGATCAAGTGCCTGGGCGGTGTCATCCAGGGCAAGCTGTGGCCCAAGGACGAGGCCGAGCGTCAGCGCGCGCTCGACGCCGGTCACGACCTGGACCGTACGCTCTCGACGAACGACCTGGTCAGCGGCGACAACGTGTTCTTCGTCGCCACCGGCATCACCGACGGCGAGCTGCTGCGCGGGGTCCGCTACCGCGCCGAGACCGCGACCACCCAGTCCCTGGTGATGCGCTCGAAGTCCGGCACGATCCGCCAGATCGACTCGACGCACCGCCTGTCCAAGCTGCGCGCGTACAGCGCGGTCGACTTCGACCGGGCCAAGTAGCCGCCGGGCCAGGTGGCCGCCGGATCAAGGCAGTTCGTACGTATGTGAAGGGGCGTCCCCGTAGTGCGGCGGGGGCGCCCCTTCACGTACGCAGAGCCGTGTGCGGAGCTATGCGGCGGACGCGGCCTTCTTGAGTTCCACCTCGCGCCGGCGGCGGCGGGCGATGACCACGCGGCGTTCGGCTGCGGTCAGGCCGCCCCACACCCCGTACGGCTCGGGCATGAGCAGCGCGTGCTCGCGGCACTCCACCATCACCGGACAGCGGGCGCAGACGCGTTTGGCGGCCTCCTCGCGGGAGAGCCGGGCGGCCGTCGGCTCCTTGGACGGGGCGAAGAACAGGCCTGCCTCGTCCCGGCGGCAGACCGCCTCCGCGTGCCACGGACCCGCCTGATCCTCCCGCGCTGGACCACGCTGCGGCGGAACGGCGGTGACCTGCAGGGAATGATGCGGCGGATGCAGCACGGTCTACTCCTGACGACGGCTTCGCGAGCGAGCGACGATGCGACAGTCCCTACCCGCTGTACGCGTGCCTATGCACTGAGTTCCGTAGTGCGGAACTTCGCTCGGGCTCCCGTTGGCCTGAACCCGGCGCCGCCGCGCGCCGATCCGGCCGTCAGGATTCGAGCCTTTTGCGCAGCCGGTCGTGGAGGTCGGCGATGCGCTTGCCCCGCTTCGGCTTGGCCTCGATATTGCCGAAGACGGAATATCCATTGACGACGACCACCGGTGCCTCAGGATCGTCGGCTTCCAGGGTGTGCACCTCGAAGTTGCCGAAGATTCCGGTGCCGCTGCCGCGCAGGCTCAGATTCTCCGGCACCCGCACCTCCACATTGCCGAAAATCGCGGTCGCGTTGATGACGGTCAGGCGCTGTTCGAAGAGCGCCTCGGTGAGGTCGATCTCCACGCTGCCGAACAGCGAGAAGGCGTTGGTGCGCTTCCCGACCCGCCAGCGGCCCTTGCGGGTGGAGGCGGAGAAGACCGCGACGAGGTTCTCGGCGGCGACCGGCACACCCGTCTCCTCCGGCGGGCGCGGACCGGGGGCGGCCACCGGGCGGGGGCGGGCTCCGGTCGCGGGCAAGTCCTGGACCAGGGGCTCCAGTTCGCCCACGGTCTTGGCCCGGTAGACGGCGTCGATGCGCTCGGAGTGCTCGGCGGCATCGAGCCGGCCCTCGGCGAGCGCGTCGCGCAGGATGTCGGCGATCCGGTCCCGGTCCGCGTCGGAGGCCCGCAGCGCCGGGGGCTCGGCATGCTTGACGAGATCGGCCTTCGCGGACTCCGCGGGGTCCGGCTGAGCGTGCTTTTCGAGGTCCACGGAGACAGCGTACCCAAACGCGATAGATCGCGACTAGTCGCGGGATGGGGCGGGTTCGGCAACTGAGCCTTACCTCACAGGATCGCGCCGGTGACGGCGGCATACGCTGGTGGGTGCTGTGTCAATGGAGGTACAGCAGCTGTCTGCCGAGTGAGGAATGGCCGAAATGCCAGAGTTTGCGTACTCCGATCTGCTCCCCCTGGGAGAGGACACCACGCCCTACCGCCTGGTGACCGCCGAGGGTGTCTCCACCTTCGAGGCCGACGGCCGTACGTTCCTCAAGGTCGAGCCGGAGGCGCTGCGCAAGCTGGCCGCCGAGGCCATCCACGACATCCAGCACTACCTCCGCCCCGCGCACCTGGCCCAGCTGCGGAAGATCGTCGACGACCCCGAGGCGTCCGGCAACGACAAGTTCGTCGCGCTCGACCTCCTCAAGAACGCGAACATCGCGGCGGCGGGCGTGCTCCCGATGTGCCAGGACACCGGCACCGCGATCGTCATGGGCAAGCGCGGCCAGAACGTGCTGACCGAGGGCGGCGACGAGGCGGCCCTCTCCCGCGGCATCTACGACGCGTACCTGAACCTCAACCTGCGGTACTCGCAGATGGCCCCGCTCACCATGTGGGAGGAGAAGAACACCGGCTCGAACCTGCCCGCGCAGATCGAGCTGTACGCGACCGACGGCGGCGCGTACAAGTTCCTCTTCATGGCCAAGGGCGGCGGCTCGGCCAACAAGTCGTTCCTCTACCAGGAGACGAAGGCCGTCCTCAACGAGTCCTCCATGATGAAGTTCCTGGAGGAGAAGATCCGCTCGCTCGGCACCGCCGCGTGCCCGCCGTACCACCTGGCGATCGTGGTGGGCGGCACCAGCGCCGAGTTCGCGCTGAAGACCGCGAAGTACGCCTCCGCGCACTACCTGGACGAACTCCCCTCCGAGGGCTCGGAGTTGGGGCACGGCTTCCGGGACGAGGAGCTGGAGAAGAAGGTCTTCGAGCTGACCCAGAAGATCGGCATCGGCGCGCAGTTCGGCGGCAAGTACTTCTGCCACGACGTGCGCGTGGTGCGTCTGCCCCGGCACGGCGCCTCGCTGCCCGTCGCGATCGCCGTGTCCTGCTCGGCCGACCGCCAGGCCGTCGCGAAGATCACCGCCGAGGGCGTCTTCCTGGAGCAGCTGGAGACCGACCCGGCCCGCTTCCTGCCGGAGACGACGGACGCTGAGCTCAATAGCGGTTCCACCGCGGGCCTCGACTCGGGCGATGACGACGTCGTACGCATCGACCTCAACCAGCCGATGGACGCGATCCTGGCCGAGCTCACCAAGTACCCGGTGAAGACCCGCCTCTCGCTCACCGGCCCGCTGGTCGTGGCCCGCGACATCGCGCACGCCAAGATCAAGGAGCGGCTCGACGCGGGCGAGGAGATGCCGCAGTACCTCAAGGACCACCCCGTGTACTACGCGGGCCCGGCCAAGACCCCCGAGGGTTACGCGTCCGGCTCGTTCGGCCCGACCACGGCCGGCCGGATGGACTCCTACGTCGAGCAGTTCCAGGCGGCGGGCGGCTCCAAGGTGATGCTGGCCAAGGGCAACCGCAGCAAGCAGGTCACCGACGCGTGCGGCACGCACGGCGGGTTCTACCTGGGCTCGATCGGCGGCCCGGCCGCCCGCCTGGCCCAGGACTGCATCAAGAAGGTCGAGGTCGTCGAGTACGAGGAGCTCGGCATGGAAGCGGTGTGGAAGATCGAGGTCGAGGACTTCCCGGCGTTCGTCGTCGTCGACGACAAGGGCAACGACTTCTTCCAGGCCCCGGCCGAGCCGCCGACGTTCCTGAACATCCCGGTACGAGGCGCCGGTCAAGCCTAGCCGACCCCGGCCCGGCCCTGGCCCCGAATAGGGTCCAAAGGCCCTAAGGGCCCGGAGAATTGGCCACCTATCCTGACATGTGTCCGCAATCGCCCCGGTCGCCGCAATCGGCCGGGGCGGTTCAACCACCAGGAGGGGTGGCACAGTTGGGGTTTCTGCTCGGACCCGGCGGCTTACTGACGAGGCTCCGCGACGCGTGGTGCCGGCGCCTGACGAGAACCACGCCGACGGCTCACGCGCTGGTCGGCGAGGCGGGCCGGGTGGTCACGCCGATCCCGCGCGGTGGCTACGGCGAGGTGCTGTTCTGTGTGCGCGGCCGGACGCTGAAGTACGCGGCCCGGGCCCGCACCCCGCTCGCCTTCGGCGCCCGGGTCCGGGTGTCGGCGGCCCTGTCCCCCTCCGCCATCGAGGTGGCACACCTCGGCCCCGCCGCGGACGGCTGTCCGTGACGGGGCCGGGTGCTCGATCGGTCAGGCGAAGCGCTGGCTCGCGGTGGCGTCGCAGGGACGCAGCGTGAGCGGCTCCTTGGCGGCGCCGAGCGTGGCGCACAGGTTGGTCGCGGCGGCCGGGCGCAGGGTGCCGGCGGTGCGCACCCACTCCTGGTTGGCGGCGCCCGAGCAGTTCCAGATGATCAGCTTGGCGCCGGCGGTGTAGTTCGCCCCCGGCACGTCCAGACAGCGGTCCTGGGTGAGCTGGGTGTGGACGGACCTCCGGTCACTGTCGTACCACCAGCCCTGGTTGCGTCCGCCGTGGCAGTCCCAGCCGCCCACCGTCGTACCGTTGGCGCTGTTCGCCGCGGTGACGTCGACGCATGCCCCGGTCGCCTCGTTCTTCAGCGACTTGTACGCGTCGTCCCAGGCGAGCGGGTAGAGCGTCGGGGCCCCGGTGGACGCGGGGTCCGCACAACTGCCTTGGCTGACACCGGAGTTGTAGAGCTGGGTGAGACAGGAGGCGAAGGCGCCGTGGCCCCGGTAGTTGGGGTGGAAGGACTGGCGGACCGAGTTCGAGTCCGGAAGGCCGGGCTTGGAGAGGTCGATGTAGAGACCCCGGGCCCAGGTGTCCTCCATGCAGACCTCGTGGCCGTTGAAGAGCCGCGAGTTGTCGAGGTAGGTCACACCGGTGTCCTCGGCCACCTTGCGCATGCCGACCTCGAACGCGGGCACCGCGGTGTTGCGGCCCCAGACGGTGTCGGAGTCGTAGCCGAGGCCCCCGCAGGCGAGCTTGCCCGGGAAGCTCGGGTTGTCGTGGAAGTCGGGGCCGATCGGGCTCGGGTAGCCCATCACGACGAGCTTGTACGAGCCGTCGGTGTAACCGGCGTCGCGCATCACGGACTTGAGGTCGCTCACGGTCTGCTCGACCTTCGGCACCAGGGCGTCCACCCTGGCCTGCCAGCCGGACTCGTACTTGGACTGGCACGGGCCCTGGAGCAGCAGATAGCGCTCGACGCAGTCGGTCATGACCGGGCCGAACTGGAGGTCGTCGTTGGCCCCGGCGACCAGGAGCACCATCTTGATGCGGGTGTTGCGCGCCTTGATGGCGAGGCTGTCGCTCTGCACGAGCTCATCGGCGTACTGCTTGCTCCCGCCGATCCTGATGTTCCCGGTGTACGCGCCCGAGCAGGCCACGTTGTACGTCTCGTCGGCCGGGATGCCGGTGCGGTGGATCGCGGAGTCGGGCGAGCGGTGGCACCAGTTGTCGGGACCGTTGGTGCCGGCCTCGTAGGTGCCGACGCCCTCGCCGGAGATCTCGCTGTCGCCCAGCGAGATCAAGCCGGTCTTGCGGTCGGCCATCGGCCGCTCGGCCGGGCTGCCGTACAGCTGGGTGGCCTCGGCCGCCCGGATCTTCTCCAGCTCGGGCGAGAGCGGAGTGGACTGGACGGACGGCGTGGATGCGGCCTGCGCGGTGCTCGCGCCGGCCGCCATGCCCCCGAACGCCGCCGCTGCGGCCACGGCGGCCGCGAACGTACAGCGAAGTCTGTGCCTGGTGCGCGTCATTGCGCCTCCCCGGTTATTAGTTACCACCGGTATTTACTGGCCAGTAGGGCGTCTTGGGAATAGGTGGAACGAGACAAGTGCTCAACTTTCTAAGGAGGTTCACTGACATGAACGACAGCGAGTACCGCGTCGAGCACGACTCGATGGGCGAGGTGCGGGTCCCGGCGCAGGCCAAGTGGCGGGCGCAGACGCAGCGGGCGGTGGAGAACTTCCCCGTCTCCGGGCAGCGCCTGGAACGCGCCCACATCGAGGCGCTGGCCCGTATCAAGGCGGCCGCGGCCAAGGTCAACGCCGAGCTCGGCGTGCTCGACAAGGACATCGCGGGAGCCGTCGAGGAGGCGGCCGGGGAGGTCGCCGAAGGGCGCTGGGACGAGCACTTTCCGGTCGATGTCTTCCAGACCGGATCCGGTACCTCGTCGAACATGAACATGAACGAGGTCGTGGCGACGCTCGCCACCGAGAAGCTCGGCCGCGACGTCCACCCCAACGACCACGTCAACGCCTCGCAGTCCTCCAACGACGTGTTCCCCTCCTCCATCCACATCGCCGCGACGGCCGCCGTCACCGCCGATCTGATCCCCGCGCTCGACCATCTGGCGACCGCCCTTGAGCGCAAGTCGGCCGAGTTCGCCGACGTGGTCAAGTCGGGCCGTACGCACCTGATGGACGCCACCCCGGTGACGCTGGGCCAGGAGTTCGGCGGCTACGCGGCGCAGGTGCGGTACGGCGTCGAGCGGCTGCGCTCCTCGCTGCCGCGCCTGGCCGAACTCCCCTTGGGCGGCACGGCGGTCGGCACCGGGATCAACACCCCGCACGGGTTCTCCGCGGCCGTCATCGCCGAGGTCGCGCGGGCCACCGGGCTGCCTCTCACCGAGGCCCGGGACCACTTCGAGGCGCAGGGTGCGCGCGACGGCCTGGTGGAGACGAGCGGGCAGCTGCGCACCATCGCCGTCTCGCTCACGAAGATCTCCAACGACCTGCGCTGGATGGCCTCGGGGCCGCGTACGGGATTGGCCGAGATCAGTCTTCCCGATCTCCAGCCGGGCTCGTCGATCATGCCCGGAAAGGTCAATCCGGTCATTCCGGAGGCCGTCCTCATGGTCGCGGCCCAGGTCGTCGGCAACGACGCGACCGTCGCGACGGCGGGCGCGGCCGGCAACTTCGAGCTCAACGTGATGCTGCCGGTGATCGCCAAGAACCTCCTGGAGTCGATCCGGCTGCTCACGAACGCCTCCCGGCTGCTCGCGGACCGCACCGTCGACGGCATCACCGCGAACGTGGAGCGGGCCCGCGAGTACGCCGAGTCCTCGCCGTCCGTCGTCACCCCGCTCAACAAGTACATCGGGTACGAGGAGGCCGCCAAGGTCGCCAAGAAGTCCCTGGCCGAACGGAAGACCATTCGTGAAGTGGTCCTCGAATCGGGGTACGTGGAGCACGGCGACCTCACCGTCGAGCAGCTCGACGAGGCCCTCGACGTGCTGCGGATGACCCGCCCCTGAGACACGGGCTCTGAGCCGGGTGATCCGTATCGCAGCGTGGTCTTGACCGCACTCCGTAATATCTGCGCATGGCAGGTACAGGAGGCGGCACCCCACACTGGGCGCCAGGGGACCAGATCCTCTGGCGCTATCGCGATCACGCGCCCGGCCCGAAAGAGGGCGGGCCGTTCCACATATGCCGTCCGGTCACGGTCGTCCAGGACACCGACGACGTGCTCGCGGTGTGGATGGCGCCCGGCACCGAATGCGTGCGCCCGGTGCTCGCCGACGGCCGGCCCCTGCACAAGGAACCCCTGGCCACCCGCTACACCGCCCCGCGCACCACGGAGCGCTCGCACTGGTTCGGCACCGGCGTACTCAAGCTGGCGCGCCCCGGTGAGCCCTGGTCGGTATGGCTTTTCTGGGAACGGGGCTGGCGCTTCAAGAACTGGTACGTGAACCTGGAGGAGCCGCGCGCCCGATGGTCGCGGGGCATCGACTCCACGGACCACTTCCTCGACATCTCCGTGTCCCCCGACCGCAGTTGGCGCTGGCTGGACGAGGACGAGTTCGCCCAGGCCCAGCGGGTGGGCCTGATGGACGGCGAGCAGGCCGGGCGGGTCCGGGAGGCCGGGCACGCCGCGGTCGAGGTGATCAAGGCGTGGGGCCGGCCGTTCTCGGACGGCTGGGAGTCGTGGCGGCCCGATCCGCTGTGGCCCGTTCCCGCGCTCCCGGCGGACTGGGATCGCACCCCGGCGCATATGACGTCGTGAGACCCTTGATGCGCCCCCGGGGTTCAAACGTAGGATCGTCCTCCGCAGGGCCACACAGGGGCCACCAGCAGTAATCGGCAGTCCCGGTGCAAGAATTGACCGTATGTCACCACAGGGGGGTGGAGCATGCCCGGTGTCGCCGCCGCCCGGTCGGGTCCGCCCCCGTGCCTTGAGAACGTGGGGGAGGGTATACCGCGTGGAGCGACCGCATCGCGCATCCTTACCCTGTCGCTGCCACTGCCGCCGCGGGCGGCAGGGTGGATGTCTCATCCCGGACGGACGGAACCCGACGCGTGACGGAGCCCCAGCCCACCTCGCACGAGAGCCGGCGCAAGGAACTCGCCCGGCCCACCGAGCAGCACCTTCCCCACGCTCTTGAGGAGCAGGGGAGGCCCCATGCCGATGCCCCGGACCCGGCCGGTCCGGCCCGGCGCACCCCGCTGGGCGCCCGCGCCGCCGACCGGAGCGGCGGCGTGACCGCCTCCGTGCCCGGCCAGCCCGAACGCGCCGGACGGGATGCCGCGGCCGCCTCCGCCGTGCCTTCCATCGGCGTGCCCGGGGTGCCCGGCGAGGGCGGATCGGGGGCTTCGGGTCCCGGTGACGGAGCCGCCGCGGTGGCCCGCCGCGAGGGCGACCGGCTGCGCTTCGTGGGCGCCGCGACCCGGCGGATCGCCCGCGGCATAGACCTCGACGAGATCGTCCTCGGCCTGTGCCGGGCCACCGTGCCGACGTTCTCGGACGCCATCCTGGTCCACCTGCGCGACCCGCTGCCGGTCGGCGACGAACGTCCGGCGACGCCGTTCGTGCTGCGGCTGCGCCGCGCCGACCGGCTGCGTTTAGTCGATGAGGCGCTCAGCGAGAGCGCGGAGGCCGAGGGCCTCACGGTGCTCGGCCCGGGCCCCGACCTGACCCCCGCGTCCGAGCTGTGCGAGGTGCGCACCGGCGGCGAGCTGAACGAGGTCCTGCGCGGGGTGCGGCCCGTCTTCGCGGAGTCCCCGGCCGCCCGCGCGGCCCTCGCCGAGCTGCTCGGCCCCGACCGTGCGGTGCCCGGCGGCCGACGGGCGATACTCGCGCCGCTCCGTGGCCGGCGGCGGGTGATCGGCGCCGCCGTCTTCGTGCGCGGCCCCGAACGGCCCGCCTTCGAGGCCAACGACCTGTTGGTCGCCGCCCAGTTGGCGACGCACACCGCCCTCGGCATCGACAAGGCCGTCCTGTACGGCCGCGAGGCGTACATCGCCGACGAGCTCCAGCGCACCATGCTGCCCGACAGCCTCCCCCAGCCCACCGGCGTGCGGCTCGCCTCGCGCTATCTGCCGGCGGCGGAGACCGCCCGGGTCGGCGGTGACTGGTACGACGCGATCCCGCTGCCCGGCAGCCGGGTCGCCCTGGTCGTCGGCGACGTCATGGGCCACTCCATGACCTCCGCCGCGATCATGGGCCAGCTGCGCACCACCGCGCAGACCCTGGCGGGCCTGGACCTGCCGCCCGCCGAGGTCCTGCACCACCTCGACGAGCAGGCCCAGCGGCTGGGCACCGACCGCATGGCGACCTGCCTGTACGCGGTGTACGACCCGGTCGCCCACCGCATCACCATCGCCAACGCCGGTCATCCGCCACCGGTCCTGCTCCACCTCGGCGGCCGCGCCGAGGTCCTCAGGGTGCCGCCGGGCGCCCCGATCGGCGTCGGCGGCGTCGACTTCGAGGCGGTCGAGCTGGACGCGCCCGCGGGCGCCACGCTGCTCCTCTACACGGACGGCCTGGTCGAGTCGCGCCTGCGTGACGTGTGGACCGGCATCGAGCAGCTGCGTGAACGGCTCGCCGCCACCGCCCAGTTGACCGGCCCCGACCACTCGCCGCCGCTCGAAGCGCTCTGCGACGACGTGCTCGACATGCTCGGCCCCGGCGACCGCGACGACGACATCGCGCTGCTCGCCGCCCGCTTCGACGGCATCGCGCCGAGCGATGTCGCGTACTGGTTCCTGGACCCGGAGGAGACCGCCCCCGGCCGGGCCCGCCGCCTCGCCCGCCGGGCCCTGGAGCGCTGGGGCCTGGAGGAGCTGACGGACTCGGTGGAGCTCCTGGTGAGCGAGGTCGTCACGAACGCCGTGCGCTACGCGGAGCGGCCGGTCACGCTGCGTCTGCTCAGGACCGACGTACTGCGCTGCGAGGTCGGCGACGACTCCCCGCAGCTGCCCCGGCAGCGCCGGGCGCGCGAGACCGACGAGGGCGGGCGCGGCTTGTTCCTGGTGAACCGCCTGGCCAGACGCTGGGGCGCGACCCGCCTCTCCGGCGGCAAGGTGGTCTGGTTCGAGCTGCCCACCCGTACCTGAACCAGTTCTGGACCCGGTCCAAAGGTTGCCGACACCCAGTCGGCGGAGTTGACTGGCGTCGTGGACGAAGCGACCTCATAGATCCCTTTTCGACGGGAGGACGCTCGTGAGCGACACATCCCAGGTCCCGTACACGACGAACAACGTCGGCATCCCGGTGGAGAGCGACGAGCACTCGCTCACCGTCGGGCCCGACGGCCCGATCCTGCTGCACGACCACTACCTCATCGAGAAGATGGCGCAGTTCAACAGGGAGCGGGTCCCGGAGCGGGTGGTGCACGCCAAGGGCTCCGGCGCGTACGGAACCTTCCAAGTGACCAATGACGTAAGCCAGTTCACCAAGGCGGGGCTGTTCCAGCCGGGCAGGCGGACCGAGATGCTGGCCCGTTTCTCGACGGTGGCCGGCGAGCAGGGATCGCCCGACACCTGGCGCGACCCGCGCGGCTTCGCCCTCAAGTTCTATACGGAGCAGGGCAATTACGACTTGGTGGGCAACAACACCCCGGTCTTCTTCGTACGGGACACCATCAAGTTCCAGGACTTCATCCGCTCGCAGAAGCGCCACCCCGTGACCGGTCTGCGCAGCAACGACATGCAGTGGGACTTCTGGACGCTCTCGCCCGAGTCGGCCCACCAGGTCACCTGGCTGATGGGCGACCGGGGCATCCCCAAGACCTACCGCCACATGAACGGGTACTCCTCGCACACCTACATGTGGATCAACGGCGGCGGCGAGAAGTTCTGGGTCAAGTACCACCTGAAGACCGACCAGGGCATCGAGTTCTGGACCCAGGAGGAGGCGGACGAGCTCGCGGGCAAGGACGCCGACCTGCACCGCCGCGACCTGTACGAGTCGATCGACTCGGGGAACGCGCCGAGCTGGACGATGTACGTGCAGGTGATGGGGTTCGAGGACGCGGCGGACTACCGGTTCAACCCGTTCGACCTGACCAAGGTGTGGCCGCACGGCGACTACCCGCTGATCGAGGTCGGCCGGATGACGCTCGACAAGAACCCCGAGGATTTCTTCGTCCACATCGAGCAGGCCGCCTTCGAGCCGTCCAACATGGTGCCCGGCATCGGCCCCTCGCCGGACAAGATGCTGCTCGGCCGGCTGTTCTCGTACCCCGACACGCATCGCTACCGGATCGGCCCGAACTACGCGCAGCTGCCGCCCAACAGGCCGCGCTCGCCGGTCAATTCGTACGCCAAGGACGGACCCATGCGGTACGAGCCGTCGCGCGCGGCCAGGCCGTACGCGCCCAACTCCTACGGCGGTCCCGCCGCGGCCGGGCAGTTCGGCGACCCGGCGGGCTGGCAGGTGGCGGGCGAGATGGTGCGCGAGGCGACCAGGCTGCACCGCGAGGACGACGACTGGGGCCAGCCCGGCACGATGGTCCGCGAGGTCCTCGACGACGCGGCACGCGAGCGTCTGGTGTCCAACGTGAGCGGGCACCTCAAGCAGGACGTGAGTGCCCCGGTCCTGGCCCGGGCCCTCCAGTACTGGCACAACATCGACAAGGACATCGGCGACCGGATCGCCGCGAAGGTGAACGGCTGACCGCGAAACGGCACGGCCCCCACTCCCGGTTTCCCGGGGTGGGGGCCGTCGGCCGTGGTCAGGGGTTGAGCGGGTCCACCGGCGGGCTCGCCCCGCCCGTATTCGTCGGCGTCGGCGGCGTCGGCGGCTTCGGCTTGTGCGAGGTCGTGTTGGACGGGGTGTTGCTCGGCGTCGACGGGGTGTTGGACGGCGTGTTCGACGGTGTCCTGGACGGGGGCTTGGACGGCGTGTTCGACGCGGGCTTGGACGGCGGCGTGTTCGACGGGGACTTCGGCGGCGTGTAGGCGGGCTCGAAGGCCGCGCCCTGGTCGGTGTCCAGGTCGAACTTGGTGGCGCCGCCCTTGACCGCGTCGAAGGTGTACGCGGCCCAGATGCGGGCCGGGATGGAGCCACCGTTGATGCGGCCGTCCTCGCCGGCGCCGTTGGTCATCGTGACCTGGCCGCCCTTGGGGACGTTCACGCTCTTGCCGTCGACCTTGACGACGCGCGGCTCGGCTGCCTCGCCCCACAGCCCGACCGAGGTGACCAGGTCCGGGGTGTAGCCGGTGAACCAGGCCGACTTGTTGTCGTCGGAGGTGCCGGTCTTGCCCGCGACCTGCTTGCCGTCGCGGTTGTCGGCCTCGGCCACCGACTTCTGGGCCGTACCGTCGTCGACCACGCCGGTCAGCACCGAGGTGACCGAGTCGGCCGCCTCCTTGCTGATGACCTGGCTGCCGATCGGGTCCGGCTTCTCGTACTTGTGGTCCTTGTGCTCGGCCGACTTCACGATCGACGGCGTGACTTCCTTGCCGTGGTTGTCGAGCGTGGCGTACACGGCGGCCATCTGGAGGGGACTGGCTCCGTAGGAGCCGAGCGTCATGGCGGGCACGGGGGCCTTGCCCTTGATGGAGTCCATGCCCATGGCCACGGCGGTGTCGCGCACCTTGTCGAGGTGGGCGTCGACGCCCATCTGCGCGAAGACGGAGTTGACCGACTTGTTCATCGCGACCTGGACGCTGATGGGGCCGTAGCTCTGGTCATCCTCGTTCGGCGGGTCGAAGGGGATGCTGCTGCCCTTGACGGGCCGCCTGCTGTCACCGTTGTAGACGGTGTTCGCCTTGATCGGCTTGCCGTCCTGCGTCTCGGCGCCCTGGTTGAAGGCGGCCGCGAGGATCACCGGCTTGAAGGTCGAGGCGGGCTGGTACGTGGTGTTGGTGGCGTTGCTGAGCTGGTGCTTCATGAAGTCCTGGCCGCCGTAGAGGGCGACCACCGAGCCGGTCTTCGGGTCCACCGAGGCCGCGCCGGCCTGGAGGTCCGCGTCGACCTTGCGCTTGCTGGAGTCGAGCTTGCTGGTCAGCTGCGCCTTGACCGCATCTTCCAGGAGCTTCTGCTTGGCGGGGTCGATGTTGAGCGTGATGGTCCAGCCGCCGCGGGCCAGGACGGCGTCGCTCACCCCGTTGTTGATCAACTCCTTCTTGGCGGCATCGACCAGGTAGCCGGTCTGCCCCACCATGCCGGGGGCGACCTTGGCCTCATTGGGAGGCGTGAACTTCAGCTTCGCCCGGTCCTGCGGAGTCAGCCACTTCATGTCGACCATGTTGTCGAGGGCCTTGTTCCAGCGCCCCTGCACCAGGTTCCTGCCGACTGGTCCCGCCGTCTGCCAGTCGTACTGACTGGGGGCCTGGAGCAGCGCCGCGAGGTAGGTGCCCTCCTCCAGCGTCAGCTTGGAGACGTCCTTGCCGTAGTAAGCCTGCGCCGCGGCCTGGATGCCGTAGGCGCCCCGGCCGTAGTAGCTGGTGTTCATGTACCCCGCGAGGATCTCGTCCTTGGAGTAGCGCTGGTCCACCTTGAGGGAGATCACGATCTCCTTCAGCTTGCGGGTGACCGTCTGCTCCTGCGTCAGGTAGTTGTTCTTGACGTACTGCTGGGTGATCGTCGAGCCGCCCTGGGCGCCCTTGCCCATCAGGGTCTTGAGGATGCCGCGGGTGGTGCCCTTGAAGTCGACGCCCTTGTCGTCGTAGAAGGTCTTGTTCTCAAGCGCGACGAAGCTGTGCTGGATCGGCACGGGCACCTTGTCGAGGCCGACGGTCTCGCGGTTGACATCTCCGGTGCGGGCGAGCACCTGGCCGTTGGAGAGCTTGTAGACGTTGCTCTCCAACTTGGCTTCGACGTTGTCGCTGGGGATCGGCACCATCAGGTAGATGACGTAGAACGCGCCCATCGCGAGGAGGCAGAGGCCGAAGAAGGTGCCGAGCATCTTCTTCCAGGTGAAGAACCGGCGTATGCCCTTTTTCTTCACCTTCTGCTTGCTCCGGCGTACCCCGCCCTGCCGGGCGCGCCGCTCTTCCGCTCGGCCCATAACCTCAGTCGCTCGCCTTCATATGACTCACCAGACTCGCCAGATCAGCTCAGAAAACTAACACCGCACCTATGGACAAAGCGGATTCGATCACGCCTTTTCCGTACGTGAGAATGAGCACCTGCCCCATGGGAACCGACGATTGAATCGTGCCAAGGGTTGCGAGAGTCCCCAATACTGACCCGATTTGCCCGGTAATAACACGGTCACAGGCTGCTATGCACCGCGGGTATACACAGCAGGTATACCTGGTGCGTATAGTGCTCTCCCATGAAGCGACGCCTCCACGATCTCGGCCTCGGCATCCGGTTCGCCCTCAGCGGCGGCCGTGAGGGCTGGGTGCGCACCCTGCTCACCGCGGTCGGTGTCGGCCTCGGCGTCGCCCTGCTGCTCGGCGCGGCATCGGTGCCGCATCTCGTGGACGAGCGGGCGGACCGCGTCCACGACCGGCAGCCGTTCTCGGCGGACTCGGGCAAGAACACCGGGAGCCTGAAGGCCTCGCTCCTCTACGCCTCCGCCGACACCGAGTACCGCGACGACACGATCGGCGGGAAGGTGCTGCGCCCGGCCAACGCCGACCCGGTGCTGCCGCCCGGCCTGACCTCCATACCCGCCCCCGGCACCATGGCCGTCTCCCCCGCGCTGCGCGAGCTGCTCGACTCCCCCCGGGGTGAACTCCTCCGCGAGCGCCTCCCGTACGAGATCACCCAGACCATCGGCGACGCGGGCCTGGTCGAGCCCTCGGAGCTCTACTACTACGCGGGCAGCGCCACCCTCTCCGCCGACAGTGGCGCCTCCTCGGCGGCCGGGTTCGGCAACATCGGCGACGAGCGGCCGCTCGACCCGATGCTGGTCGTCCTCGTCATCCTGATCTGCGTCGTCCTGCTCATGCCGGTCGCCATCTTCATCGCCACCGCCGTACGGTTCGGCAGCGAGCAGCGCGACCGGCGGCTCGCGGCGCTGCGCCTGGTCGGCGCCGACGCCCGCACCACGCGCTGGATCGCCGGCGGCGAGGCGCTGGCCGGAGCCGTACTCGGGCTCGCCGTCGGCACGCTGCTCTTCCTCGGCGGCGCCGAAGTCCTCGGCCCCCTCAAGCTGTGGAGCTTCGGCTTCTTCCCCGGGGACCTGAGGCCCGTACCCTGGCTCGCGCTGCTCGTCGCCGTCGCCGTGCCCGCACTGGCGGTGGCGGTGACGCTGGCCGCGCTGCGCTCGGTGGTCATCGAACCCCTCGGCGTCGTACGCGGCGGCCGCACCCGGCGCCGCAGGCTGTGGTGGCGCCTCGCGTTGCCCGGCGTCGGCTTGGTACTGCTCTTCCTGTCGCAGAACCCGGGGGTGCGGGGGGCGCCGCTTCCGCTGGTGCCGACGGGCGTCGCCATCACGCTGTTGGACAACCTCACGCCCGCCTTCATCGCCATGGGCGCCACCCTGGTCCTCGCGGGGCTCATCACACTGCTGCCCTGGCTGGTCGAGGCGGTGGTGGGCCGGCTGCACGGCGGTTCACCGTCCTGGCAACTGGCTGTCCGCAGGCTCCAGTTCAACAGCGGCACGGCAGCACGCGCGGTCAGCGGCATCACGGTGGCGGTCGCCGGGTCGGTCGCGCTCCAGATGTACGCCGTCGGCATCCACGACGACTTCAACAGGGTGACGGGTGCCGACGCGAGCCGCGCCCAGTACACCGTCAGCGCCGACTTCCCGGACGCGAAGCTCGCCCAGCGCATGATCGAATCCTTCCGCGAAACCCCCGGTGTGCACCAGGTGATCGGCTCCGTCAGCAGCTACGTGACCCTGCCGGGGCCGATCGCGTCCGGCGACATCCGGCCCACCACGCAGCTCACCGTGGGCGACTGCGCGACCCTGGCCGAGCTGGCCCGCATCGACTCCTGCAAGGACGGCGACACCTTCGTGGTGCACCCCTCCGACGACGCCGAGCAGGCCGCCTGGGTGGACCGCACGGCCCGCCCGGGCAAGCCGGTCAACACCGCGTCCGACTCGCCCGGCGTCCCCGAGGCGCTGTGGACGCTGCCCGCGTCCGCCCGTACCGTCACCGCGCGTCCCGACCCGACGGGCAAGGAGCAGCACGGCATCTTTGCCACCCCGGGGGCGATCGACATCTCGCTGCTCGGCTCGACGGCCGACACGTCCGCCATGCTCACCGTCGACCAGCGGGTGCCGGACGCCGCCGAGCACATCCGCAACACCGCGGCCAACCTCTCCCCGCAGCTGCGCGTCAACACCGTGCGCACCATCGAGCGCGACCAGCAGTACGCCGGCATCCAGACCGGGCTGCGAGCCGCGTCGCTGGCCACGCTCGGCTTGATCGCGGCCAGCATGCTGGTCTCGCAGCTGGAGCAACTGCGCGAGCGCAGACGCCTGTTGGCCGCTCTGGTGGCCTTCGGCACCCGGCGCGCGACGCTGGCCTGGTCCGTCCTGTGGCAGACCGCGGTGCCGGTCGCCCTGGGGATCGGCCTCGCGGTGGCGGGCGGCCTCGCGCTCGGCGCCCTGATGCTGCGGATCATCGGCAAGGCCATCACCGACTGGTGGCTCTTCCTGCCGCTGGCCGGGGCGGGCGCCGCCGTGATCCTCGCGGTGACCCTGCTGAGCCTGCCGGCCCTGTGGCGCCAGATGCGCTCCGACGGCCTGCGCACCGAATGACTTTCCGTAACAGCCCGCGCCTTAACCCCCTTGTCGCTTGCGGCAGTTGAGAAGAAAGGAACGCCCCATGTCCATCGGCCACACCCTTCTCGGGCTCCTTGAGTCAGGTCCACGCCATGGGTACGACCTGAAGCGCGCCTTCGACGAGAAGTTCGGGCACGACCGTCCGCTGCATTACGGGCAGGTCTACTCGACGATGTCCCGGCTCCTGAAGAACGGCCTCGTCGAGGTCGACGGCGTGGAGGCGGGCGGCGGGCCCGAGCGGAAGCGGTACGCCATCACCGAGGCCGGCGTCACCGACGTCGAGTCGTGGATCAGGCAGCCGGAGAAGCCCGAGCCCTACCTCCAGTCGACCCTCTACACCAAGGTCGTCCTCGCCCTGCTGACCGGCCGCGACGCGGCCGACGTCCTGGACACCCAGCGCGCCGAACACCTGCGCCTGATGCGGGTGCTCACCGAGCGCAAGCGCCGCGGTGACCTCTCCGACCAGCTGATCTGCGACCACGCCCTGTTCCATCTGGAAGCCGATCTGCGCTGGCTCGAACTGACCGCCGCCCGCCTCGTCCAGCTCGCCACGGAGGTACGCAAATGACGCCCGCCGGCTCCCTTCTCGTCGCCCAGGACCTGCACAAGGCCTACGGTCCGACCCCTGCCCTTGACGGTGCCGAATTCTCCATCCACCCCGGCGAGGTCGTCGCGGTGATGGGCCCCTCCGGCTCCGGCAAGTCGACGCTGCTCCACTGCCTCGCCGGGATCGTCACCCCGGACTCCGGCAAGATCCTCTACGACGGCCGCGAACTGTCCTCGATGTCGGACGCCGAGCGCAGCGCGCTGCGCCGTACCGAGTTCGGCTTCGTCTTCCAATTCGGCCAGCTGGTACCGGAGTTGACCTGTGTCGAGAACGTGGCCCTGCCGCTGCGGCTGACCGGCGTCAAGCGCAAGGAGGCCGAGCGCAGGTCCCTGGAGTGGATGGAGCGCCTGGAGGTCGCCGACCTCGGGCACAAGCGCCCCGGTGAGGTCTCCGGCGGTCAGGGCCAGCGGGTGGCCGTGGCCCGCTCGCTCGTGACCCAGCCCCGCGTCGTGTTCGCCGACGAGCCGACCGGCGCGCTCGACTCGCTCAACGGCGAGCGAGTCATGCAGCTGCTCACCGAGGCGGCCCGCTCCACCAACGCGGCCGTCGTCCTGGTCACCCACGAGGCCCGGGTCGCCGCCTACTCCGACCGGGAGATCGTCGTACGCGACGGAAAGTCCCGCGACATGATGCTGGAGCACTCCGTATGAGCCTGCTCCGCGACCTCGCCCTCGGCGCCCGGTTCGCCCTGTCGGGAGGCCGCGAGGGCTGGACGCGCACGCTGCTCACCGCGGTCGGCGTGGGCCTCGGCGTGGCCCTGCTGCTGGGTACCACGGCGCTGCCGGGCGCGCTGAACGCCCGCAACGCGCGCGACAACGCCCGCAACGACTACGGGGCTTCGGTCAACAGCGGGCCCGCGGCGGACACCCTGCTGCTCGGGCGCGTGGACACGCAGTACCAGGGCTCGGACGTGCGGGGCCGGCTGGTCCAACCGGAGGGCGCCAAGGCGCCGCTGCCTCCGGGCGTCCAGGCGCTCCCGGCGCCCGGCACCATGGTGGCCTCGCCCGCCCTGCGCGACCTGCTCTCCTCGCCCGAGGGCAAGCTCCTTCGCGAGCGCATCCCGTACAAAATCAGCGCGACCATCGCGGACCAGGGCCTGATGGGCCCGCACGAACTCGCCTACTACGCGGGCAGCGACATCCTCGCGCAGCGCAAGGCCGCGGTGAGCGATCGCGGCGAGGTGGTGCGCGTCGACGGATTCGTCGACAAGCAGCAGGAGAAGATCGACCCGGTCCTCGCGCTGCTCATCGTGATCATCTTCGTGGTGCTCCTCATGCCGGTCGGCGTGTTCATCGCGGCCGCCGTACGGTTCGGCGGCGACCGGCGCGACCGGAGGCTCGCGGCGCTGCGCCTGGCGGGCGCCGACCGCCGGATGACCCGGTGGATCGCGGCCGGCGAGGCGCTGGCCGGAGCCGTGATCGGCGTCGTGGTCGGCACGCTGTTCTTCGTGATCGGCCGCCAGTACGTGGGTGACGTCTCGGTCGCCGGGCTCAACGTCTTCCCCTCCGACATCGACCCGAGCCCGCTGCTCGCGGTGGGCGTGGCGATCGCGGTGCCCGCGTCCGCGGTCGCGGTGACCCTGTTCGCGATGCGCTCGGTGGTCGTCGAACCGCTCGGCGTCGTGCGCACCTCGGTGCCGCGCAAGCGGCGCATGTGGTGGCGGGTCCTGCCGCCGCTCGCCGGACTCGGCCTGCTCGTCCCGCTCATGGGCCGCGGCCGCGACAGCGGGACCTTCAACCAGGTCCAGGTGATCAGCGGCACCGTCCTGCTGCTCATCGGCGTCACCGCGCTCCTGCCCTGGCTGGTGGAGGCGGTCGTGCGTAGGCTCGGCGGCGGCTCGGTGGGCTGGCAACTGGCCGTCCGCAGGCTCCAGTTGACGTCCGGCTCGGCGGCCCGGATGGTGAACGGCATCGCGGTCGCGGTGGCCGGCGCGATCGCCCTGCAGATGCTCTTCGGCGCCGTCGAGGGCGACTACGTCAAGGCGAGCGGCGAGGACACGAGCCGCGCCCAGATGGTCGTCCCGCTCAACGACGCCGACCCCGGCCGGCAGTCCCGCGAGATCCAGAGCCTCAAGAGCACCGAGGGCGTGACCCACACCGTGGTCCTCGGCTCGGTGGAAGCAGGTGACAAGGCCGAGAATCCGCAGAACTACGCCCCCGTCACGGTCGGCACCTGCACGGATCTGAGCGAGGTCGCCACCGTGCCCACCTGCAAGGACGGCGACGCCTTCATCGCGACCGGCGGCGACAACACCTGGGAGAACACCCCGAAGCCGGGCGCCACGCTCTACCTCGACCCGACGAACGGCGGCTCCGAGTCCAAGGGCGCGGAGGTCGCCTGGACCGTACCGGCGGGCACGAAGAGCGCCCCGGCCCGGCCCGACCCGCTGGGCATGCGCCGCAACGGCCTCCTGGTCACCCCGGGCGCGCTCGCCCACGCGGCGAAGGTCCCCATGCACTCCACGATGTACGTCTCGACGGCCCCGGGCGACGCCCTCGCCAAGGAGCGGGTCCTGAACACGGCCGCCAAGGCCGACCCGCTCACCACGGCGCGCTCGCTGAACGGCTACCGGACGGCCACCCGGTTCGCCGGGGTCCGCAAGGGCCTCTACATCGGGGCCGCCGCGGTGCTGATGCTGATCGGCGCGAGCCTGCTCGTCTCGATGCTGGAGCAGCTGCGCGAGCGCAAGAAGCTGCTGTCCGCCCTGGTCGCGTTCGGCACCCGGCGCACCACGCTGAGCTGGTCGGTCCTGTGGCAGACCGCGGTGCCGGTCGCGCTCGGCCTCGCGCTCGCGGCGGTGGTGGGCCTCGGCCTCGGCTCGGTGCTGCTGCGGATGGTGGGCCGCTCGGTGACCGTCGACTGGGTCCCGGCGGTGTCGATGGTGGGCATCGGCGCGGGCGTGGTCCTGCTCGTCACAGCCTTGTCCCTGCCGCCGCTGTGGCGACTGATGCGCCCGGAGGGGCTGCGCACGGAGTAGTGGGCACCTGAACTCCCCCTACCTCAGGGGGAGTTCAGGCCCATCACCTCACTTCGACACCCGTACCGGAAGGTCGCGCAACGCCCCGCGCAGGGCGGCCGCGAACTCCTCGAACTCGCCCTGGCGAGCGGCGCCCGTCCGCATCGCCAGGGCGATCGTGCGCGAGGGGGCCGGCTCCGCGAAGTACCCGGTGACGAGGCGGTCGTTGCGCCCCGTCTCGATCTCCACGGCGGTACGCGGCAGCAGGGTCACCCCGAGCCCGCCCGCGACCAACTGCACCAGGGTGGAAAGGCCGGCGGCGGTCGTGGTGACCGGCGCCCCCTCGGTGCGCCCGGCCTCGCGGCAGATGTCGAGGGCCTGGTCACGCAGGCAGTGCCCCTCGTCGAGGAGCAGCAGATGCAGCTCCCGCAGGGCTTCGCGGGGGATGCCGCTGCGGCCGCCCAGCCAGTGGTCCTGCGGGGTGACGAGCACGAAGTCCTCGTCGAACAGCGGGAGTTCACTGACCCCGGGCATCCCGAGCGGCACCGCGAGCAGCAGCAGGTCGAGCCGTCCGGCCGCGAGCCCTTCGAGCAGCGAGGAGGTCTGCTCCTCGTGGACCTGGAGGTCGAGCTCCGGGTAGCGCTCGTGGACGAGCCGCAGCACGGCGGGCAGCAGATAGGGCGCGACGGTCGGGATGACGCCGAGCCGGAGCACCCCGGTGAACGGCGCCCGTACCGCCTCGGCCTCCTCCATCAGCTCGCCGACCGCGTCGAGCACCGCCTTGGCCCGCACCGCGAGGCGCTCCCCCGCAGGTGAGAGCAGCACCTTGCGGGTCGTACGCTCCAGGAGCTGCACGCCGAGCGCCTCCTCAAGCGCCGAGACCGCCCCGGAAAGGGCGGGCTGGCTCATGCCGATCGCGGCGGCGGCGTCGCGGAAGTGCAGATGTTCCGCGACGGCCGCGAACGCCCGCAACTGCGCCAGGCTGGGCTGCTTGCCCCTGTTGCCCATGCCCCTATTACTTGTGGCCACTGATAGGCACCTCCGATCACGCTGACCCAGTCTAGCTATTTCACTGATCAATGCACTCTGTGCCAGGATCGGTAATCCGTCCAACCCCGTAGGAAGTTTCCCGAATCCGCTCGATTCGGACTTCCTCGTTTGCAAGGAGAGCGCGTGCTCACTGTTGGTGACCAGTTCCCCACGTACGACCTGACTGCCTGCGTGTCGCTGGAGAGCGGCAAGGAGTTCCAGCAGATCGACCACAAGACCTACGAGGGCAAGTGGCGCGTAGTTTTTGCGTGGCCCAAGGACTTCACCTTCGTCTGCCCGACCGAGATCGCCGCGTTCGGCAAGCTGAACGACGAGTTCGCCGACCGTGACGCCCAGGTCCTCGGCTTCTCCGGTGACTCCGAGTTCGTGCACCACGCCTGGCGCAAGGACCACCCGGACCTGACCGACCTGCCGTTCCCGATGCTGGCCGACTCGAAGCACGAGCTCATGCGTGACCTCGGCATCGAGGGCGAGGACGGCTTCGCGCAGCGCGCCGTCTTCATCGTCGACCCGAACAACGAGATCCAGTTCACGATGGTGACCGCCGGTTCCGTGGGCCGTAACCCCAAGGAGGTCCTGCGGGTCCTCGACGCCCTGCAGACCGACGAGCTGTGCCCGTGCAACTGGACCAAGGGCGAGAACACCCTGGACCCGGTCGCGCTGCTGGCCGGTGAGTAACCCATGTCCCTGGACGCGCTGAAGTCCGCCGTACCGGACTACGCCAAGGACCTGAAGCTGAACCTCGGTTCGGTCATCGGGAACTCGGACCTGCCGGCCCAGCAGCTGTGGGGCACGGTGCTCGCCACCGCCATAGCCTCGCGCAGCCCGATCGTGCTGCGGGAGCTGGAGCCCGAGGCGAAGGCGAACCTGTCGCCCGAGGCGTACACGGCAGCCAAGTCGGCCGCCGCCGTCATGGCGATGAACAACGTCTTCTACCGCACCCGCCACCTGCTCTCCGACCCGGAGTACGGCACGCTGCGGGCCGGTCTGCGGATGAACGTCATCGGCAACCCGGGCGTGGAGAAGGTCGACTTCGAGCTGTGGTCGCTCGCCGTCTCCGCGGTGAACGGCTGCGGCCAGTGCCTCGACTCGCACGAGCAGGTCCTGCGCAAGGCCGGTGTCGACCGCGAGACGATCCAGGAGGCCTTCAAGATCGCCGCGGTGATCACGGCCGTGGGCGTCACGCTGGACTCCGAGGCCGCGCTGGCCGCTTCGGCCGAGTAGTTCGCGCACGTACGTCAGAAGGGCCCCGCCGGTATCGCACCGGCGGGGCCCTTCGCGTTCATACGGGGCCGCTACTCCCGGTCGGCGGCGGCCACCACCTCGGGGGCCGGAGTCTCCGCGACCGCGACGGCGCTGCGCAGCGCGTTCTCACGGGCGTACGCCCGCAGATATCCGACCACCGTGTTGGTCACCGCGACCAGCGGGACGGCGACGACGGCGCCGCCGATGCCGGCCACCAGGCCGCCGGCGGCCACCGAGAGCACCACCGCGAGCGGGTGCACCCGCACCGCGCGGCCCAGGATGAAGGGCTGCAGGACGTGCCCCTCGATCTGCTGCACCGCGAGGACGACGACGAGGACCATCAGGGCGTTGAACACCCCGTCGGTGACGAGCGCGACCACGACGGCGAGCGCGCCCGAGATGACCGCGCCGACCAGTGGGATGAAGGCGAACAGGAAGATGAACACGGCCAGCGGCACCGCCATGGGCACCCCGAGGAAGTAGATGCCGACGCCGATGCAGATCGCGTCGATCAGAGCCACTATCACCGTGCCGCGCACATACGCGGTGAGTGTGCGCCAGGCCTGCGGGCCCGCCCCCGCGACGCCCGGACGGGCCGCGGCCGGCACGAGCTTGAGAACCCACTGCCAGATCTTCGGGCCGTCGTACAGCAGGAACAGCGTCGAGAACATCGCGAGCAGGATGCCGGTGAGCACCTCGACGAGGACGGTCACGCCCTGGAGCCCGGCCGAGGTGATCTCGTTGGTGTTGGACCCGATGGTGTCGCTGAGGTTCTTGGCGATCTGGTTGATCTGGTCCTCGGTGACGTGGAACGGGCTGTTCAGCGCCCAGCGCTTGAGCTCCTCGATGCCGTCGCGCACCTTGTTGGACAGGTCGTCGAGGTTGTCCATGACCTGCCAGACCACGAACCAGCCGACGAGCCCCATGATGACGAACCCGGAGATCGCGGTGACGGCGGTCGCCACCCCGCGCGGCAGCCCCATCCGCTTCAGGCGGGCGACGGTGGGCTGGAGCAGCGCGGTGATCAGGAGGGCCGCGACGAACGCGAGCACCACGAGCCGGATCGCGCTGATGACCTGCGTCAGTACGTAGAGGGTCCCGGCCAGGACGAGCAGCCGCCAGCCGACCTCGGCCGCGACCCGCATGCTCCACGGCACGGCGAGCACCGGATCGGGCCGGGCGGCGACGGCGGGCGCGTACGAGGGCGGCGGCGGTACGTGTTCGGGGGCGTGCTCGCCCGAAGGCGCCACCGGCACCGGGGACTTGGCCTCGGCCGCGGCGGGCTCGGGCGTTGCGGGGGGCTCGGCCAAGGGAGGGGCCATCGCGGGATCGACCATCATCGGACCCGCCGCGGCTTCGGCGTCCGCCGCGGCCCGGCGCTCGTCCAGGCGCTCTCCCATCCGGGTCAGTCCGGCGCCTAGCCGTCCGAGCAAACTGGGCACTCTCGACATGATCCCGCCGTTTCCCTTTCCCCCGCCGCTGAGTCTCCCCACCGCTTCCCCCCGAGCCGTCCGGACCTGACCGTACACGGGCGAAGCCCCGCACCGAAGGACGGTGCGGGGCCCCGAAAGGTTGAGCGGCTCCGGCCGGTTTCCTGGACCCGGCCGAGGGCCTAGTACCAGCTGTGGGCCTGCCAGAACGACCAGGCGCCGCACGGGCTGCCGTAGCGTTCGTTCATGTAGCCGAGGCCCCACTTGATCTGGGTGGCCGGGTTGGTCTGCCAGTCGTCGCCGGCGGAGGCCATCTTGTTGCCGGGCAGCGCCTGGACGAGGCCGTAGGCGCCGGAACCGGAGTTGGTGGCCTGGAAGTTCCAGCTCGACTCGTTGTTCACGATGTTGCTGAAGCACTGGAACTGGCCCGACGGCACGATCTGACGGGCGATCGCCTGCACTTCGGAGATCGAGTAGGAGCTCTTGACCGCGAAGTCCGTCCGGGCGGCCGAGCGGCTGGCGGCCTGGGTCTCCAGGTCGCGGGCCTTGGCGTCCTTGTCGGCCTTGTCCTTGTCGGCGGCGTCCTTCTTGGCCTTGGCATCCTCGGCGGCCTTGACGCGCGCGGCCTCCTCGGCGGACTTCTTCGCCGAGGCACTGGCCTGCGCGGACTGGGCGTCCGCCTGCTGCGTCAGGGACGCGGTCTGTACCTGGGCCTGCTGGCCGGCGGGGATGTCGGCGAGAAGCGTCGCGTCGGATGCGGTGGCCTCGAAGTTGTCGTTCGAAGCGGCAGCGGGGCTTCCCGCGGCAACGCCGACTACAGCGCCAACGGTGGTGACCGCAGTGGCAGACGCCACCGCGAACCCCCGGACCGAGATCCGGCTCACACGGTTTCCTTCCAGCAGCGTCCGCACGGGTGACCTCGCGGACGCAATCGTGCCCCTGGCTCTCTCCTCCCAACTACTGGGCCACGGGAGGAACTGACCCGATGGGCAACTCCCTTGCGGGAAGTGCCGCGTGATGCGCGGGCGGCATACGGCTCAGCTATTGAGTTGCGTGGGTACCGGGGTACCCGGGATACAGGGGTGCCGTATGCGGGGCCTGACGGATGCAAGACTCTGCCGGAAGCCGATGCCGCGAGGCAATTCCCCGTTGCGTGTGAAACCTCACACCTCGTTCACCCCAGTAGTTTTTATCGATCCCGCCCACAAGAAGGCGCCGCCCGGCTAGGCTGCTGCGCTTGCCGGACGGCGCCAACTGGCTTGTACCGCCTCAGATCTGGACGTCCTCCAGCATTTCGGTCACCAGGGCGGCGATCTGCGAACGCTCGGACCGGGTGAGGGTGACGTGCGCGAACAACGGGTGCCCCTTCAGCTTCTCGACGACCGCCACGACACCGTCGTACCGGCCGACCCTCAAGTTGTCGCGCTGGGCCACGTCATGAGTGAGCACCACCCTCGAATTGGCCCCGATACGGGACAGAACGGTCAGCAGGACGTTCCGTTCCAGTGACTGCGCCTCGTCCACGATCACGAACGCGTCGTGCAGCGAGCGCCCGCGGATGTGGGTGAGCGGCAGGACTTCGAGCATCCCGCGCGAGGTGACCTCCTCGATGACCTCACGGCTCGTCACCGCGGACAGCGTGTCGAAGACGGCCTGGGCCCAGGGACCCATCTTCTCGGCCTCGGACCCCGGCAGATACCCGAGTTCCTGCCCGCCCACCGCGTACAGCGGCCGGAAGACCATCACCTTCTTGTGCTGCCTGCGCTCCAGGACGGCTTCGAGGCCCGCGCACAGCGCGAGCGCCGACTTGCCCGTACCGGCCCGGCCGCCCATCGAGATGATCCCGATCTCGGGGTCGAGCAGCAGGTCGAGCGCGATCCGCTGCTCGGCGCTGCGGCCGTGGATACCGAACGCCTCCCTGTCGCCCCGGACCAGCTTGACGTTGCCGTCCGGCGAGACCCGCCCGAGCGCCTTGCCGCGCTCGGAGAGCAGCACGAGCCCGGTGTGGACGGGGAGCTCGGCGGCCTCGGGAACGTAGAGCGTCTCCTCCTCGAAGAGCAGGTCCACCTGCTCGCCGCTCAGCGGCAGTTCGGACATTCCGGTCCAGCCGGAGTCGGTGATGGCCAGCTCGGCGCGGTACTCCTCGGCGAGCAGACCGACCGACGACGCCTTGATCCGCAGCGGCAGGTCCTTCGACACGACGGTGACGTCGTATCCCTCCGCCTGGAGATTGCGGGCGACGGCGAGGATCCGGGAGTCGTTGTCCCCCAACCTGTAGCCGGCGGGCAGTACGCCGGGATCGGAATGGTTCAGCTCGACACGGAGGGTGCCGCCGAGCTCCCCCAACGGGATGGGGGCGTCGAGACGTCCGTACCGGACCCGGAAGTCGTCGAGCAGGCGCAGCGCCTGCCGGGCGAAGTAACCGAGCTCGGGATGGTGCCTCTTGGCCTCCAGCTCCGTGACCACGACGATGGGGAGCACCACTTCGTGCTCCTCGAACCGGGTCATCGATTTGGGGTCGGCCAGCAGGACGCTGGTGTCGAGGACGTAGGTGCGCCGGTCGGGCATGCGGCGCTTTGTGCTGGTCACCACGGAAGGACGTACCCCCTCTTAAGAGGCGCATGAGATCGGGGTGCGACGGCGTCGCGGAAACTGGGACCGGGCTTCGACCGCGCTGCGCGGGCCGAGCTCCGGCCCTCCACGTCGCCCGCGCGCGGTGCGCGGTCGTCCTGGTGCAAAGGGCCTCCCGGGCGAGTGGCACTGGGGCCGCTCACTGAGATACGGCGTCCGTGGACCGGACGTCGACCTGGGGGGGTTATGCCCTCGAACACGCGAAGCCATGCCCCGTCATATGCCGGGAGTTCTCCCCCCCACCCCGCCCCTTCCCGAAACCCGCCGGGGGTGATGGTGAAAGGCGCATCTCCTGGGGCTCCGCCCCAGACCCCGTTCGCGCCCGCCGGACAGGCTGGAGGTGCCTGTACCCGGAGTAGTTGGGGGCGCGGGGAACTGCGCGACCGGCCAGCGACGGCCCGCAGCCGATCGACGGCACAGGTAGCCGGTCCGGCGTTTGAGGACGCTCGCCGCAGGCGGAGGGGGCGGGCAGCGAAATGCCGGACGGGAGCAGAACCAAGCCCGTCCGGCGTTTGAGGACAGAAGAGGGGGGTTAAACGGGACCCACCCCTCAGGTGCCGTACCTCCGGTGCCGCGCCGCGTAGTCCCGCAGCGCTCGCAGGAAGTCGACCTTGCGGAAGGCCGGCCAGAACACTTCGCAGAAGTAGTACTCGGAGTGCGCGGACTGCCAGAGCATGAAGCCCGACAGGCGCTGCTCGCCGCTGGTGCGGATGACGAGGTCGGGGTCGGGCTGGCCCCGCGTGTACAGGTGCTCCGAGATGTGCTCGACGTCGACGATCTCGGCGAGTTCCTCGAAGGACGTGCCCTTCGCCGCGTGTTCCAGGAGGAGCGAGCGGACCGCGTCCGCGATCTCCTGGCGGCCGCCGTAGCCCACGGCGACGTTGACGAGTATCCCGTCGATGTCGTGCGTGGCCTGCTCGGCCTCCTTGAGCACGGCCTGCGTGTGCCCGGGCAGCAGATCCGCGTTGCCGACGTGGTGCACGCGCCAGCGCCCGTCCGCCGCCAAGTCCCGCACCGCGTCCTCGATGATGCCGAGCAGCGGGATCAACTGGTCCTCGGGGCGGTCCAGGTTGTCGGTGGAGAGCAGCCAGAGAGTGACGACCTCGACATCCGTCTCGGCACACCAGCCGAGCAGCTCCTGGATCTTGCTGGCGCCGGCCTGGTGGCCCTGCTCGGGGCTGCGGGCCGAGGCCTTGGCCCAGCGCCGGTTGCCGTCCAGGATGACGCCGATGTGCTTGGGCACCTGGTCGTGGTCGAGGCGGCCTTCCACCCGGCGCGCATAGAGCCTGTACACCAGGTCGCGCAAACTCACCGATTCCACCCTCTCGTTGCCTTCCGGGGGCCCGCCGCCGCCCCGCACACCGGCCGCCCCAGGGAAAGCACAGTACTGCGGACGGGCGACGGCGGCCCAACTCGGTCTGTCACAAGTCCGTGATAAGCAGGGAAACGTGACTGAATCGCTCCGCTTCCTCGCAGCCCCGGACCGCTACGACTCCATGGAGTACCGGCGGACCGGCCGCAGCGGCCTCAAGCTCCCCGCCGTCTCGCTCGGCCTGTGGCACAACTTCGGTGACGACCGCTCCCTGGATTCGCAGCGCGCGATCCTGCGCCGCGCCTTCGACCTGGGTGTCACCCACTTCGACCTGGCCAACAACTACGGCCCTCCGGCCGGCTCGGCCGAGCTGAACTTCGGCAAGATTTTCGGCCAGGACTTCGCCCCGTACCGGGACGAGCTGGTCATCTCCACCAAGGCCGGCTATCTGATGCACCCCGGGCCGTACGGCGAGTGGGGTTCGCGCAAGTACCTGCTGTCCTCGCTCGACGCCTCGCTCAGCCGCATGGGCCTCGACTACGTCGACATCTTCTACTCGCACCGCTTCGACCCGGAGACCCCGCTGGAGGAGACGATGGGCGCGCTGGCGTCCGCCGTGCGGCAGGGCAAGGCGCTGTACGTGGGTGTCTCCTCCTACAACAGCGAGCAGACCGCCGAGGCCGCGCGCCTGCTCAAGGAGATGGGTGTCCCGGCCCTGATCCACCAGCCGTCGTACTCGATGATCAACCGCTGGACGGAGGAGGACGGGCTGCTCGACACCCTGGAGTCGGCCGGCATGGGCTGCATCTCCTTCGTGCCGCTCGCCCAGGGTCTGCTCACCAACAAGTACCTGAAGGGCATCCCGGAGGGCTCGCGGGCCACCCAGGGCAAGTCCCTGGACCCGAACCTGCTGAGCGAGGAGGTCGTACGCCGCCTCAACGGGCTGAACGACATCGCGTCCCGGCGCGGCCAGTCGCTGGCACAGTTGGCGCTGACCTGGGTGCTGCGCGATCCGCGGATGACGTCGGCGCTGATCGGCGCGTCCAGCGTGCGGCAGCTTGAGGAGAACGTGGCGGCGCTTGCCGGACCGGCGCTCACCGACGCGGAGTTGAAGGAGATCGACGCCTTCGCCGTGGACACCGAGGGCACCAACATCTGGGCCCGCCGCGGCTGAGGCGGATGGGGGCGGGGACGGCCGGTCCCGCGCGGTGCGAACCTGACCCGGCTCCGGGAAAGAAAAAACGGGCCGGTCCGTGGGGGGGATACGGACCGGCCCGAGGGGGGGTTTCCACCATAACCCTTCGTAAGTGATGCTGGGTGCCACGGCGCTCCGGAACTACGCTCCGAAATCGCCCCAGTACACAATCGCGGTCCCCCGCAGGGGTGACCCCGACTCCGCATCCGGGCTTGACCGTGCAGGTCAGAGGGTCGCGGCCGGGTCGGAACGCCGCTCGACGACGGATTTCGCGGCCCAGAATTCGGTCCCGGTGTGCTTCACCCCACTGGGTCAAGTCCGGCCGCGCGGGGTGACCGTCCGGTGTCAGTGCGTACGCGACGGCGTCTGGGCGCGGCGCAGCAGCGAGACGCCGTCCGCCTCGGCCACCCGTACATATCCGTACTTCGCCAGCGCGAGGGCGTACTCCTGCTCCTGGCGGGGGGCCGGGTAGGGCCAGGGACCGGGCGGGTAGGGCCAGGACTCCGGCGGGACCCGGTCGTAGGCGATCCATTGCGCGTTGGGGCGCGGGACGGGGCCGTCCGTCTCGTACAGCTTCCCGTGCGCCGGGTAGGTCGGGAAGAGGACGGCCGTGGTGCGTGAAGTCAGTTGCGGGACAAGGCGGTTGGAGGCCGCGACGGTCGCGCCGTCGGGGATGCGGCGCAGCAGGTCGCGTACCGCCGCGATGTGCGGGGTGGTGCGCCAGGTGGAGCGGTGGGCGATCTGGGCGAGGGGGAAGGAGGGGATGAGGACGAGCGTCACCGCCAGTGTTGTCACGAGGGACGCGCGTACGTGGCGGCGGGCGAGCGGATTGCCGTCGGCGGCGTACGGGCGGAGCACGTCGGTCAGGGCCGCGAAGACGACCGGCATCAGGACGGCCGTGTAGTGGAAGGCGGTCCCCCAGTGGAAGACGTTGGTGGACAGCATCCGCCAGCCCAGCGTGGGCAGCGCGATCAGGGCCAGCGGCGATCGCAGGGCGATGAGCGCGGCCGGCGCGAAGACGAGGACGAGGGTGGTCGCCTTCACTTCCGGGCGTACGGCGTCGAGCGGCGCGAGGGCGAGCGTGGTGAGCAGCGAGTGGTGGGCGGGCGCGAGGTTCGCGGCGTGCGCGTAGGTGCCGGCCGGGTTGAAGAACGGCATCAGGACCTTGAATTCGAGCGCGCTGCCCACCAGGCCGGTCGCGGCGGCCGCGATGCCGAGCCGGCGCGGGCCCCGCCAGGCGACGTACGCCCCGATCGCGGCCAGGGTGAGCCCCAGGTCCTCCTTGACGAGGAGCAGCGGCACCGCCCAGGCGAGCGCGCGCCGCCACCGTCGGCGGGCCAGCGCTTCGAGGGCGTAGGAGACGAGCGGGACCGCGAAGCACACCTCGTGGAAGTCGAAGCCGACCGCCGATGCGATGCCCCAGCTCAGGCCGTACCCGAAGGCGATGACGTGGGCGGCGCGGCGGCCGAGCACCCGCGCGGCCTGCCGGGCGAGCGGCACCACGGCGAGCGCGAGCAGCGCGGCCTGCGCGACGAGCAGGGTGTACGGGGAGGGGAAGAGGCGGTACAGGGGCGCGAGGACGGCGAGCACCGGGTGGAAGTGGTCGCCCAGGAGGTTGAAGCCGTCGCCGCGCAGGGGGGCGACGGGCGCGTGGAGGTGGGCGTACGCGCGGACGGCCTGCTCGAAGATGCCGAGGTCGTACCCGGTGGTGCGGACCAGCGCCTGGCGGCGGCCCGAGACGGTCGCGTACAGGAGGAAGAGCGCGGCGGCCCACCCCCACCACAGGAGGGCGGGCCGGCCGAGGCGTACGCGAGGGATGCGGGAGTCGGTGGGTGCGGGCGTGATCGGCGGCTGCGCACTCCGCCCTACCCTTTGGTCAGCAATTGTCCCCATGCATCCGGATGCTAGGCAGAGCGGCCGGGCCTCAGCGGTTTCCGGGCCTCGATCAGGAAGCGTGTCGTGTGCGCGACGAAGGGGCCTTCGGTGCGGATCTGCTCGTCGAGGGCCTTCAGCTGGTCGCGGTACTCCTCGACGGTGAAGCCGGGCACCATCCAGATCACCTTGCGCAGGAAGTAGACGACGGCGCCGATGTCGTTGAATTCGGTACGCAGCTTCTCCAGGCGCAGATCGACGACCTCAAGGCCCGCGTTCTCCGCTTCCTTGCGCGCCTTGCCGGGATCGCGGCCGCCGCGCACCTCCGGCGGCTGCGGCCCCAGGAAGTACTCGACGAGCTCGAACACGCTGGCCGGGCCCACCTGTTGGGAGAAGTACGTGCCGCCGGGCGACAGCACGCGGGAGATCTCGGACCACCAGGTGGTGACGGGGTGCCGGCTGACCACCAGGTCGAAGGCGCCGTCGGCGAACGGCAGCGGGGGCTTGTCCTCGTCGGCGACGACCGCCACTCCGCGCGGGTGGAGCAGGCCGGTGGCGCGGGCGACGTTCGGGGGCCAGCCCTCCGTCGCGACGACGAGCGGCGGCAGCTGGGGCACGGCGGCGAGGACCTCACCGCCGCCGGTCTGGATGTCGAGGGCGGCGGTCGCCTTGGCCATCCGCCCGGCCATCGAGCGGGCGTACCCCCAGGACGGCCGCTCCTCGGTGGCTCGGCCGTCCAGCCAGGAGAAGTCCCAGCCGTCGACGGAGACGGACGCGGCCTCGTCGATCAGTTCCTCGAAGGGGCGGTTGTTGTGGTTCCTGATGTTTCGGCCCATGTTGCGGACCCTACGCGGCGGCCCCGTGAGCCACTACCGTTTATCCATGGGCCGATGGAGGGACGGAACGGGCGAGTTGAGCGTGCTCGACGGCGCCGGGGCGGGGGTTCCGCTGGAGATCGCGGCGTCCTACCGGGCCCGTACGCGGGGCCTGCTCGGCCGGGACGGCATCGAGGGCGCGCTGCTCCTCACCCCGGCGAGCAGCGTGCACACCTTCCGGATGCGCTTCGCGATCGACGTGGCCCATCTGGACCGCCATCTGCGTGTGATCGCGGTACGCACGATGAAGCCGGGCCGCCTCGGCGCGATCCGGCCGCGCGCCCGGTACGTACTGGAGGCGGAGGCCGGCGCGATGGCGGCGTGGGGCCTGCGGCCGGGCGCGCGGGTGGTCATCGCGACCGGGCAGGATCTCAGGACTTGAGCTTGGCCGCCTGCGCAACGGCGAGCCGGTCGGGAATCTGCGGCGTGTCGCCCCCGCTGACATCAACCGCGTAATAGGTGACAACAGTGGTCCCACTCCGCACCACCTGAAAAACCATGGGCACGGGGTCACCCTGCGCGACCCCGATCAACTCGTACGCGACGGCCTCGTCCCCCGCCTCGGGCGCGGGCAGCTCCTTGACCTCGGTGAAAACGGAGGGCTCCAGGTCGCCGCCCTTGGTCTGGAAGCCGTCGGAACAGGCATCGATGGCGGTACGCAGCCGAGCGAGCACGTCGGAGGCTCCGGTCGGATGCGAACCGAGCACCTCGGTGACAACAGTCTGGTCGGCCTGCCCGTCCTCGGCGGTTTCGACGAGGCGCCGGTAGACGGTCGCGGAGGGGGCGGGCTCGGGGGTGCCGTTGATGACGGACACGAAGGGCATGCACTCGGCCTTGGCCGTACGGGAACTGCCGGTCGGGGTGCCGCCCTCCAGGGACTCGGCCGCGAAGCCCTCGACGTCCCCGGTCGCGAGCGCGGCCGCGGCGAGCTGATCACTGGTGAGCACGTCGGCGGCCTTGACCTGCGGGGCGCTGCCGCTCGGGCTGGGAACAGCGGGGGTGCCGCCGGCGCCAGACGCGCCCGGGGCATCGCTGTTGGCGGGGGTGGCGCTGTTGGTCGGGGCGCCTCTGTTGGCCTGGGTGCTCGCGCTCGCGCCGGACGCGGCCGACGTCTCCCGGACCGAGCCCTCCGCACCCTTGCCACTCGTACCGGTGGGCCCGCATGCCGCCGCGGCCGCGAGGGCGAAGAGACACACCCCAGCCGTCGCCGCACGGCGCCGTACCAGCGTTGGCTTCATACCCAGCACGGTAACAACGACTCCTGTGGATTGCCCGGGTCGCGGACGCGGGGATTCCGCCGGTCATGCCGCCATGCCGCCGCGCGGTAGCCGGGCCCGCCCTCACCGGGGCGGGTACCCGGTGTCGGGCGGGGCGATGCCGTACGGGCCGAAGCCCCAACACCTTGGACCCGTACGGGAGTTGATGGACTCAGCGCCTGGTCGTGTGCGCCCCGCCGCGGCTCGGGGCCACCGGGTGCGGGGGGACCGCCGGCACCCGTGCCGTTGCCGTGGCGCCCGGCGCGAAGAGGCCGCTGTAGACATCGGTCGAGTTCAGCGGCTGGTTGTCGTTGGCCTCGACGAGGATGGGTTGTACCGCGCCCGCGAAGCCCGCCCCGCCGCCGGGCGTCACGGGCTACCGCGAGGCGGGGGTGGACATGCCGGAGATCCACTGGGACGAGCCCCTGTGCGGCGAGGGAGCCGACTGCTTCCGCCTCGGCGTCGACGGTGACGGCAACGCGTACATCGCGGTCGTCGGCCAGGAGGTCCGGCACCTCACCGACAGCCGCGAGGCGCTACGGAGCTTCATCCGCAACATCAAGGCGGGCAAGGCGGACCGCCTGCTGTGAGCCGGACGCTCACACGCGCAGCTCGTCACTCTGTGTTACATCAGGCAGGGTGAAGGTGATCCATCCGGGAGTCAGTGCCGCCGCTCAGCGCTACGGTTGAGGCTGGACCACACCCCGTAGTCGTATGGAGGACCGCGGTGAGCATCATGATCGACCGCCCGACAGCCATAGACACAGACGCGAATTCAGCCCAGACCATCGCCTTCGAAGAGTTGCTGCGGGCTGTCGAGGAACTGAACACGCCAGACGGCTACAAGGCCGAGCTCATCCGGGGGAAGATCGTCGTGTCGCCGTGGTCCAAGCTCCGCTACAAGATGCCCATGAAGCGGCTCCGCCAGCAGCTTGAGCCCCACGCCCCCGAAGGGCACGACGTAGACGTCGCCCCGTTCCTCTTCACCTTCCCCTCTGCGGCGCGCGGCTACGGACCGGATCTGCACGTCGCGGACGAGGCTGCTTTCGAAGCCGAGGGACGGCATGCCGACGGAGGCGCACTCTCGCTGGTAGCCGAGTTCACGTCACTGTCCACCCGGGACGCGGACTGGGAGGAAAAGGTCGCCGTTTACGGTCAGCTGGTTCCGGTCTACCTGGTGCTCGACATGCAGGCCGCCGAGATCACCTGCTTCTGGGATCCCTCCCCCAACGGGTACCGCTCACGGACAACCGTTCCGGTCGGCCGCCCGCTGCACATCCCGGCACCCTTCGACTTCGATCTGGACACGGCCGAGCTGGCGGCCACCCCGGATAAGACTGAGCCTTCCTGAGACTTGACCAGCGCTGCACCACAGGTTGGGTTACAGATCGCAGCCGCGACAGCATCCGCGCTTTCAAGTTGCTTTCCAGGGCGCCGACTTGGGGTCGCCCACATCGGCCAGGCGAACCAGCGCGAGTGGCGCCCCCGCTCCTGGACAAGCCAAGGATCGGCCTGAATCGCATTGCATGTGCAACGACCCCCTTGATAGTCATGGACACCGGTGTGTGTCAGTGGTGCGTGTGAGGATGCATACCGACTACGGGGCTACAGGGTTGCGGGGGCTGGTTGATGACGGGGTGGGACATAACGCCGAGCGGGGTGGCGTCCATACTGTCGCTCGTTGGGCTTGCGGCGGATGACCTGAGCAAGGACATCAAGGGCTACGGCGACAGCATGGTGGACGCCGGGCGCTTCGTGGGCACGATCAGCGGTCCGTACTGCGGTGAGGCGCCGCCGGGGCCGGTGGGAGTCGCGATGGCAGATTTTGCCTCCGACACGCAGAGCAGCATCCGGTTCATGGCGGCCCGTACGAAGAAGACGATGGACGGCACGGTCAAGGCCACGACCGAGTACATCGGCGGCGATGTGGAGATGGCGGCCCAGGCGCAGCGCGAGGCGGCCAAGGCACCCACTCCGGAAGAACTGGCCGCGGTGGGCAAGGAGCCCGGCGGCAAGGGCGGGAAGCAGGCGGGATGATCGAGCCGGGTGGGATCCCGCAGTACACCGGCGACTTCGACAAGCTGGCGACGGCGGTCTCGCAGTTGCGCACGTATGCGACAGGCATCCGTAACAACGGGCAGGACGTGCACTCGCGTTTCCAGGCGACGGCCGGCTACTACAAGGCCCCGGAAGCCGAGCAGCTGTTCTCCTCGACGCGGCCGGTGATGGACACCGCCGACACGTTCGCCACGCACATCGAGTCCCTCGCCGACGCGCTGGACATCTTCGCCGCCGAGGCCAAGCCGCACGCGGACCGGCTCAAGCAGCTGAAGCTGGACGCGTTCGCTTTCGTCCACGAGGTCCAGGGGGATGACGGCTGGACGAAAGACCAGAAGAAGGTCGACCGCGACAAGGCCCTGTGGGACGGCGTGAACGAGGCGCGGGTGGCGTTCCAGGATGCGGAGCGCCGTGCCGCGAACAAGATCGAGGCGATCGCCCCCGCGATATGCCGGCCCACGTGGATCGTGGACGACGGCACGCACGCGAAGGGCATGTACGGCGAGAGCGCCGCCATGCTCAAGGACATCGGGACCCTGCCCTGGGGCAACCCGGACGAGCGGACGTACGAGCGCTGGAGCCTGGACTGGTGGGCGCATGGCACCAAGAGCTGGGCCTGGGACGGTCTGGCCAAGGACAGCATCTGGGGCGGGATCGACGGCATCGGCACGCTGCTCGGGTATCACGGCCAATCCGCTCGCGACCAGGCCTGGGACGGGCTGCGCCGTACGTTCGTCGGCGGTTACGCGTACGGCATGGATCTGATCGGTGAGGGCGAGCACGTCTCCAAATGGCAGCGTGACAGCGAGGCGTATGCGAAGGAGTTCGGCAAGCAGTTCGTCGCCTACGACATGTGGAAGAAGGATCCTGCCCGCGCGCACGCGGTGGTGTTCTTCAACCTGATCACCCTGGGGTCCGGTCCGCTCGCGGGCGTATCGAAGCTGGGCAAGGGCGGTTCCATCGCAAAGGCGGCAGGCACTCTGTCGAAGATCGGCGACGTGCTCGACCCGATCTCCGGCAGCCTCAAGGCGGTCAAGGCCCTGTCCGACCTGCCCAAGGTCTCCCAGGTGCTGGCCAACGTGACCGACCACTTCCAGATACCGAAGTCGAAGTTCCCCGACGGCATCTTGGACCTGGACCACCGATACCGAGTGGGCAAGGACGGCAAGCTCATCCCGATCAACGCGGACGGCACGCCCAACCTGGCACCGGCACCGCGCGGGCACGAGGGAGACCTCGCGACGGGGGCGGGGCGTGGTGAGCGGGAACTCGCGGGGGTGGGTGCGGGAGGCCATGCGCATGGGGTAGCTGGCCGTGCGGGCGAGGGGCTGCCGCCACGGGGTAGCCACGAAACGCATGGGGGGAGTGGCAAGGACACCGGTCCCGCGGCGAACGGCCACGGCGGGCGAGAGAGCGACCACCCGACTGGGTATACCGAGCATGGGGAAGGTTCCGCGAGTCATCACGGTCCGGACCATGGTGGCAGCGGGGGCGCGGCCGACGATGGCCCGCACACACCGCACGGTCCCGGCGATGGCGGGACCGGGGGCGGCGACACCTCTGGTGGACATGGTGCGGCTTCGCCCGGGGGCGAAGGGCAGCCGATGGTCCGTGGAGGAGAGACGGAGCAACGGCTGCGGGATGCCGTCAAGGGCATCCCCGGAAAAGTGCGGCCGAATCCCAAGCTTCTTGAGAAGGTGATCGACCGGCTCACCACGGAAGCTGATGGACAGAGGGTCGCCGACATCATCGCTTCGGGCCAGTTCAATCAGAGCGACGAATTCGCCACGGTAGTGAAATCGCTCGGGGCAGGCAGGAAGCAGATGTTCCAGCCGGGCGCTGATCAACTCATCTTCGCCGACGACTTGGCGAAAAGCGGTGTGCCCGCGCATTCCATAGACTTCGAGCTCAAGCACCCGCCCGGTGCCGATGTGGACGTCCGTATCGCGGACGAGTCCGGCAAGGTTTACGCCTATCAGATGAAGCACCTCAACGACCCTGCTGACCAGGTTGGTGAGATCACCCGGCCGAAGTACCTGAACCAGTTGGCGATCGCCGAAGCGGACTACCGTGTGCTGCTTGTGGACGGCGGCCGGGGAACGCGCGCCGAATGGATGGCCAACGGTTCCTATGATGAACTCATGGCTGTCCGTCGTGACGTAGACCACCCGGAGAACCTAAAAATCACGTTCGTCATACGCCTCAAGGACGGAAACCTCGTCGTCCCGCCCGGAAGCAAACTCGACCCCAAGGACATACTGTGATCAACTCGTCAATGCCTGTGGGCGATTGGACTTGGGAGGTCGCGCCAGCCTCCGGCGGGGTCCGGCCTGCCGCCCGGGCTGCGGAAGTCGCCCTCGAAATCTGGAACATTCTGGCCGAGCGGGATTTGGCGACCCCGGTCGGCAAGGTGGGTGTCTCCGTTCGATCCGCGGGCGACGTGCGGGACGTACTGATCGACGCCGCCGGTATGAACCTGGAGCCGGAGCCACTGGCCCCCGGAACCGCATTCGCGAGGGCCATGGACCAGGCGGAGTCGGTCGAGGAGGACTGCGTCGTCACCATCAGAGTCGAGTGCCCCGGATACTGGCTGGAGCGGGACGGCAAGTACCGAGCAGAGAAGCTGTTCACCATCCAGGTGACCCTCTGGGCACGACGCTCTCTGATGGTGACACTCGAGACCTATTCCGACGCGTGGTTGACCATCGACACCCGGGACCGGGAACAGCCCGAGGTACACGCTCTGAACGCGCCCCGTCTTGCTGGGGCCCTGGAGAGCATCTCGGCTCTGCTGGGCAGCGCGCCCGACCCCGGCGACGAGAACTACTTCGCGAAGCCGACCCAGGACGGATTCGAGGACGTCAGGATCGAAGGGCCTGCCTACGACGATGCCTGGGGGACGTTTGAAGTCCCGGACCAGTACCGGCGGTTGCGCTCTATGCTCCCGAAGTCCGAGGACGAGTACGAGTGCACCACGGATCACCCGGTGCGCTACCTCACCGTCGAGCACGCCGGAGACGTGGTGGGATACCTCTGGGCTTCCGTCGCGGATGATGCGGCCGGTTTCGCGCCGCGAGTCGCCGTCGGTGACATCGCCTTCCAAGCGGGGGCCGGATGGCTGTTGGCCCTGAGGGAAGCCCACAGCCAAGGCCTGGCCCCGCTCGCCGCAATGGACTGGCTGGCCCGGCGACCGCCGCGGC
This sequence comes from Streptomyces sp. NPDC001415, assembly GCF_053597395.1. NCBI lineage: Bacteria > Bacillati > Actinomycetota > Actinomycetes > Kitasatosporales > Streptomycetaceae > Streptomyces > Streptomyces sp. NPDC001415. The sequence continues at coordinate 103,785 of NZ_JBSFIE010000024.1, forward strand.
CGGAGATCGGCCTCATCACCGGGGCTGCCCGGGAGCTCGCGTCTCTGGACGCGCTGGAAGAGCTGTCGGGCCGGTACTGAGGCTCGCGTGTCTGGCCCTTCCAAGTCAGGAAACGCTATGTCTACATTGCCCCGCGCGCCGAAGGAGTGCGGTTCTTGGTACTGGGACCTCGGAGAGACTGTTCCGTCCGGCTTGGAATCCGCCCTCACTGTTGCGGCGGGCGTCACCAATGTTCTCAAGCGGTTCGACCTAATGGATCCAGTGAAGCTGGAGTACGCCTGGTACGTGCTCGATGCGGGGCCTTCAGGCGTACGGAGCATGCTCTTCACACACCGACCTCTAGATGATCCAGACCTTCCTGGGAAGGTGCTTGGAAGCAGACCCGTCGCATTTCCCGATGCAGAAGTCGGTGATCTCCATATCGGTGGGGCAGGAACGTGGTTCGACGCTCCGGGGAAGGGCCGTAGGGAGTGGCTCATCGAGCTATCGGTTTCGCCGAATCTCTTCGGTGTGGCGGTGAACCTCGCAGTGCATCACGACATCTGGAGCCCGCTCGATTTCTCAGGGCGCCCGCAGCCAGAGGTGTTTTCGCAGAACGCACCGCGCCTCGCGGATGCGCTGCGCGAAATCACCGTTCTCCTCGGCGTTTCACCTGAGGTAGGGGAGCCCACTTACTTCGGCCACGCCGTCGAGTTCGGCATCTTCACCTCCGAGGCGCAGGAGGACGGCCTCGGTATCGATCTGACAGATCGCCTCTGATCAAGGCATCTGGCTCTCTGCCCCGTACTTCAGAAAGCAGTACATGACCCACGACGTCATCGCCCTCACCCCGGCCATGCCGGACACCAAGACGCTGCTCGCCGCGCTGCACGCGGGCGGTCCGGACCTGAGGGTGAACGGGGCGGCCAACGGCGCGGTCGCGCAACTGTGCCGTGCCCGCGGACAGCCCATCGTCTCCATCGAAGCGCCCCGATTCATCCAAGTCCCCGGCGAGGCCGCCCGGTTGCTCGGTCAGATGGCTGGCCTGGATGCCACCGCTCCGGTGTGGTGGACCGAGGTGCGTGGTACGAGCGCGGTCACGGAGGCTCGGCGGCTGGCAGGCTCGGTGGCAGGGCGGCTGGTCGCGGTGCTCGGCGGCACCACTTGGCCTCGCGAGGCCGCCCACACCGACGTCGTCGCCGTTCCCGACACCGGTCAAGCAGCCGAAGCAGTACTCGGGCCGACGGGCATCGACGTACTTACCGACAAGGCTGCCATCGTCATCCACGACCGCCCCATCGCCGCCGCCACCCCGTGGCTGGCCGACGTCATCCGCTTCACCACCGGCACCGGCCGCGAACTCCACCTCATCACCCCGCCGAGCACCCGACTCACCTTCCCTCTGCGTACCCTCCTAGACCACATGCCCGGCCGCTGGGTCGTGCAGGACCCCGAACGTGGCTACTACGACGGCCTCACCGGATCCGAACTCATCTGGAGCGACCGGCACTTCACCCCCGTCGCCGAACTCGATGGACGACCGCGCATCGCCTTGCCCTTCAAGCGCCCCCGAGTGGGCGGCGAGAGCGAACGGCAGCTGGTGCTGTCGCTGCGCACCATCCACCCCGCCACCGACCACCTCGTCCTCGGCGGGGCCCTGGAGTGCGCCTGGCAGATGCTCACCGGCGCCGCACCCGCTGGCTGGTCCACGGCCGAGCCCGTCAACTTGCCCTGGTCACGAGGCCAGTTGACGGATCTAGCCCGCGACAGGGCCCGGAGTTCCAGCCCCACCTGGCTCGTCGCGGTCGGCGCTCCCGAATGCCCGGCCATCGCCACCACCCGCATCGCTCACACCCACGCCGGCATCGAGGAACACATCACCCTGGCAGTCGGCCACGCCGCTGGCCAACGCCCGCCCCTGGAGGCGCTGCCGAAGCTGGCGGAGACCCTCGCGGACCGGCACGACCTCGCCACGATGGTCACCGAACTGCGTCCGGCCCGGGCCGACCTCACAGCTCCGGCGCACCATGAGCCGCCGTCCATCCCACTCTCGTTCACCCTCGGCCCCGACGCGGTGGCGGAGCTCGGCCTCGTGCGTACCCGCCGCGCTCTCGCCGAACTGGCCCCCGCGCAACTCGGCCCAACCGCCCGCCCAGCCCTGCACTTCACCTTCGGCGACGGCACCAATACCTCAGCCTGGCAGCGATTGCACCAGGTCACGGCCTACTTGGGCACTGGCCGCAGGTCGGCCTGAGCGGGAGCGCCGCGGCGGCGCATCCTGCATGCCGGGAAGGCGCGAGCAGCGTGAGCTTCACGGGCGCCCTTATCCGAGCCGGCCACAGCACTCGCCGCGCCCGGCATCAGCCGAGTGCAGCCCCCGGATCGGCCGCCTCAGCGCCGGACCGGTTGCGCCCTGCTCCGATCAGCCTCAGTTCACGAGGCACGGAAGCACCGCCCAACTCCGGGTGCCGCCGCCCGGTTCGCGGGATTCGCCGAATCCCCAATCGCCGCCGCAATCCCGTACAACCGCGGCGAGCAGCCGTAGCCCGCCCCGGCGTCGGGCGTCACAGGCAGTGGCGAGCCGGGGATGGGCGTGCCGGGCATGGGCGTCGTACACGATCAGGCGCAGTGCGCTGTCGCGATGCCGGAGGGAGAGGTAGAGGTCCTGGGAGGGGTTCAAGTACGCGGCCACGGCGACCAGTTCGGACGCCGCGAGCACCACTTCGGGCGCGAACGGATCGAGCGCGTGAGCGTGCAGGGCCGAGCGGACCGCGCTGCGCGCGATGCCCGCGCAGTGCGGTTCACCGGGCAGGGTGAGGCTGAGTGACAGCCCCTCCGGGGGTGGTGGGCAGACGATCGGTGCCGGGTGGGCGGCCGGGCAGGCCGCAGTGGTGCGGGTGGTGAGCATCTCTGGCTCCCGTGTGCTGGTGGGGGGCAGCGAGCAGTGGCTTGTCTCCCTGGCACGGGCCCACCCCTCCCAGGGGAGGAGCACGCGGGCAGGCTCGCGCGATGCACTTCCAACTCGCTTGCGTAGTTGGTTCGTTACCAACTGTAGGGCCAACTTCGGCACACGTGCCACCACTTCAGTGGCAATTGCCCCCACCAGTGGACCGACACACGCGGACGACGGCAGACTGACCCGCATGCCGACGCGCCCCGCCCCTACCGAACGCCAGAAGCGACTCGGCGCCGAGTTGCGCAAGATGCGGACCGCGGCCGGCGCCACCACCGAGTACGCGGCCGGGCTGCTCGGTCTCGACCGGACCAAGGTTTCCAACATGGAGTCGGGAATCCGGCCCATCACCCCCGAACGTGTACGCATGCTCGCGAGCAACTACGAGTGCGCAGACGTCGGCTACGCAGAGGCGCTGGCCAAAATCGCGGCACAACGGGAGCGCGGCTGGTGGGAGCGATATCGCGGCACGCTGCCCTCGGGTCTCCTCGACATCGCCGAGCTGGAGTGGCACGCCGTACGCCTCCGTACGGCACAGACCGTCCACCTCCCAGGCCTCCTGCACACCGAGGAGTACGCACGGGCCGTGTTCGGCGCGGTGATCCCGCCCCTGCCCCGCCTCGAAGTGGAGCTGCGAGTCACCCATCGCATCGAGCGTCAGCGGGTCTTCGAGAAGGATCCTCCGCTCGACTACGTCGGATACATCCACGAGGCGGCGCTGCGCATGCAGTTCGGGGGCCGCAAGGTGACCCGCGAACAGCTCCACCATCTCTGCGCCGCGTCCGAGCACGACCACGTCGAGCTGCGGGTCATCCCAGTGGAACGCGGCGCCTTCCCCGGCGCCGGGCACGCCCTGCTGTACGCCGAGGGCGTGGTCCCTCAGCTCGACACCGTCCAACTGGATTCGGCACACGGGCCGGAATTCATGCACGCCGAGGCGCAGTTGACCAAGTACCGGGCCCACTTGGACTGGATGGAGGCGGCAGCGCTGCCCGCGACGGAATCCGTCGACTTCATCCAGCGCGTGGCGAGCCAGCTTTAGGAGGGGACGACATGAACCGCATCGAGTGGGAAGAGCCGTACTGCGGCGAGGGCAACAACTGCTTCCGCCTCGGCGTCGACGATGACGGCAACGCGTACATCGCCATCGCCGGACAGGAGGACCGCTACCTCACCGACACCCGCGACGCCCTGCGCAACCTCATCCGCGACATCAAGGCCGGCAAGGCGGACCATCTGCTCTGAGCGGGACGCGGGAAAGGCCCCGGTCGCCAACCACCTGCGAGGGGAGCTTCGTCACCCCTCGGTCTTCTTCGGTTTGTACAGTTTGAGACCTTTATTCACGAACAAGTGCACATAGCCGCAATTCCAGCAGATCAGCCCGTTCGCCGACTCGTTCGCCCAGCCGAAGTTCATGAACTCCATGCCTGAGCTGTTGAGTTTCACCTCACGTTCTCGAAACTCATCGCCCTGACAGAACAGGCACTTGATCCACACATTTCCGATAGCCGCGCGTACCGGCTTGGCCACGCCATCACCTCTCCCAAGAACAATTCGGAGTGGCGTCACCGTCCCGCACACACCCCGCGCAGCGGCCAGGATAACCATGCACTGGGCCCGGCCCATTTTCCCTAGCCGCTACTACGAGTGAAACTGACCTCCACCCGACGATTCTTCTTGCGGCCGTCCTCCGTCGAGTTGTCCGAGATCGGGTAGTCCTCGGCGTAACCCCGGATCTCGAAGGTCACGTCGGGGCCGAGCGACAGGGAGAGGGCCTTCTGGACGGCGTCCGCGCGCTGCTTGGAGAGGACCACTCCGTGCTCGTGCGTGCCGAGGTTGTCCGTGAAGCCGAAGACCCTGACGCTGGTCGCCTTCTGCTTCTTGACCTCGGCGGCGATGCCCTGGATACGGTCGTTGGCTTCGGACGACAGGGCCGCGCTGTCCATCGCGAACAGGACCTCGGCCTGGAGGGCGAAGGTCACGGAGGTGTTGGTGTCCGAGCGCCGCTCCTCGCCGCCCTGGTCCTCGACGATCGACTTGATGTCGAGCACCTTCGGCGCCGCGAGCGTGCCGCCCTCGGGGAGCTTCAGGTTCGGCGAGGTCCCGTCGACCTTCATCGACGGGTCGGACGTCGCCTCGGTGCCGGGCAGTGGGGGGCTGCTCGGGGTGCCGTCGGCGTACGCGGTGGTGGCGCCGGCGGTCAGGACTAGCGCGGCGGCGATCGCTACGGCCGCGTGCCGGGTTCTGGTCATGGCGTGATCACCACCTCAGCCGGAGACGGGGACGGTCATGGTGGGGAACGTTGGTAGTTGGAATTCGACGTCTTTCGTGCCGTTCGGGGGGGCGGGGAACTGGGCGAAGACCGGCACGGTCTGGCCCGCCTTGATGCTGGAAATCCCCATCGTGCAGAGGCATTTCCCACCTGTATCGCGCAGAACGTAGTACCGCTTCTTCCCCCCCTTGTCGACCAGCGTCGCACCGGCAACCGAGTCACCGCTCGCGAGCACATCCCGCTCCGTGCCCGCCCACGGCGAAGTGGCGACGAAGTCGTCGGCGCCGGTGTTCTTCACCTGTCCCGCGACGGTGAGGAATCCACCCGAGTCGCGCTTCACGCTGTTGATGGTGAGGACCACGCCGCCCTCACCCGTGGCCTCCGCGAGTTTGACCGTGGGGTCCGGTGAAGCAGCCGACGTGTCCGTCTGCTGGCCCTTGCCGGAAGACGAGGACTTCGACTGCGATGAGCTGCCCGCGTTCGTCTTGCCGTCCTTGCCCCCGTCGCCGCATCCGGCGACGGCGAACGCCATGGCGACCACCATCGCCGCCGCCACAGCCCCGTTCCGGGGCCTCAACGTATGCCGAACACTCATCGGTGCCATTCCTCTGCTCGTCGCTTGCTGTCAGTCGACCAGTTTCACGCTGAAGATCTTCTCCAAATCGGGCAACGGCTCGACGGGCATGTCCTTGCCGTCGCACGTGATCGTGACGGGAGGCGGCGTAGGAGTCGGCGTAGGAGCAGAAGTCGAGGTCGGTGTCGGCGACGGGCTGCTGCCGCCGTCGCCGCCGGACGGAAGCGTGCACCGCAGCTCGATCATCGCCGTGGCACTCGCGGTTCCGTGCTCGTCCTCGGTGCCTGGGATCACCGATGTCCCCACCGTGTACTGCGTTTTGACATCCGCGGTGAACTTGAACCGGCCGACACCACCGGCGCGCGAGTCGAACCCCGTCAGATCGGCGTGGTTCTTCGACGCGAAGGTCGCGGCCTCGTTGTGCGCATCAGCGATGACAATGCCGTTGAAGATGTCGTCGAGACCGCCGGGTGTCGTGAGCGCCGTAAGCACCTTCGGGCCCAATTCCTCGCGCACTCGCTGTGCCGCTGCGAGAGCCGCCGAATCGGCCGCACCCTGGGCCCCATTGCGCGTCGCTGACGCCTGGCCGACCGCAAAGAACGCGAACGCAAGAAAGAGCAGGCCCGCCACCATCACCACATAGATGGGGAAAGCCTGCCCTCGGTCTCCGCGCAACCGTGAAGTCAGCCGCCGGCCTTGATCTTGTTGATCTGCTCCTTGATCTTGGTGGTGATCTCGCTCCCGATCCCGGTCGCCATAATCCCGCCGATGATCGCCACCACCACCAAAATGATCCCCAGATACTCGAACGAAGTCTGCCCCCGGTCCCCGTACCGGCCCCGCCCGGAGCCCGCCCCCGCGTACCGGCGTCGGATCCGGGTGATCGCCGTGTCCCTCCAGCCGCTCACCCGCACCTGCGCAGCGACGGCGGTCTTCAGCAGCGTGTCCTGCGGCATCTCGCGGCTCTCCTCCGGTTGCGGCGTCACGTCGTACGTCATCGGGAACGTAAGGCGGGGTTCCGGAGGCCGCCGAGGGTCCTGGGGCCCAAATCCGGGCCCAAGTGCGGGGCTTACCCACCGGACACCCCCAGCCAGCGGGCGATCGCCTCGCTGCGGGTTGTGGCGTGCAGCTTGGCGAAGATGCGGTTGATGTGGTTCTTGACCGTCTTCTCGCTGATGAAGCACGTGGCCGCGATTTGCTGGTTGCTCATGCCCGCCGCGATCAACTCCATCACCTCGGCCTCCCGCGAACTCAGCCTGAAATCTTCCCTGTTGCGCATGGACACTGCTCGCTGTGCAGTTGAAGACTGTGCCACAACCGGTTGCAGTTGCGAAAGAGGTGGCGTGGAAATGGCAGGCTGAGGGTCCGGTTGTGCGCGTACGTGGGCGAGGAGTGCGTTCGCCGCCGTGGCGGTGAAGGCGGCCCTGCCCTCCCTCATCCCCCGCACCGCCGAAGTCAGTTCGTCCGCCGTGAACTCGCCGTGGACCAGGTAGCCACCCGCTCCGAGCCTCAGCGCCTCCCGCACGATCTCGCTCTCGCGGCTGTACGTCAGCATCATCACCGGGGCCAAGCCCACCAGATACGGCAACACCGCTATGCCGTCCACGCCCGGCATGCGGACGTCCAGCAGGATCACGTCCGGGCGGTGGCGCACCGCCGCTTCGTACGCCTCTCGGCCGTCGGCGGCCTCCGCCGCCACCTCGATGTCGTGGCGGCCGTGCAGCAGCGCGGTCAGGCCCGCCCGTACCACCGGATTGTCGTCCGCGATGACGACCGTCAGCGGCCGCAATGGCTGCCGTGGACATGCCGGGGCGCGCACGTCATGCACGTCACTTACGTCATGCACTCCGCCCCCGTAGGTGATTCCGTTCGGCATGGCGCCCCCTCTCAAGGAGTTCCCGACGTCTCTTTTCCGGACAACCCGCCTACGTGCAGCGGGAGTTCCACGCGTACCTCCGTGCCCGACCGTGCCGTTCCCCTGCCCACCCTGATCCGCGCCCCGATCGCCGCCGCCCGTTCCACCATGCCCACCAGGCCGAAGTGGCCCGTGCGTTTCAGGTCGTCGAGGGTGGTGCCGGGGGGCAGGCCCCGGCCGTTGTCGTGGATGCTGAGGCGGAACAGCGCGCCCTCGACGCCCGCCTCCACCTCGATACGGGCCGGGCCGGCGTGCCGGTGCGCGTTGTCCATCGCCTCGTTCGCGATCGTGACCAGTTGGCGGGCCACCCCCGCCGGGAAGGTCGATGCCGGGTCTTCGCCCAGCACCCTCCACTGCGCTCCCGTGCCCGTTCGCCTCGTGAAGTCCCGTACGGACAAGGACAGTTCACGCAGCACGTCCACCTCCCCCGACGTCCGCTCCCCCGGCGTCCGCCTCAGGTCCGCCAGGAGCTCCCGGGATTCCGCTGCCGCTCTGCGCGCGGCTCTTGCGACCAGTTCGGCCTGGTCGCGGACCGTGACGGGGCCCACGCGGTCCGCCGACGCGGCGAGGCCGTCGGCCGCCAGGGCCAGGCCGTGCAGCGTCTTCGCCACCGAGTCGTGCATGTCGCGGGCCAGGCGGGCCCGCTCCTCCTCCACCGCGTCGTGGACGGCCAGGCGGGCCCGGGTCTCCGTCAGCGCCTGGCTCGCCGCGCCGAAGCGGAACAGGAGGTTGCGGAGCGTCACCCCGACCGCGCCCGCTATCACGCAGAAGCCGGGCAGCAACAGGGCTGACGCGTCGGCCAGTTGATGCTGCGGGACCGTCGCGTACACCACCGTCAGGATCGTCACCTGGAGGCCCGCGAAGACGCCCGCGCCCCGCCATCCGTATACCAGGCCGGCGAGCAGCGGGGTGCAGATCGTGACGTAGCCCAGGGGGGACTCCGGGGTCGCCGTGATCAGAAGCAGTGCGCCGAACACCGCGTCCACCGCAAGCAGCCAGGGGTGGCGCAGGAGCAGCGGGCCGAAGCGTTCCCAGTCGCGGAACAGGACGTACGAGCCCATGAACGTGACCAGGACCGCCGCGCCCACCAGCAGGCCCGGCGCGCCCTTGGCCGCGCCCGCGAGCGCGAAGGGGGCGCCTATCGCGATCATCGCCAGGCGGAAGCCGAACACCTGGCGGCACATCGCCTGGAGCGCGTTGATCTGGAGGGTGAGGGTGGGGGCCGATTCCATCCCCCTTCGGCGGTTCGGCATGCTCAACCCCCTTACCGTGAAGGCCAGTTGGAGGGTCACTTCGGGCCTCCCAGGAAGCCCCCGAAGTCCAGGTTCGCTCCGTACACGAAGCCCACGCTGAGCAGGATCAGCGTGCCCGGCAGCAGGAAGGTCGTCACGGCGAAGGTGGCCTTGGGGACGGCTCGGGCTGCCTTGCGGCGGGCGTTCTGCGCGTCCGTGCGGCGCATGTCGGCGGCGATCGCTATCAGGGTGTCGACGATCGGCGCGCCGAGTTCCTCGCCCTGCTGGAGCGCGGTCACGAACATCGCGACCTGCTCGGAGTCGTTGCGTTTGCGCAGTTCCTCGAAGGCCTGGCGGCGGCTGACGCCCATGTCCATCTGGCGCAGGGTGATGCGCAGTTCGTCCGCCCAGGGCCCTTCGTACTTGTCGGCGACCCGGTCGAGGGCCTGGCGGAAGCCGAGCCCCGCGCTGACGACGACGGCGAGTACGTCGAGGAAGTCGGGCAGGGTGCGTTCGATGTGGTCGCGGCGGACCCGGACCGCCGACCAGATGCCGACCTCCACCCAGAACAGGGCGAAGGCCACCATCGCCAGGGCGATGATCCAGTGCCCTTCGAGCAGCATGATCAGGGCCGCCGCCGCGCCGAGCAACCCGTACACCGCACGGCGGGCCGCGTACCGGTCGACGGTGAGGCCGCCCGGATTGCCCGCGAGGTCGATCTGGCGGCGCTTCCTGCCGACCCGCTCGGGGCCCATCATCCACAGCACGGCGGGCGCCCAGCGCATGCCGAGCCGGTCGACGGCCGAGCCGACGGCGGTGGTCCGCGTGGCGCCGACCTCCAGGGCCACGGAGAGGTCGCTCGGGAGCTTCACCTCAGCCCGGTACATGCGCACGCCGAGGAACATCCCGTACACACTCAGGCCCATCAGGGCCGCGAAGAGCAGTCCCATTTCTCACTCACTCCTCTCTCCAGTCTCTCCAGCCGGCTATGTGGGCTCACGCGTCCCAGTCTCTTCAGCCGGCTGCGCGGGCTCATCCGTCGATGCGCGGGTACCGCGTACCAGTGCTGCCGGGTCATACGTCGATGCGGGACAGTCGGCGGACCACGAAGAATCCGAGGGCGTACAGGGCGAGCGAGACGATGACGGCCGCCTGGCCGAGCAGCGCGCCCGTCATGCGGTCCAGCGCGCCCGGCATCACCGCGTTCAGCATGAGCAGCGCGGCCATCCCGAAGCCGGGCACGGCGTACGCGGTGACCGTCACCTGGGCCAGCGTCGTACGCACCTCGCGCCGGGTCTCCTTGCGCTCCTCCAGGGTGGTGGTGAGGTTGCGCAGCGAGCTGACGACCGTGCCGCCCGCCCGGTTGGCGAGCACCAACGTCGTCACCAGGACGACGAGTTCGCGCGACGGCAGCCGTTCCGCGAGTTCGCCGAGCGCGTCGTCGAGGGACTCGCCCATGGCGAGCCGGTCGGTGACCCGGCCCAGTTCCTCGCCCGCCGGGGCCTCCATCTCCTCGGCCGCCATGGCGATGGCGGTACGCAGCGCGAGGCCGGCCTGGGCGGCGTTGGCGAGGATGCGGGACAGCTCGGGCAGCTGGTTGATGAACCGCTCGATACGCTTCTGCCGCTGCCAGTTGAGGAACGAGTTGGCGCTCCACAGCCCCGCCAGACCCGCGAGCGGGCCGAAGAACGCGGCGAGCACGGACGCGGCGATCAGCCACAGGGCGGCCACCCCGGCCAGCATGTACACGAAGAACTCGCCGGGGGTGAGGTCGAGGCCGGTGGCGGCCAGCTTCAGTTCGATGCGGCGGCCCAGCGTCGTACCGCGCAGCCTGCGGTCCACGCCCTGGAACGGGCGGTTCCGGCCGGTCGCGCTCTGGGCGCCCGGGTTGCTGAGCCGGTCGATGAGGGCTTCGCGCTGGGCGCGGCCCGCCCCGTAGGAGCGCAGCCCCAGGACCGCCAGCACCCCGGCGAGCAGGGTGACGCCGAGCGTGAGGAAGGAGAGGTTCATCTGCGCGATCCCTGTCGGTTGGGGGGGGCGAACTCGGTTGGCGTGGCGGACTCGGTTGGGGGGGCGGACGGTCAGTTGGTGTGCCGGACGGCGAGCTGTTCGGCGCTTGCGGCGACCCCGTACGCCTGCGGGACGGGCTGGTTGGCGAGGTAGAGGCGGTCGGCGACGCGGCGGGGCAGCGGGAAGTACTGGAAGCGGCCGTGGATGCGGCCGTCGGCGGCCATGGGCTGGGCGTCGAAGCGGCAGACGGTGGTGATGCGGTACGGGTCGCGGCCGTGCGATTCGAGCAGGGCGATCTCGGTGATCTTGCGGGCGCCGTCGGCGTGCCGGGTGAGCTGGACGATGACGTCGACCGCCGAGTTGATCTGGTCGTGCAGCGCCTCGAAGGGGACCTCCACCTCCGACATGGAGGCGAGCGTCTGGAGCCGCATCAGGGCGTCCTCGGCGCTGTTGGCGTGGACGGTGGCGAGCGAGCCGTCGTGGCCGGTGGACATCGCCTGGAGCATGTCGAGCGACTCGCCGCCGCGGACCTCACCGACGACGATCCGGTCGGGGCGCATGCGCAGCGAGTTGCGTACGAGGTCGCGGATGGAGACGTGGCCCTTGCCCTCGACGTTCGGGGGCCGCGACTCCAGGCGGATGACGTGGGCCTGCTGGAGCTGGAGCTCGGCGGAGTCCTCGATGGTGATGATGCGCTCATGCGGCGGGATCAGGCCGGACAGGGCGTTGAGGAGGGTGGTCTTTCCGGTGCCGGTGGCGCCCGACACGATGATGTTGAAGCGGGCCTGTACGAGACCGGCGAGCAGCAGCAGCATGTGCTCGTCGAGCGAGCCGAAGGTGATCATCTCCTGGAGCGTGAACGACCTCGGGAAGCGGCGGATGGTGAGGGTCGCGCCCGTCAGCGAGAGCGGCGGGATGATCACGTTGACGCGCTCGCCTGACGGCAGCCGGGCGTCCACCATCGGGTTCGACTCGTCCACGCGCCGGTTGACCGTCGACACGATCCGCTCGATCGTCTGCATCAGCTGCTCGTGCGAGGCGAACCGGAGCGGGAGTTGCTCCACCCTTCCGCCGCGCTCGACGAAGATCTGGTCGGGGCCGTTGACCATGATCTCGGTGATGGAGGCGTCTTCGAGGAGCGGTTCGAGGATGCCGAGGCCGAGCGCCTCGTCCACGACCCGGCGGATCAGCCCGGCCCGCTCGGACGTGGAGAGCACCGGGCCCTCGCGGCTGATGATGTGCCCGAGCACCCGCTCCAGGCGGGCCCGACGCTCGGCGGCGGCGAGGGACGACATCTCCGCGAGGTCGATCTCCTCCAGGAGCTTGGCCCGGTAGGAGGCGACCAGGTGGCCGTCCTCCCGCCCGGCGCCGGTCTCCTCGGGGACCGCGATGCGTGCCCGCAGACTCATGTGTGTCGTCTCCAGTCGTCTCGGGTCAGTTGTGGGGCCGAAGCTTCGGCATGGTGGAGGTGCGGGTGGCGGTGCCGAAGTCGGAGATGCCGGGGATGACGCTGGGGATCTTGATGGTCACCGTGTACGCCACCCCGTCCCCGCCGGACCCGGCAGGCGTGACGTCGGGCTTGAGCCAGCCGCTGACCGCGGCCGTGCCGGCGGCCACAGGGTCCAGCTTCGGCTCGCCCGCCCTCGGATCGTCCAGACTCGCCGCCCGCGCCGCCGCCCGCGCCCCCGTCCCCGCCTGGTTCACGGCGTACGCGGCGACCCCGAGCTGGATCGCGGCGAGGCCGACGAGCAGCAGGATGGCGACGAACCCGAGGTATTCCAGGGCGACTTGACCCTGATCGTCCGCCCTCCTCCGTAAGAGCCTGTGTCTAAACCCCGTCCGGATCAGGCCGGGGCGTCTGGTGCGTGCGATCGCAAGGCGCCGGAAGGTCCTCGTAGCGGAGCTACTAG